>JBDZUZ010000027.1:0-29519 GCA_040255445.1 Planctomycetaceae bacterium | reverse complement strand
GTGGAGCGTGCCGCGGCGTGGCGGTGGTCGTCGGCTGCGTGGTACGCTGGCGCGGAGTACGCCGGGCCGCCGATCGGTACAGTGGTGTTCGACCGGTCCACCTTCACGGGGCCGTTCCCGGAGCGGCTGCTGGGGGACCGGAAGGTGGGGCTGTGATGGTCACGGTTGAAGGGGAGGTGGTGGTGTCACGCGTTGGACGGATCGAAGGGAGCTGGCGAGTGCGACGGTCACGGTTGATCGGTCGCCCAACCACGGGGACTCGCAAAGCCTCGACCCCGTGGCACGGAACTTTGAAGTACTTATGTCAAGGAGGGGGCGTGGCCGGGCCACCCGCCGACATCGTGCTCGAGGAGTCGCAGAGCTACTTCGATGAGGACACGGGGCTGACGCTGATGTCGGTCCAGATCAGCCGCTTCCACAACGACACCACGACGACGGGCGCCCTCGATCAGGACACGGACCGCTCGCTGGTCGACTTCGCGGGCTCGAAGATCAAGGGCCGGGCGCAGATCACGACGATGTTTTATGAGAGCGACCTCAACCGCCCGGTGGCGACTGCGGTGCGTGGGACCAACGCCGAAAGCAACTACGACCGGGACAGCGAGGGCGTGTCGTCGGTGCCCACCGGGACCGACACGCTGCTGGTGAGCTCGCGGATCTACAACGACAACGGCACCGTGCGGGATGCGATCGACCCCAAGGGGCTGGTGACGCGGACGCTCTACGACGATGCGGGGCGGCGGATCGCCGAGGTGCGCAACTACATCAACGGCACGCCCAGTTCTTCGACGGGCGATGACGACCTGTACACGCGCTTCACCTACACCGATGGGCTGATGACCGAGTATTGGGTGGACCTCGATGGCGATGGGACGCAGGACAGCGACGACCAGGTGACGACCTACACCTTCGGCGTGACCAAGGGGACCAGCGCCGGGCAGAGCGCTCTGCAGAGCAACAGCATGCTCCAGAGCGTGGCGTACCCCGATTCCTCGAGCGGCAGCGATGTGGTGAGCTACGCCTACAACACGCTGGGGCAGCAGACCTGGATGAAGGACCAGTCGGGGAACATCATCGAGAGCAACTACGACGCGGCCGGGCGGGAGACGGCGCGGCGGGCGACGACGGTAATTTCGGGCTTCGATGGGGCCGTCAAGCGTATCAGCACGGCCTACGACAGCCGGGGCATGGTGGACACAATCACGCAGTACGACAACGCGGCCGTGGGATCGGGGTCGGCGACGGACCAGGTGCAGTACAGCTACGACGACTGGGGGAATCTGGCGGAGTTTGAGCAGGATGTCGATTCGACGATCAGCGGCGGGTCGGGGCGTGCGGCCTTCAGCGTGGCGTATGGCTACACGAAGGTGGATGAATCGGGCGAGTGGCCGGGGATCCGTCGCACCACGCTGACGCTGCCGGGCTCGTACGCGGTCGATTACAACTACGGGGCCGACACGGGCATCAACGATGCGGTGAGCCGCGTGGAGGGGCTGTACATCCCGGCGGGGATGAGCGAGATCCAGGCCGCGGGGTACGAGTACCTGGGTCTGGGCACGGTGGTAGGGACCGAGCTCCCCGAGCCGGGCACCGAGTACAACGCGTACGCGACGACGCCGACGGCGTACGCGCACTGGGATCGGTTCAACCGCGTGATCAAGAGCCACTGGACGGGCGCGAACCGCTACACGGCGGAGATCGCCTACGACCGCAACAGCAACATCACCAGCGTCGATGATGCGCGGCACAGCGTAACGGGCAAGGGCCTCTTCGATGCCGCGTACACGATGGACAACCTCAACCGCCTGACCAACGCCCGGGAGGGGCACCTGGCCACGGGCGCCATCGGGACCGGGGACCGGACGCGTGAGGAACTCTGGACGACCCTGAGCCAGACGGGGAACTGGGAGCGGCGGAAGCTCGACCTGGATGGCGATGGGTCGTACACGGGGTCGGGGGAGCTCGACGACACCGGCACCTTCAACGTGGCCAACGAGTGGCTGACCCGCGACCAGGACAGCAACGCCGGCACGACGGGGAACAACTTCACCCTGGCCCACGATGCGGTGGGCAACATGACTGACGATGGGACCAGGTACGAATACGAGTACGATGTGTGGGGCCGGCTGCGGAAGGTCAAGCGCACGGACAACCAGGCGCTGGTGGCCGAGTACCGGTACAACGGTCTGGGGTACCGGATCAGCTGGCTGTACGACAACGATGACTCGATGGGGGCGGGCCCGGACGGGTCGGTGGATGGGTCCGATAAAACCTATTACTTCGCCCACGATGAGCGGTGGCGGGTCGTGGCCGTCTACCGGGGGAGCGATTCGGATCCCAAGGAGCGGTACCTCTACCACGCGGCGGGCTTGCGTGGACATGGGGGGAGCTCGTACATTGATCAGGTGGTGATGCGGGACCGGGATGCCAACTCGGATTGGACCGCCGCGGCCGATGGGACGCTGGAGGAGCGGCGCTACTACCTGCAGAACTGGCGGGCGGATGTGAGCGCGATCATCGACTCGACGGGTGACATCGTCGAGTGGGTGAAGTACTCGGCGTACGGCGTGCCGTATGCCTTGATCCCGGGGGACTACGACCGGGACGGGGATGTCGATTCGGCGGACCAGAGCGCCTTCATCAGCGACTGGGGCGCCGGGAGCCCATCGGCGGACCTGGATGAATCGGGGGGTGTCGACGGCGACGACCTGACGGTCTTCGGCGCCTGGTACACGGCCAACACCGGGAAGGTGGGCGGCCGCGGGGTGCTGAGCGAGGAGAGCGTCGGCAACCGCATCGGGTACGCGGGGTATCGGTGGGATCCGGCGACCAGCCTCAATCACGTCAGGCACCGCGTCTACAACCCGGAGATGGGACGGTGGACACGGAGGGATCCGATTGGGTATGTCGATGGGGTTAACCTTTTACGATATAGCCGCGGCTCGCCTTTGGAAAGTTCAGATCCGTCGGGGCTGGCATGGCGTGTTGATACCGAGATCACCTCTTTCAATGCAGCGAGCCTCCGAAACAAGAATATGGGCGTAGAAACCATTTTTAGATTCTCAAGGACAGGATGGCCCTGTCCGCAAGGAGAGACTGCATGGATTATTCAACGGGTTATAGTCACCTCCACGGAAGGCGGCTGTGTCCCGTTCCTACCCCCGGCGGTGGTGCAGCGCGACTACTTCGAGGCTTGGGCGGTCACGCCAAATTCAATGAGCGTCTTGGATAATCGATGGCGAGTCATTCCTCGAGGTCAGGATGTTAATTTTAGATCACTTGGCAAGGCAGCCATGTTCTGCAGCGGTCAGCTAAGCGGTGACGCGCTGCCAAGTGGCTGGTCTACAACGGCAGTTCCGCAGGCACACGGGCTTCCTGCAGTACTTGCGAGCCAGGTTACCAGCACTTCGCTTTCAATACTGAATCCGTATTACAGCCTCAATCCCGTAGTCACGACGATGGTTTATGCAGATATGCGTAATTGTGGGGACAACTGCGATGGGATCTACGCCTACGGGTTGGTCACGTATAACGCCATTGTAAGCACTGTTCGCGAGGTTGACAGTCGTCCGCCACAGCCATGTACTCCGATTGTTCCTCCGGTATTCTTTTGGCCCATCTTGTAGCTGGCACTGATCCCGATTCCAATACAATGTCAAAGGAGTAACTCATGAGCTCGAATCTGCCCGTGTTTCTCGGATATGCAAGCGTGGTCTTCCTTTGTTCCACCAGCTCCCATCCGTTGACACAGTGCGGTACCGAGCCGCCCGACGTGGCGCGCGTGTCAAAGATTGAGATTGTCAACAAAGACGGTGATGTGGCTCTTCTGTTGGGAACAGATAGCGACGGTATGGCCGAGATCAAGATGTTCGGCAAGACGGGTATCGTTCTTTCGTTAACAGTCACTTCCGGTGGGGAAGGCCAAGTACTTCTGAAGAATGACGTCTCGGGTGCGGCGACCATACTGCGAGCTCCCTCCGAAAAGCACTCTGCAGTGGAGGCGTACGGGGCGACCGGAACTCCCGTATCCGCGATTTCCAAGTAAGACGGGTCCCCACTGAGTCTCGTGCGCGTTCGGCGCATGAATCGGCAGTGGGCCGGGCAGCGCCCTGAGTCGCCCCGCTCTGATACGGATCACGCCTGAATCTCGTGCCCGAGGTTTGGGCAGGCACAGACCGACTTGAGCGTGTCGGGCGTGAGTTGTTGCCAGGCCTCCGCGCCGGCGGCGAGCAGGTGCGTGTAGTCGGCGTAAGCCCGGTTCGCCAAGTAGTGGCTCCGCAGATACGCCCACAGCCGCTCGATCGGGTTCAGCTCCGGCGGGTGGCCCGGGCACGTCAGCTTCCGCCTCAGGAATCCCGCGTTGGCCTCTCCAACACAGTGCTTTGAGAATCGCGCGGCGGGTGGCCCGGGCAGGTCGGGGTGAGTCTGTTCGCGAAGTTGGCTCTGCGTTGCGTGGCACGGGGTCGAGGCTTTGCGAGTCCCCGTGCGTTGGGCGGGCGAGTGGGTGTGGCCGTGGCGGCGCGGGCGAGATTGGGCGGGATGCGGTGGGATTGAGGTCCGCCCTTCCGGGCGGGGAGCGGTTGGGGCGATTTTCGTGGGCTGGGCCTTCGGCCTGCGCCCCCCATCTCCCGGCAACGATCGTTGGCTCTGTGGGCCGGGTCTGGTGCGGGGCGGGGGATGGACGCTCTGTCGGATGCCCAACCACGGCTTCTCGCTTCGCAGAGCCTTCGCTCGGAGCCGTGGCACGTTCGAGCCGTGGGACGGTGAGACAAACCCCACGGGGGGTGTGGGGGTACCCAGGGGAACGGAACGTTGTGGGGACTGGGCCGGCGGTGGTGTCGGGGGCCCAACCACGGCTTCTCGCTTCGCAGAGCCTTCGCTCGGAGCCGTGGCACGTTCGAGCCGTGGGACGTTGAGGCAATCCCCACACGGAGTGTGGGGGTACCCATGGCATCAGGCTTGTTGCTTGTAGCCGCCTTCGGCTTCGCCGACTCGGGAGAGGGCGAGGGTGTTCGTCGCTTTGGCTCGGCCGAGGGGGCGGCCGGCGAGGAGGACGATGGGGTCGTCGTCGACGGCAAGGTTGCGGATGCGGAGTTCGGAGTCGACCGCGGCGTTCCAGGCGGCGAGGGTGCCGTCGCCGGGGGGGTCGGTGCAGATGGGGGTGACGCCGCGGAGGAGGGACATGCGCTGGGCGGAGCGCGGGTTGGAGGAGTAGGCGAGGATGGGGATGTGGAAGCGGTTCTGGCTGAGGTAGCGGGCGGTGCCGCCGTTTTGTGACCAGCAGATGACGACGCGGGCGCCCAGTTCGTTGGCGACGGCCCAGGCGCCGTGGGCGAGGGCGGCGACGCCGCGGTGTTCGAGCGTGAGCGTAACGGGCTGGTTGGCGGAGACGGGGAGCGAGCGAAGGCGGTCTTCGGCGACGCAGATGATGCGGGCCATGGTCTCGACGACGAGCGCGGGGTGTTTGCCGGTGGCGGTCTCGGCGGAGAGCATGACCGCATCCGCGCCGTCAAAGATCGCGTTGGCGACATCGCTGGCTTCTGCGCGGGTGGGCGTCGCGTTCTCGATCATGGTCTCGAGCATCTGCGTGGCGACGATGCAGGGTTTGCCGTGCTGGGCGCAGACCTTCATGATCTGCTTCTGAGCAACGGGGACCTGGGCGATGTCCATCTCAACGCCCAGGTCGCCGCGGGCGACCATGATGGCATCGGACGCGGCGACGATCGATTCGATCGCCTCGACGGCCTGGGGCTTCTCGATCTTGGAGACGATGGGGATCCAGCCGCGGTCTTCGCCGCCGATGCGCTTGATGCCGGTGCGGAGTTCTTCGACATCCGCGGCGTTGCGCACGAAGGAGAGCGCGAGGTAGTCGAGCTCGTGCTCGACCGCCCACTTCGCACACTCCCAGTCGCGCTCGGTGATCGCGGGGGCGGTGATGTTGCTCTGCGGGAGGTTGATGCCCTTGCCCGAGCTGATGGGCCCTCCGGAGACGACGCGGCAGCGGAGTTCGCCGGCGGCGGGGTCTTTCTCGACGGCGAGCATGCGGACCGCGCCGTCGTTGATGAGGACGCGGTGGCCGATCTCGACTTCGTCGATGAGGTCGGGGTAGGTGACGGGGAGGACGGGCTCGGGGCCGGAACGGCCCATGCGGACGATGGCTTCCTTGATCGAGCGGGAGAGGATGATGTCCTGGCCGGCCTGAGCGGCGATGAGGCCGCCGCCGGAGGGCGATGCCGCGCCGACGCCGGCGGGGATCTTGCCGATGCGGATCTTGGGGCCCTGGAGATCGCCCAGGCAGGCGATGGGGACGCCGATGTTCTTCGCTTCGCCGCGGACGGTGGCGAGGCGGCGGGCGTGGTCTTCGAGCGTGCCGTGGCTGAAGTTGAAGCGGAAGACGCTGACGCCGGCGTCGATGAGGCGGCGGACCATCTCGGGCGAATCGCTGGCCGGGCCGATGGTGGCGACGATCTTGGCGAGGCGTCGGGCGGAGGCGGGCTGTTCGTGGCCGGAAGGGTTGGGGCAGGCGGCGTGGGGCGCGGGTGTGTGGGCGGGGCCGGCGGGTTTGGAGGCGGGCGCGGGGACGGTCTGCATCATGCCTACTCCATCGGCCGCGGGGCTAGCGTGGCGTTGCCGCGGATGCGAGTTCGAGGATGCGGCGGTACTGAGCGCGGAAGAAGAGGGTGTAGGCGACTTCGGATTGCTGCTGGCGGCCGGGGCCGCGCCAGTATTCGCGGATGGTGCGGAAGTTATCGGCGGTGAAGGTGAGTTCTTCGGGGGTCTGGACGGCGAGGCGCTCGAGGTCCCCCACCGCTTCGGGTGCGAGGGATTGCTGCGCGAGGAGGAGCGATTCGCGGAGCGCGGCGAAGTTGCGGATGCGGTTTGATTTGAGGAATTCGGCCGCGGCGGGTGAGAGGGACTTGAAGGCGGGGTGGAGGGTCGGGTCGTCGATCGTGGTCAACGGCCATGCGTAGAAGTGCGATTCCATCTCGTCGATGGTGTCGCTGTCGAGGCCGGCTGCTTTGGCTTCGTGGATGGCGGCCCAGGCGCTGCGCTGTTCATCGGCGATGTCGATGGCGAAGGCGCCCATCATGGGACCGAGGGAGGAGCGCCAGCCGCGGGGCTCGGTCTTTGAGGCGAGGGCGAAGGGGTCGACGCGGTCGATCATGTGCGGGAAGTAGCGGTCGTACATGATGCGGCGGACGGGCATGCGGCGGAGTTCGTATTCGACGGGGCCCATGGGCTGGCCGTCGACGCCGGTGGGGTTGTCCTTGCCGCGGGGTGTGGAGGTTGCGGGGAATTGCCAGAGGGCCTGGGCTTCGGGCGTGAGTGTGAAGGCGACGAAGGAGCGGGCGAGATCGGGGTTGGGGCCGCCGCGGAGTATGGAGACGGGGTCGGCGTCGATATAGACCGAGCCGGCGGGGTCGATGTAGCCGACGCGGCTGTCGCGTGGGTCGCCGCCGGGGGGCACGACGGCCTGGCTCTGGCCGCGGCCGTAGAAGTCGATGGCGAGGCCCATGGCGGCTTCGCCCTGGCTGACATCGATGGGGGGCTTGGTGCTGGAGTTGGTGAAGTAGCGGGTGTTGGCGGACATCTCGCGGAGGATGCGCCAGCCTTTGTCCCAGCCGTAATAGCTGAGGATGGAATCGAAGGTGGTGGCGATGGAGCCGGACTGGCGGGGGTCGGCGAGGACGACCCAGCCGCGGAGCGTGGGATCCGTGAGGCTTGTGAAGTCCTTGGGGGGCTCGACGCCGAGGCGGGCGAGGACATCTTTGTTGTAGACGATTCCGAAGCTGGAGAGCGCGGTGCCGAGCCAGTACTGCTGGGGGTCGTAGAGCTGCTGGGCGCCGATCTGGTTGGGGCCATACCACTCATCGAGTTGGGATTGCTCGAAGCCGGCGGGGACGGACATGGGGATGTTGATGGTGCGGGTCTCGCCGTCTTCTTCGATGCGCATGGTGACGCCGTCGCCTTTAGCGAGGCGGCCGTGGTCGTAGGAGCCGCCGCCGAACATGAGGTCGATGGGGATGGTGCCGGGCTCGGCAGCGCCGTCGGCGGTGATGAGGCCGGCGCGGATGGCGGCGTTGTACTGGGCCTGGAGCTGCTTGATGATGTCGCTGGTGCCGCCGGGGACGCGGAAGTCGATGCGGACGGGAACGCCGGTCTCGCGGAGGTGCCAGGCCTCGAAGGCGCGGGCGAACTCATCGCGGATCTGGGGGACGTGCGGCGTGACGATGACGAGGGTGCGTGCGGCGGCCTTGTCGCCGGTGGAGGCGGCGGGGCGGAGGAGGAAGGGGACGCCGAGGATGACGGCGAGGCCGAGGAAGATGAGGACTTGGGACAGCCGCATGAGGCGAGTGTATGGTGATCGGGGGGGCCGGTTTGGCGGTCGAGCGGGGGCGGACAGGTGGGCACTCAGGGAGTGAGCAGGGCATGACAATATCTGAACACGGTCGGCAGCCGGTGGCCCTGATCACGGGGGCGGGATCGGGGATTGGGCGGGCGGTGGCGCGGGCGCTGTCTGCGGAGGGGTACGCGGTTGCGCTGGTGGGCCGGCGGGTGGAGGCGTTGAAGGAGACGGGCACGAGTTTGAAGACGCCGTGGGCGGCGATCGCGGCGGACATCGCGGATCCGGAGCAGGCCGCGGGGATCGTTGATCAGACGGTCGAGCGGTTCGGGCGGCTGGATGCGCTGGTGAACAACGCGGGGTACGGGCCGCCGGCGACGATCGCGGACACGACGGCGGCGATGGTGCGGGAGGTCTTCGATGTGAACGCGGTGGCGCCGGCGATCACGATCGCGCGGGCGTGGCCGGTGATGGAGAAGGCAGCGCGGGAGCAGAAGCGGCGGGGTGTGATCGTGAACGTGTCGTCGATGGCGACGATTGACCCTTTCCCGACGCTGTACGCGTACGCCGCGGCGAAGGCGTCGGTGAACCTGCTGGCGCGGAGTTGTCATAACGCGGGGAAGGAGATCGGGGCGGGGAAGGAGATCGGGGGCGGCGGGGGCGGAGCGAGCATTCGGGCGTTCGCGGTGGCGCCGGGGGCGGTCGAGACGCAGATGCTGCGGGGGATTGTGAGCCGCGATGAGTTCCCGACGGAGAAGACGCTGGCGCCGGAGTCGGTGGCGGAGGTGATCGTGGCGTGTATTCGCGGCGATCGGGACGATCAGAGCGGAGAGGTGATTGTGGTGCCGAGTCCGTGAGGGCTGGTTGAACGGGCACGATGGGGACGTGAGCGGCGCGATGATCCGGGTTGAGGCGGGCCGGCGGTGGGCCGGGCGGGCGGGCGCAGGTGACGGGGCGGGCGTGATCTGGTAGCGTTGTCGCCCATGGCACGCAGCAAAGGCCTGGCGTTGCACTGGCAGATCCTGATCGGCCTGGTGCTCGGGATCATCGTTGGGGCAACGCTCAACATCCTCTGGACGGGGAAGACGTGGGAAGCGCTCGGGGTGCGCGATACTGCGCGGTTCTTCGACCACCGCTGGGAGCCGACGCTGCCCGCGGGTGTTGAAGAGGTGAGCGACCTGCCGCCGGATGAGCGGCTGGCGGTCGATCCCAACTACGAGGCGGGGTTCGTTGCCAAGGCCGCGCGGGCGATCGTCAACGCGAACAACTTCGTCGGGGACATGTTCCTGCGGCTGCTGCGGTTCATCGCAGCGCCGATCGTGCTGTTCAGTTTGATCGTGGGCGTGGCGAGCTTGAACGACCTGCGGAAGCTGAGCAGGATCGGCGGGAAGTCGATCGCGATCTATCTGTGCACAACGGCGATCGCGATCACGATCGGGCTGACGCTGGCGAATGTGATCCGGCCGGGGAAGTTCGTGCCGGCGGAGGTGCGGGACGAGCTGCAGGCGCAGCAGGAGGCGAAGGCCAGCGCGAGCATCGCGACAGCGCAGGAGCCGAGCATCTGGCAGGTGTTCCTCGACTTCGTGCCGACCAATCCCTTCAAGGCGCTGGCCGAGGGGGAGATGCTGCAGATCGTGACGCTGTCGCTCCTGATCGGCATCGGGATCACGCTGATCCCGCGGAAGAAGTCCGATGTGGCGGTGGCGTTCTTCGATGCGATGACCGAGGCGGTGATCAAGCTGGTGCAGCTGATCATGCTGATCGCGCCGGTGGCGGTGTTTGCGCTGATCGCGAAGGTGGCTTCCACGCTTGGCTTGGATGTCCTCAAGGCCTTGATCGTCTATTGCATCGTCGTGATCGTCGGGCTGGCGATCCACATGTTCGGCGTGTACCCGCTGATCTTCGTGATCTTCACGAAGATGGGGTATGCGCGGTTCTTCAAGGGGATGGCCCCGGCGCAGCTGCTGGCGTTCTCGACTTCGAGTTCATCGGCGACGCTGCCGGTGACGATCGAGTGCGCCAGGGACCGGCTGGGGGTGCGGGAGGATGTGTCGAGCTTCGTGCTGCCGCTGGGGGCGACGATCAATATGGACGGCACCGCGCTGTATCAGGGCGTGGCGGCGGTGTTCATCGCGCAGATGTACAACATGGGGCTGGGGCTCACGGACCAGCTCACGATCGTGCTGACGGCGACGCTGGCTTCGATCGGAACGGCGGGTGTGCCGGGCGTCGGGATCATCATGCTGGTGATCGTGCTGCGGGCGGTGCATGTGCCGCTCGAGGGGATCGCGGTGATTCTGGGCGTCGACCGGCTGCTGGATATGTGCCGCACGAGCGTGAACGTGACGGGCGATGCGGCGGTGGCGGTGACGGTGGCGAGCACGGAGGGGGCGTTGCTGACGGCCGAGGAGGTCGAGGAGCGGGCGCGGCTGCACGGGACGGAGGGGATGGATGAGAACCCGCCGGAGGATGAGCCGCCGCACGGGATGAGCGGGCCGGCGGGCGGGCCGGGCCGGTCCCCCACTTCGCCCGGGGCCCCGCCGCCACCATTGAATGCGCCGACTCACCCGCCGAGGTGATCGATCGCGGCAGGTCAGCGGGGTGCGGGTGCGGTCGGCAGCGGGGTGATGCGTGTCCCGCGCGTTTGGGTATGCTCTGGCCCGTCGGGCGGTTTTCGCCGTGCTTTGGGCCGCGTTGTTGGCCGCGGGTGTTGCGGGCTGGTCAGCGCGGCGGGGCCGCCTCGTGGGTGATGTATGAACGCCGATGTCGGGCTCGCTCGTCCTTCGCGGAAGATCCCGCTGCATATCAAGATCCTGATCAGCCTCGCGCTGGGGATCGCGGTCGGGCTGGTGATCAATCTGGCGTGGTCGGCGCAGACGTGGTCCTCGCTGGGCGTGGGTGATGTGAAGGCGTTTCTCGCGGGGCGGGAGGCGGAAGCCAACACGGGAGCGGGGATCGCCGCGGCGGCGGTGCGGTTCATCGTTAACGCGAATACCTTCATCGGCGCCATCTTCATCCGCGCTCTGCGGTTTGTCGCGGTGCCGATCGTGCTCTTCAGCCTGATCGCGGGCGTACATTCGCTCGGCGATCTGCGCAAGCTCGGCCGGATCGGCGGGAAGACGGTGGCGATCTTCGCGGCGACGACGGTCGTTGCGATCATGATCGGCATCGGGCTCGCGCTGCTAGTGCAGCCGGGGACCTTCATCGAGGACGAGACGCGGGCGCGGCTGCTGGCGGAACGCACGGTGGATACCGCCGCGGCGGCCGCGCGGCCGGGGCCGTGGGAGACGCTGCTGGCGATCGTGCCGGCGAACCCGTTCGCCGCGCTCGCGGCGGGCGAGATGCTGCAGGTGGTGACGCTGGCGGTGATCATCGGCGCGGGGCTGACGATGATTCCCGCGGCGAAGTCGGCCACGGCGGCGAAAGTCTGCGATGGGTTGGCCGAAGCGCTGGCGGCGGTGGTCAGCCTGATCATGCGGATTGCGCCGGTAGCGGTCTTCGCGCTGGTGGTGCCGGTGGTGGCGGCGATGGGGACGGATGTGCTGGGCGCGCTGGCGGCGTACGCGGCGGTGGTGGTTGTGGGGCTGGCGGTGCAGCTGTTTGGGACGTATCCGCTGCTGGTGTCGCTGTTTGCGCGGGGGGCCTCGCGCATTGGGTATGCGCGGTTCTTCAAGGCGATGGCGCCGGCGCAGTTGCTGGCGGTGAGCAGTTCGAGTTCAAACGCGACGCTGCCGGTGACGATGCAGTGCACGCGTGAGCGGCTGGGGGTGTCGGAGGAGATCACGAGCTTCGTGTGCCCGCTGGGGGCGACGATCAACATGGACGGGACCGCCTTGTATCAGGCGGTGATCGCGATCTTCCTGGCGCAGGTGTACGGCATCCCGCTGGGGTTCGTCGATTACCTGGCGATCACGGTGACGGCGACGCTGGTAGCGGTGGGCTCAGCGGGTGTGCCGGGGGCGAGCGTGGTCTTGATCGTCGTCGTGCTGGGGTCGGTGGGGATCCCGGCGGAGGGTGTGGCGATCATTCTGGGGCTGGACCGTGTGCTGGACATGTGCCGGACGGTGGTGAATATCACGGGCGATGCGGCGGCGGCCGCGGCGGTGGCGGCGACGGAGGGGCAGCTCAAGCCGCCGGGGGGGTTGGATGTGCGGGGGGCGGCGTGAGGCCGGGAAGTCCGACATCGCCGAGTCCGCTTCCGCAGATGTGGGAGTCGTGGTCCGATCTCACGGATCGCTATCGCGATTGGTTCGCGAACCGGGTTGATGCAAGCGAGGATACGTTTTCGGTGTCGGAGCGGGGGCACGCGCGGGCCGGTTGGATCGAGCTCACGGTGATCGGCATCTCGGTCACCGCGATCATCATGCTGTGCATCCTGACCACGTGGGGGCAGCATGGATCCGGGTCCGCTCCGAGTACGCTTGCCGTGATTCTTGGATTCGTTGGACTGTTTCTTCCTGTGCCGGCCGTCATATTGCTGTCCCGCCATCTCCGCAGCCGGACCTTGGTCATCGAGCGTGCGGGCAGCGCTGTTCTCACCTACCGCTATGGCCTGCTCCGCAGGACCTTTCGAGCTGATGTCCGCGAGGTCGTGATCAGGATCTACGCGATCTCATTCCATCCGCCAGGACTGGTGACCGAGATGCAGCACGGTTACGTGCTTTCTGCGCAAATCAACACCGGCTTCATCTGCATGGCGGCGGTGCCCAAAGAGGAGTACGAGCGACTGCAATCGGTCATCGACTCCTTTCCCCCGTGGATCAGAAGCCGCGTACAGCACTCGCTCACCGAGGTGTGGTTCGGCACGAGGACCAGGTTCTTAGGGCCAGCGGGGAGTCCGAAGGCGACCTCCGCACCGACCCAGCAAGAAGGCGGCGGCCCGTAGGGTTCCACCGCTCGGGGGTGTTGAAGGTGCGTGGATCGGACGAGCGGGAGTGTGAGGAGCGTTGCCACCAGGGTGGCAAGATGGTCGCCGCCAAGGGAGTGTGCGCTCGATGAGCGATATTGAACGATTGGAAGCAGCGCTGGGTGGCCCGATTCCCGAGGAGTATCGGCGGTTCTTGCTCGGCGGGGGCGATCAGCTCACCTCGCCCTTCGGATACCAAGTGCCGTACCTCGACGCGCTCGGAGAGCAGCGGGACGCGGCGATCCAGACGGTCTACCGACTGAGTCGGGGGGTTACGGTCGAGTTCATGATCGGTGTCTACAGGTCGCGGAGTCCGGGCGACGGCTTGATTCCCAGCGACATGATCCCGGTTGCCAGTCTCACCGACGACAACAGGCTGATGATCGGGTGGCGCGGGCCGCGGGCGGGCCGGGTGTTCATCAAGGACTTCTGGCAGCTCGAGGACGATGGGCGCGATGAGCCGGAGGCGGGGGTTGTGTTCTTCGCGGCATCCTTCGATCAGGCTTTGGCGCGCATTCAGCCTGCGACGAAGTAGCGATTTGGAAAGAAGAGCGGCGGCCCAGGGTGGGCCTCCGCTCGTGGGGCATTGAAGTTGCTGTGCTGGTGGCAGGCGAGGACGCCTGCACCACAAAGCTTGAAGTTGCTGCGCTGGTGGCAGGCGGGGACGCCTGCACCACAATCACAGGTCAGACCAGCGACTTGATGTGGACATCCTTGAGCTGGTTCTCGGGGACGGGGCTGGGGGCCTTGGTCATGAGGTCCGCGCCGGTCTGGGTCTTCGGGAACGCGATGACATCGCGGATGTTGTCGGTGCCGACGAAGTTCATGACCAGGCGGTCGAGGCCGAAGGCGATGCCGGCGTGCGGGGGCGCGCCGAACTTGAGGGCCTCCAAGAGGAAGCTGAACTTCTCCTTGGCCTGCTCGGGCGTGAGGCCGAGGAGCTGGAAGACCTTCTGCTGCACGGCCTGGTCGTGGATACGCACGCTGCCGCCGGCGATCTCCTGGCCGTTGAGCACGATGTCGTAGCCGGCGGAGACGATGTTGGCGATGGTGTCCTCATCGTCGACCGCGGCGTTCTTGAAGGCTTCGAGCTGGTCGTCGTTGGGGCTGGTGAAGGGGTGGTGCATCGCGATCCAGCGGCCGGTTTCCTTGTCGCGCTCGAACATGGGGAAATCGACGACCCAGAGGAAGTTCCACGGGCCGCCCTCGGCGCCGGGCTTGGGGACCATGCCCATGTCGCGGGCGACCTTCTGGCGGAGTTCGCCGATGGCCTTAGTCGCGGTGTTGTAGAGGTCCGCCACGAAGAGCACGGTGTCGCCGGGCTTGATGCCGAGCTCGGATACGAATCGCTCGCGCTGGGGCTCGAGGAACTTGGCGATGCCGGTCTCGAAGACGCCGGAAGCGTTGAGCTTGACCACCGCAACGCCGCCGGCGCCGAAGCCCTTGACGAACTCGGTGTAGCCATCGGTCATCTTGCGGGTGAGCTTCTCGGCGCCGCCGGGGACGACGATGGCCTTGACCACGCCGCGGCGGCTGGAGAACCTGGGCCGGTCCGCGCCCTTGGCGAGCACATCGCGGAAGACGGCGAAATCGACGGTCGCCGCGAGGTCGGAGACATCGCGGGTTTCGAGGCCGTAGCGGGTGTCGGGGCGGTCGATGCCGAAGCGTTCCATCGCCTCGCGGTAGGTCATGCGCTGGATGGCGGGGACATCGACGCCGAGCATGTCCTTCCACAGGCGGCGGACGAAGCCCTCCATCATCGCCATGACCTGGTCGCGGCGGACGAAGGCCATCTCCAGATCGATCTGGGTGAACTCGGCCTGGCGGTCGGCGCGGGGGTCTTCATCGCGGAAGCAGCGGCAGATCTGCATGTACCGGTCGCAGCCGGAGACCATGAGGATCTGCTTGAAGAGCTGGGGGCTCTGGGGCAGCGCGTAGAAGGAGCCGGGCACGTGCCGGTTGGGCACGAGGAACTCGCGCGCGCCCTCGGGCGTGCTCTTGTAAAGGATCGGGGTCTCGATCTCGAGGAAGCCGTTCTCATCGAAATAGCGGCGGGTGGTCTGGTAGAGCTTGTGCCGCATCGCCAGCACCTGCTGCATCCGCGGCCGGCGCAGGTCGATGTAGCGGTAGTTCATCCGGAACTCTTCGCTGGGCAGCTTGCCCATGTCGTCCGGGAGGAACGGCGGGTTGTCGGTCTTGTTGAGGACCTCGAGCGTGGTGACGACGATCTCGACCTTGCCGGTGGCGAGCTTGGGGTTCTCGCCGCCGATGCGGATGCGGACGCGGCCCTCGATGGCGACGACATCCTCGTTGCGGAGTTTGTCGGCGGCTTCCATCATGCTCGCGGCGGCGCCGTCGTCGGGGTCGAAGACGAGCTGGGTGATGCCGAAGCGGTCGCGCAGGTCGATGAAGACCAGGTTGCCGTGGTCTCGGTAGGAGTTGACCCAGCCGTTGAGTCGGACCGTCTGGCCCACGTGGGTGTCGCGTAGTTCGCCGCAGGTGTGCGTGCGGATCAGCATCGCCTCGCCTTTACAGGATGCCCCGGCGGCCCGCCGCGTGCGCACGCGTGCCGGCTCCTCCGGGTAAATCGGAGCGGACTATAGGGGGAGGGATGCCGCGGGAATCGCCGGGCGGGAGTCGCTGCTTATGCGGCGCGGCGTGCCGCGGCTGAGCCGGCGATCATCGCCCCTGCGACACCGTCGAGGAGCATCCGCCAGTCCCGCTCGATCTGCGGGGTGAAGCTGCGGCCGCCGGCCTCGGCGAGGACGGCGATGAAGGCCTCGCGGAACGCCGCGGCGTGGGCCAGGAAGGCATCGACGCCGTCGACCTGGCTCAGCAGGCGGTCGCCCAGCCGGCCCAGCGAGGGCTCGAGCGTGCGGAACTCGTGGGCGTTGCCGAGGACCTGGCGGATGGTCTTGAGGATCCTGGGGTGGAGGTCGGCGGTCGAGCCGGGGAAGGCGGCGCGGGTGATCGGGTGCTGCTCTTCGAGGATCTGGAAGCAGCGCGCCACCAGCGCCTCGCCGCAGGGGGCGAACCACCCGTGGCTGATGCGGAGACGCATGATGCGGGCGGAGTCCATCGGGGGCGTCATCGGTCGGGTCGATCGCCGTCTTCAGTCGGTTCCGGGTACGCTGGCATGGGAGGATGCGCACAATGCGGACAGTGACACGGATGACGGTGCTGAGTGCGGCGGTCGGGTTCTTGTGCGTCGCGGGGCTTGGGGGGTGCCGCGGGCCCGAGCGGGAGAACGCCGCGCAAGCGACGCCCGCGGCCGCGCCGATCAGCCACATCGTGCTCGTGAAGCTGCGCGACCCGGGCGAGGCCGGCCGCCTGCTGGAGGATGCAGCGCGGGCGTTGCCGGGCATCCCGGGTGTGTCGATGTACAGCGCGGGGACGCACCTGGACATCGGGCGGGCGACGATCGATGGCGAGTACGACGCGGCGATGTACATCGGGTTCGATACGGTTGCCGACTACCGCGTGTATGTCGATCACCCGGACCACACCGCGTTCGTAGCGCGGTGGAAGCCGCGGCTCGAGTGGATCCGGGTCCACGACTTCACGGACTTGGCGCGGCCGCCCCGCGACCTTTCGCCCACCGCTCGCACATCGCGATGAGGGTGACGCGGTCGATCGGCTTGGTGGCGTAGTCATCGCAGCCGGCGGCGATGCAGCGGGCGCGGTCCTCGGCCATGGCGTGGGCGGTGAGGGCGATGATCGGGCCGGTGTAGCCCATCTCTCGCAGCGTGCGGGCAGCGCTGTAGCCGTCGAGTTCGGGCATCTGCATGTCCATCAGGATGACGTCGAACCTGGGGGCATCGGCCGCCATCACTTTGTCAACGGCGATGCGGCCGTTCTCGGCGATTTCGACCTGAGCCCCGGCCCGCCGCAGGAGCGTGCTGATGAGGCGCTGGTTGTCGATGCCGTCCTCGGCGAGCAGGATGCGGGCCGTGAGGGGCGCCTTGGCCGCGGCGGTGTCGGCCGAGGCCTGCTGGATGCTTCGAGCGTTGACGAGGGTGATCGCCGCGAGGTCGCCGCAGTCCACACTCGCGGTGAAGGTGCTCCCCTTGCCCTCCTCGCTGCGCACGGCGATGCCGCCGCCGAGCAGTTCGGCGAGGGTGCGGGAGACCATCAGGCCGAGGCCCGTGCCGCCGAAACGGCGGGTCGTGGAAGCGTCTGCCTGTGCGAAGGGTCGGAAGAGCGTGCCGATCGTCGCCTCGGACATACCGATGCCGGTGTCCGAGACATCGAAGATCAGGCGGCCGCCTTGAGCATCGCGGGCGAAGGACACACGGACCTCCACCCGGCCCCGTTCGGTGAACTTGATCGCGTTGCTGATGAGGTTCAGGAGGATCTGCCGCAGGCGGACCGGATCGGACTGGATCTTCGCCGGGAGCGGCCACGCGAAGTTGGCGGCGAGTTCGATCCCTTTCGCCGCGGCCTTGGGCGCCATGAGCACGATCACCTCGTCGACGATGCGGACCGGGTCGACACTGATGCGTTCGACGCTCATGCGGCCGGCCTCGATCTTCGAGACATCGAGGATGTCGTTGAGCACGGTCAGGAGGTGCTCGGCGTTGCGGCGGATGGTCTGCACGCACTCGACGCGGCTGGCCTCGTCCTGGCCGGGCGCGAGGACCAGATCCGCGTAGCCGAGGACCGCGGTCATCGGTGTGCGGATCTCGTGGCTCATGTTGGCGAGGAACTCGCTCTTGGCGCGGCTGGCGGCCTCGGCGGCGTTGCGGGCGTGTTCGAGCTCGCGGGCCTGCTCTTCGAGGTCGCCCTTTGCCACCAGCAGGTCCGCGGTGTGCGCGGCGAGTTCCGCCTCGGTGCGGCGGCGTTCGATCACGACCTGCGCGAGATGGGCGGCGGTTTCCATCAGGCCGCGGTGCATGAGCCCCGGGCGCCTGGGGCCGCGGGCGTGGAGCGTGACGACGCCGAGCACGGTTCCCTGCGTGCCGATGATGGGCTCCGCCCAGGAACACCCGATGCCGCACCCGAGCGCGCGCTCGCGGTTGTGCACGCAGATCGGATCGATGCGGATATCTTCGACGATCACGCGGGCGCGTTGCCAGGCGGCGGCCCCGGCGGCACCCGACTCGGGCCCGGGTGTGATCCCGGCCGCGAGATAGGCGCTCCAGGCGTCCGGCAGATTCTGCTCCGCGGCGAGCGAGAGCTTCCCATCACCGTTCGCCACGAGCAGCGCGCACATCAGGCCCGGTTCGATGGCATCGACGAGCTGGACGATTTCACCAAGGACCTCGTCGAGGCCGGCATCGGTCGCCAGTGTCGAGAGCACGCGGTTCTGCCCCGCCTCGATGACCTCGGCCCGCTTGATCTCGGTGATGTCGGTGATGCTGCCGATGTGGCCGAGGAAGCCGCCGCCGGGCGCGTAGCGCGGGACGCCGCGGCTGCTCACCATGGCGTACTCGCCGTTGGCGCGGCAGAGGCGGTGCTCGATGCGGATCGGCATGCGCGAGAGCAACGCTTCGATATAGGTCCGGGCGACACGCTCGCGCTCATCGGGGTGGAGGAGGGCGACCCAGCCGTCGTCGGCGGCGTCGTGCATCTGCTGGCCGGTGAACTCGCACCAATGGCGATTCACGTAGTCGCACATGCCGTCGGCGCCGGTGGTCCAGATCATCACGGGCGCGGCATCGGCGAGGGTCCGGAAGCGTTGTTCGCTCTCGCGGAGCTGTTTCTCGGCGCGGACACGGTCGGTGACATCCTGCAGCGTCAGCAGCCGCGCACCGGTCTGGGCGCCCAGCGACCGCATCACGAATTCGATGTGCCGCGACTGATCGCCTTTGAGCATCAGCCGGCCGTCGGTCGGGAAGCTCGCCGAGTCGGCGATGAGGCTCGCGAGGTCGCGGCCGTCCTCGGCGTTGATCTTGATCAGCGAGTCGAGGTTGTAGCCCTGCGTGTCGTGGGTTGGGAGCCCCAGGAGGAGACACGCCGCGGGGTTGGTGAAGAGGACCTCGCCCTGCTCGTCGACCGCGATGAGGCCTTCATCGAGGGCCGAGGTGATCTGCCGCAGCGTGTCGCGCTCCGACTCCATCCGGCGCTGCATCTGGCGGAGTTCGGTGAGCGTGACGCGGTGCGAGCGTTCGAGCTCGTAGCGCTGCTGATCCGACTCGGCGCAGACGACCCCGAGACGCTTGATGAAGGCGGCCCACTGCGCGGTGTCCGGGACCGCGGCGTCGATGATGCCGGCCTGCGCGAGCAGTCTCTGGACCGTCGGGTGGATCATGACCCGCCGACTCCCATGGGCCGGTCGGGCACATCGCTCATCCGTGTGTGCTCGGTGATGATCTCGATGAGGCGGGCGCGGTCGAAGGGCTTGGTCGCGTAGTCATCGCAGCCGGCATCGAGGCAGCGGCGGCGGTCGTCGGACATCGCGTGGGCGGTGAGAGCGATGATGGGGAGGCGGCATCCGCGGCGGCGCAGCTCGGCCGTGGCGGTGTAGCCGTCCATCACGGGCATCTGCATGTCCATCAGGATCAGGTCGAAGGGGTCGCTTTCCTGCTCGGCGGCTCCGACCGCTTCGAGCGCGACCTGCCCGTTCTCGGCCGTCACGCAGCGGAGACCGTGCTTCTGCAGGATGAAGCGGAGCAGCCGCTGGTTGTCCGGGCCGTCTTCGACGATCAGGATCCTGCGTCCGGCGGTGGTGTCGGCGGAAGCAGCGTCCGTGGCCGGCGGGGTCGGCGCGGGGGGCTCGCCGGGCGCCGCCAGCACCGCGGCGGTGAAGCAGCTCCCCGCACCGTGCGTTGACTGCACGCTGAGCGAACCGCCGAGGAGCTCGCACAGCTTGCGCGAGATCACCAGCCCCAGCCCGGTGCCGCCGAAGCGGCGCGACATGGATGCATCGGCCTGCGAGAAGGACTGGAAGAGCCGCGCGGTCTGCTCGGCGGTCAGGCCGACGCCGGTGTCACGCACGGCGACGGTGAGCCCGCCGTTCTGGTACGCGACGGACACGGTGACACCGCCGGACTCTGTGAACTTGAGCGCGTTGCCTACGAGATTGACCAATATCTGCCGCAGGCGGGTCGGGTCGGATACGACACGCGCGGGCACGCCGGGATCGACGGTCGCGCCCAGGCTCAGGCCCTTGGCCCCGGCCTGCGCGGCGAACATGTCGGTCACTTCTCGGATGATCCGTCGGATGTCGGTCGGGAGCGATTCGATCGCCATCCGGCCCGCTTCGATCTTCGAGAGATCCAGGACGTTGTTAACGATGGCGAGCAAGTGACGACCCGAGTTCTGGATCGTGGCGATGTGCGACAAGCGGTCGGCATCGTTCAGTCCCGGCTCCGAAAGGAGGTCGGCGAAACCGATGAGCGCGGTGATCGGCGTACGGATCTCGTGGCTCATGTTGGCGAGGAACTCGGACTTGGCTTCGCTGGCGCTCTCCGCCGCGGCGCGGGCGAGCTCGAGTTCATCCGCCTTGGTTTCGAGTTCGTCCTTGGCGGAGCGGAGTTGGTCGGTCGACTGCCGCAGCATCGCCACGCTGCTGTCCGCGATCATCTGAGCCCGGTGCCGCGTTGTCACCAAGGACCACGCCAGCCCCGCGGCGAGCAGGGAGGCGCACGACCCGAACAACGCGACCAGTACCGTCCGCCCGCTGCTGGTAGCGCGCACGAAGTTGCTGTCCGCGACGACATTGAGTTGCCAGGTCCGTCCGATGCCATCAAGGCTGGTCACCTTTGAGAGCCTGATGTTCTCCGCGGCACCAACGGCCGCCATGATCACGGGTCGGCCGTCCGAGTCGCGGGTCTGGAGCTCGGCGCGCATGCCGTCCTGCATGGAGACCGCCGCGGCCTGCACCGCCTCGGTCAGATCCATCGGCGCTGCGATGAACCCATCGAGGGCCGCCCAGCGTTCCTCGATCGTGGTCGTGGGCGCACCGGCCCGGAAGACTGGGGCGTACACGACAGCGTCCAGCCGATCCTTCGGCGCCTGCACCAGCCAGACAGGCCCGCTGACGGCGGGAGCGCCGGACTCGACGGCGCGGATCATCGTGTCGCGCGTGACCGGGTTGCTCCATGAGTTGAAGCCAATCGCCTGCTCGTTCCCCGCGAGCGGCTCGAGGTAGGTCACGATGGTGTTCACCGCTTCGGAGGGCTGCTCGCAGTGGAGGGTGAACTGCGGATATCCGCCGTCACGCTGGGCGGCCACAAAGGCGTCGAATTGACCGGGCCGCACCACGGTGACATAGGCGAGTCCGCGGAGCACGGTCAGGTTGGACTGCAACTGCACAGCGGTTACGAAGGTGCGCCACTCGGCTCGAGTCACGTCCGCGCTTGCATTGGCGAGGCCGACACCGCTGAGGATGATGTTGCCACAGGACCGCAGTTGCTGGTTGATGTCCGCGGTGGCCTGTTCGGCCGCTCGCTCAAAGCGGGACTGGACAAGGCGCTGCTCCGCTTCGGATGCGAGGCCGGCGGTGAGACCGGTGCCGCCCAGGCCGAGCGCAAGAACGCCCAGCGCCACGCCAAGGCCGCGACGCCAATGGAACAACCCGCGCTCTTGAAGGGCTCGAAGATTCACCGGGAGGAAATCGGCCGGGCCCGGACCCGGGTTCAATCCCCCTGATCAGCGTTGTTGCAACCTTCGTATCGCGACAACCGGGGTGTGGGATCGCGGCGGATTAGCGGACCCGGGTCAGCGGCGCAACAACAAGGCCCCCGGGCGACACCCGGGGGCCTTGCGTGAAACTCGGTCACCGTCCGCGGGATCAGGCCCGGCGGAGGCTGCGACGACGGACCCAGGCGAGACCGCCCAGACCGGCGAGGCTCGCCATGCCGGCCATCGCGGCCGGGGGGAGCGGGATCACGACGACCATGCCCATCTGGCCGGCGGGGGTGATCGCGGTGCTGGAGAGCTGCGAGAACGCGCCCGTAAGGGTGTTCACTTCGCCGAAGAGGACGGCGTTCTGGCCAGAGCGAACGGCGACGGTGTAGTACTTGCCGTTCAGGGCGGCGCCGCCGGCCGAGGTCAGGTTGCCGCTGAAGGTCGTGCCCAGGCGGGTATTGGAGTCCAGATTGTAGAAGCCGACGCCACTGCTGTCGTCGGAAATGCCGAAGTATGTGCCACCAACGTTCGCCGTCGACGGGAACGAACGACCGAGGTTCGAGCCGGTCGTGATCGTGCTGCCGGCGTTGGTGATGTCGAAGCTGATGAGCACGTTGCCGCGAACGCCGCGGAAGGTGTCGCCGAAGAAGTCGAACGAGATGGTGTCCGGGTTATCACCGCCCAGCGTGCGGTACTGGGTGAGGCTGACGTTCGCGGTTCCGAGGCCCGCGACGGTGTAAAGCACGTTGTTGCTGCCCGTGGCGTAGAACGTGCCCGAGTTGCTGTGGTATCCAAGACCGACAACGCCGAATCCGCTCGCCGGCGTATTGCCGTTGACCGAGGTGACGTTGCCGGACTGCACGAAGCTCGACCCGCCGTTGATGCTGGTGAAGATCTGCGTGCCGTTGCTGAAGTGAACGATCGATGCGTTGGCCGCGCCGGCCACCGCCGCGACCGCTGCTGCGGCCGCGATAAGCCCTCTCTTGAAAGACATACAAGCCCCTTTGACGCACATGCCGAACCGTCCCGGAATCCGCCGCCTACATAAGCCGCGGACGCTCTCTCGTTCACCGATTTCCCCTCGGCCCGGGTTGGCTCGAACAGGGGAGAGGATAGCACTCCTGGCCGCCACTCTCCAAGGCAAAAATACGGGCGGCCCGGGATACTCCGGGCCGCCCGAAAGAAAGCTACTTGTTATCGGACACGGCTCTCAGCAGCCGGCCTGCCACCGCACGAAGAACGCGGTGATGTCGTCGCCATCGACGCCGCCGGACCCGTCGACATCGGCCGTGCCGGCCTGCCAGTCGACGAAGAACGCGGTGATGTCATCGCCGTCGACGCCGCCGGACTCGTCCCAGTCGGCGATGCAGGGCGGCACACCCGGGACCGGGATGCCGTTGACGCCGACCGAATCAACTGCGCCCGGGCGGAAGAGGCCGAGGGTCATGACGCCGTTGGGGTCGGGGGCTGTGGAGGCGTCGAACCAGTAGTTGTACATCGTGCCCCAGCGGAGCGCGTTGCTGTTGGCGTTCTCGGCGAACGTCTGCGGGCTGCGCCAGCGGACGCCATCAGCGGTCTCGTTCATCACCCAGTCGGTGTTGTCGTAGACCTCGCCGGAGTGGTAATCGACATCGTGGAAACCGATGTTGCTGACGGTGACGCCGGCGGGAACGGGGATGTCAACCGAGCCGCCCGACTGGTGGCTGTTGAGATTGAAGATGGCGTACTCGTAGCGCCACATGCCGTTGCCCAGGTCGTACGCCTTGGCGCCGACATGGAAGCGGCCCTCGGCGGGCACATCGACCACCGTCACCTTGATGCTGGTGTCGGGCTGGTTGAGGCCGTTGCCGTGTTGACGCCACGCTGCGATCGCCGGTATGCCGACTTCCATCGATCCCTGCTCGGTCATCGAGTAGGTCGTGGGACTGATCACGACGCGCTTGTATGAGGCGTTGTTGTACGCGTTGCCGGCGGGGGCATCGTCGGAGCCGACGTACACGCCCTCGACGAAGTACAGCGCGCCCGGGTAGGTCGCCGGGTCCATATCGCTCTGGGCGATCTGCAGGCGCTTGAAGATCTGGTTGCCGCTGCCGCTCGAGGCGCCGGACTGCGCACCTGTGAAGGCGTTCACCTCTGACCGCGGCCCGAGCCGGCTCTGCCCACCGTTATAGCCGGAGCTGTAGATATCGCGGCAGCCGGCGCCTAGGAGCGAGCCGCCAGTGCCGTTGCAGGAACCACAGCCGCTGCCCGAGGCGGCGCAGCAGGCCTTCTTGCCGAAGGAGAGGCCGATCTGCACCAGACGGCCGTCATGGAGCCGGTAGGCGTTCATCGCGAGGATCGGCGAGCCGGCCCAGCTCGTGCCCCAGCGGAGGTTCTGATCGCCGATGTTGCAGGTGTAGCTGCCCAGGGCGTAGGCGTAGATGCCGCCGACCTGGCCATAGTTCGAGATGCCGTTGACGTCCTGATACGTGACATCGGGACCCGATGTCTGCGCTGCCGCGGGTGTTGCGGTCAGTGCGAGCGGCGCGGCCAATGCCGCGACCAACAGCCCCTTCAATCGCGCTGCGATTGCCATGCTGAACCTCCGGTGCGTTTGGGGTGATCACGAACACCGGCGGCGCGGCCGGCGGGCCCGGAACCGGACCGGGATTCACTCTAACCGGGGCGACCGCTCGCCCGCAAACGAAAAACGCCGATGCGGGGACCGCACCGGCGTCTTTCTGTGTGTTGCTGGTCGATTGCGGAGATCGAGCGGCCGCGGCTCACACCATCTCGACGACCATCGCCACGCTGTTGCCGCCGCCCAGGCACAGCGCCGCGACGCCGCGTTTGCCGCCGGTGCGGGCGAGCTGGTGGAGCAGCGTCGTGAGGACGCGGGCGCCGCTGGCGCCGATCGGATGGCCCAGGGCCACACCGCCACCGCCGATGTTCAGACGCGACTCGTCGATTTTGAGCGCCTTGGTGTTGCAGAGGACCTGCGCTGCGAAGGCCTCGTTGATCTCGAAGAGGTCGATGTCCTTGGCCTCGAGCCCGGCCTTCTTGAGGACGCCCTGCACGCCGCTGATCGGGGCGGCGAAGATGTCCTTGGGGGCCACGCCGCTGGTGTGATAGGCGACGATCTTCGCGATGGGCTTGATGCCCAGCGACTCGGCCTTCTTCATGCTCGCCACCGCGACGGCCGCAGCGCCGTCGGAGATCTGGCTGGCGTTGCCGGCGGTGATCGATTCGTGGCCGGGGACGGGGCGGAGCTTGCCGAGGGTCTCGGCGGTCGACTCAGCGCAAATACCTTCATCGGCCGCGACACCGAGCGAACGCTTGTCCATGCATTGCTCGCCGCTGAGCGCGACGATCTCGTTCTTGAACCAGCCTTCCTTGGTAGCGTGGGCGGCTCGCTGGTGGCTCTGGGCGGAGAAGCGGTCCTGCTCGGCGCGGCTGATCTCGTGGGCCTTGGCGATGTGATCGGCCGCGTTGGTCATGCCCCAGCACTCGAAGGCGCAGCGGAGGCCGTCGTACTGCATGTGGTCTTCGAAGGGGGCCGGGCCGAACTTGACGCCCTCGCGGACGCGGGCGAAGTGCGGGGCGGCGGTCATGTTCTCGAATCCGCCGGCGATGACCAGTTCGTTGTCGCCGGCCTTGATCGAGGCCGCGGCCTGCATGACGACCTGGAGGCCCGAGCCGCAGACCTTGTTGATCGTGACGGCGGACTGGCTGTCGGGCATGCCGGCCTTGAGCGCGGCCTGACGCGCCGGGTTCTGGCCGAGGCCGGCCTGGAGCACGCAGCCCATCATGACCTCATCGACGCGGCCGGATTCGGCCTCGCCCTTGAGGGCTGGGGCGGCGTCGAACAGGGCCTTGACCGCGTAGGAGCCCAACACCGGGGAGGGGACCTTGGAAAGGCCGCCGAAGAACCGGCCGATCGGGGTGCGCTTCGCGGCGAGGATCACGGGCTGCATCGTCATCACAATCACTCCTGTCACCGGGCGGCTGCGGCCCGGGTGCGTTTCATTGACTCAGATTCCGGCCGACCGGTCCGCGTCCCGGGGCTCATCGCACGGGTCTGAACCGGTGATTTCGGACAAGTTACCGGCTGCCCGGCGACCTTCCGCCACCCCCGCCGTCGCCGACGCGTAGGGTAGACGCCCGATCAGTCAGCGAACACCTTGCGGGCAAATCCGATCCATGCGAATCGGGGGCCCGCGAATCCCAACAATCGGCGTAGCGAACCGCCACCAAAGGCATGATCCCCAGCGGCCAAGACCGCTTCAACCATCGACTCTGTATGCCCAGCCACAGCGACGCACTCGCACAACCCTGCCAGGAGCCATCCGGGCAGTTCGATCCGCCAGAGACCGTGTGGGCCGCGCCGGTCGAGCCGATCGAGCCGGTGGCTCTGAGCAAGCCGCTTGGCCTTCCCGACCGCATTTACCTGTGGATCGAATTCCTCACGCTCTTCTTCGCACTGCCGGCGCTGTTCCTGCTGCGGACGGTGAACATCCCGCTGCTCGCGCTGCTTGGCTCTGCGGTCGCTGTTTCATTGGTGCTCTTGCTGCGCGATCGGACGTTCGACAGACGGCAACTCTGGAATCTGCGCCGGGGCCTGTTTGATCTGCCGCGGATTCTCGGTGTGTTCGCGTTTCTGGGCATCAGCCTCGCCGCGGTGGTGTGGTACGGCGATTCGGATGCGTTCATGAAGCTGCCGCGCGAGAATCCACGTCTCTGGCTCGCGATCATGCTCGCCTACCCGGTGCTCAGTGTGTTTCCGCAGACGATCGTGTACCGCGTGTTCATCTTCCACCGGTACCGCCACATCTTCCGGACTCGTGAGGCGATGATCCCCGCGAGCGCCCTCGCGTTCACGATGGGGCACATCATCTTCGAGAACCAGTTGGCACTTGCGCTGACGCTGGTCGGCGGAGCGCTCTTCAGCTACTCATACGACAAGCACCGCTCGGGCGCGATGTCCGCGATCGAGCACGCCATCTGGGGCTGCTGGATCTTCACGATCGGGCTGGGGGCGTTCCTGTACCTGGCCGGCGTCGCGCGGTAAGCACTTCCGTGTGGGCACTGTCAGTCGCGCTCGATCACCTCGATGTTCGGCGACTCCGCTCGACCCGCGGCGATCTGCTCGCGGAGTTCCTTCTCCACACGCATCCGCTCGATCGCCCGCTCGCGGGCGGCGTTCCAGACCGGGAAGACGCCCAGCGCTATGTAGAGCACAAGCAACGCCGCGGCGATGCCGACGGCCTCGAGACCGCCGCGGTTGAGGAGCACCGCGAGGGCGAGCGGGATGAGCACGATCGCGACGCCGATCAGGACCATCATGCTCAGCCGGCGGTCCTGCTTGTCGGGGCTGACTCCATCGGGCTGGTGCGCTTCATCCTCGTGGACTACCGCTTCGTTGAGCTCCTCGGGTACTTCGGGCGCGGGCACCTCAACCGGCCGCACGATGTGCAGGCCGAACAGACCGGGGGGAGGGGTGATGAGGGGGGACCGCCGAGCCTCGTGGGCCATGCTGCACCTCGCGGCGTGTGCTGGCCGCTGTCGCAGCGTGGGCCGGGCGAACGGATCCGAGCCGGCGGCCCACATGGAGCGACGCGACTCAACCTGCTGCAGGATAATGATTTCCGTGCGTGGCCGCAAGCAGAGACCATGCGGGGTCGGATGAGGCTGTTCTCATTTCCCGCCCCACAGCGCGGCCCCGGGAGTCGCCCCTTCCCGCCCTTGGGGCTTACCCTCCGCCTCCACATGGCTCAATGAACTGCTCGGAGCTCCACAGATGCCTCAGAACGACCGCGTCACCCTCCCCGCCGACTCCAACCAGGCCCTGGGCATCGCCCAGTTCGCTATCGACTTCATGTCCGATGAGGCCGGGAAGCGCGGCGAGCCGGATGCGTCGGTGCTCGAGCGGACGAACCTGTTCCACACGGATGCGGTGATCTGCGGGATCTCGGCGATCGCCCTTGGCACCAATTCGCCGACGGTGCTGCGGGCCGAGGCCGGGCAGTACGCGATGGCGGCCGCGGCGAAGGGGGCCGCATCGGCTGTGCCGTGGGCGAAGGGGTGCGTGCGGGCGGGGGCGCCGATCTTCGGCTCGGGCGTTGATGTCGCGGTCGAGAAGGCGATCGTCGCGAACTGCGCGGCGGTCCGCGAGTGGGACAGCAACGGCACCAACTTCGGCTACAGCGAGGAGCGCGAGCACCACCGCGCCGGCGAGTTCGGGCACAACGACTTCTACTCGGTGTGCACCGCGGCCGCGCAGATGCGGGGTAAGGACGGCGAGTACGCCCTCCGCGGCATGGTGCTGCACGACGAGATCCGCGGCCGCCTGGCGGAGGTCTTCAGCCTCAAGACCTACAAGGTCGACCACGTGGTGCACGGGGCGATCGCCTCGGCCGCGGTGTTCGGCGCGATGATGGGGGCGACGGCGGCGCAGATCGAGTCGGCGATCGGCATGGTGGTGGCGCACTACATCCCGTTCCGGGCGATCCGCGCCGGCAAGCAGCTGTCGGACTCGAAGGGCGCTTCCGCGGCGATCTCGACCGAGGCCGCGATTCTTGCCGTGAAGCGGTCGATGGCCGGGTTCCTGGGGCCGCGCGACATCTTCCGGAATCCTGAGGCGATCTTCCGGATCTTCGAAGGGCCCGGGCAGATGTTCCAGAAGGTGGGCGCGACGAAGGCGAACACCGCGAAGGGCGATGCCTCGCCGTTCGATCTGGTGCTGAGCCGCGCCGGCTCGGACTTCACGGTCATGGGCATGCACTTCAAGCTGGGGCTGTACGAGCACCAGTCGGCGGGCGCGCTGCAGGGGCTGATCACGCTGCTCCAGAAGAACCCGCGTCTGCTCGAAGACCAGACCGGCGACTGCATCAGCAAGATGGTCGTCGTCGCGTACGAGCCGGCCTTCGGCATCATCGGCGACCCGGCGAAGCGCGATCCCAAGACGCGGCAGTCGGCGGATCACTCGATGCTGTACCTGGTCTGCACCATGCTCCGCAAAGCGCTCGAACTGCGGCAGGCGACGAAGAAGCCGCTGGGGTGGAAGGAGCTCATGCTCGTCCCCCACGACTTCGATGCCAAGAGCCTGCACGACCCGCTCACGCGCGAGCTCATGGGCAAGATGACCTTCGAGCACGGCGGCGCGGAGTACGACCGCCGCTACCCCGATGGCATCCCCACCTCGATCGTCATCACCGACGACCAGGGCGAGACGCACGATTCGGGCCTGGTGATGTACCCCGGCGGGCACGCCCGCAACGAACGCGGCGAGACGCCGGTCGACCTGCGTGACATCCTCAACCACAAGTTCGAGACGCTGGGCAAGATCGCGGTGAAGGACCCCAAGCCGATGATCACGCGGCTGATGGACCTCGAGAAGAAGTCGGCCAAGGACATCGCTTCGCTGTACGACTTCGAGCTCCTGAGCCACGGGAAGTTCGAGTAAGTATCCACTCCCCTGTCATCGCGAGGCCGAAGTGATCGAGGTCCCGGGACTGCACATCGCCGCGCAGCAACTGGCGAAGGCCAGGCACTGCATGGTCCTCACCGGCGCCGGGATCTCGGCCGAGAGCGGCATCCGCACCTTCCGCGACACGATGGAAGGACTGTGGAAGGACTTCGATCCCGCCGCGCTGGCGACGCAGGAGGGGTTCGACGCTGACCCGGCTCTGGTGACGCGCTGGTACGACTGGCGGGGGCCGG
>JBDZUZ010000026.1:0-29573 GCA_040255445.1 Planctomycetaceae bacterium | reverse complement strand
GACGAACCCGGCGAACCCGGCCGCGGCGGCGACACCCCGCGCCGTCGCGGCCAGGTTGCGCGTCCGCCGGTGGGCGCGCCGCACGGCGCGCCCGGCCCGCGGCGCAGGCCCGATGATCTGGGCCCGGTGTGGAAGGCGCTCAGCAGCGAGGTCCGCCGCGAGATGCTCGATGCGCTCCGCGATGGGCCGCTGGCGACCGGCGAGATCGCGCTGCTCTTCCCCGAGCTGACCCGCTTCGCGGTGATGCAGCACCTCAAGGTGCTGATCAGGGCCAACCTCGTCGTCACCCGCAAAGAAGGCCGCATCCGCACCAACTTCCTCAACCCCGTCCCGATCCAGCAGATCTACGAGCGCTGGATGAGCAATTACGAAGCCCTCTGGGCGGGGATGCTCACCGACCTCAAGTCCGCGGCGGAGGACCCGTCGCCAACCGCCGAAACGCAGACCCGCCCGAAGCCACGCACCATGAACCCGCGCGACAACTGACCGCTATCGGCGTCAGCGCCGAGCATCGACCCACAGAAAGGACCGTGCACCATGATCGAGCGCACCTTCTCCATCGAGATCAAGGCCGAGCCGCAGCGGGTCTGGGACGAGATCACGGCCCGCGGCGTGCCGCACCACGCGATGTTCGGCACCTACCTCAACACCGAGCTCACGCCCGGCGCTGTCATGAGCTACCGCAACAAGAGCGGCACGCACACCTTCGTGCTGGGCAAGGTGCTCGAGGTCGACCCGCCGCGGCGCCTCGTCCACACCTTCCGCTTCTCGATGGAGAAGGACGACCCCACGCTGGTCGAGTGGGAGTTCACGCCGACGCAGACAGGGACGAAGGTCACCGTCACGCACTCTCGCTTCACCGGCGAGACGCGGACCTACAAGAGCGTCAGCACCAGCTGGCCGCGGATCCTGGGCCTGTACAAGAAGGTGATCGAATCCGGCCAGGCGCCGCTGGATGTGCGCTTCAAGAACGGGGCGATGATGGGGATGACTTTCATGCTGCCCAAGTCGGCGAAGACCGAGCATGCGCTGCAGCAGCGGCTGGAGGTGTGAGGGCTCTCACGGTTGTGTCCCCGCCCGGAGGGCGCGCGATGGTTGCCGGTGGCGCGGCGAGGCTTTGCGAGCCAGCCACCGGGGCGCGTGGCTACGTCGCGCGGCGCCGGCACAATCCCGTTGCCCACAGGATCATGAGTGGAATCGGCGCCGCGGGCGATGGGATCGCAGCGGCGACACGAAATCCGTACTCCGGCAAGGCCAACGAAGGGAACATCGACGCGCCTGGAATTGTCACTTGATCCTTGTTGCCCGCCGGTGCGTTCCAGGCCGATCCCTCTAGGTAACGGGACCGAGGCACTGGTTCCCACGGAATCCGAAAATATCCCTCCGTCCACTCCTGCGTGCCGCCGGCGACATCGAGCAACCCCCACGGCGAGCACGTATCCGCGTAAGCCCCAAGCGGGATGTTGTATGGGTTCTGTCCCGGAAACATGAAGTCGTTCCAACTCGCGTTTGCGGTTCCGTTGAAACCGGCTGATAGCGGCGGCGCGTAGATATACGGGGCATCGCTGCCGTTGGAATAGAGCCAGTACCCGCCCTGCCCCTCGCTGTATCGGTTCGGGTCGTAGTGCGCGGCCTTGATCCACTCATCGAGCGATGGGATGAAGTACCGGGCACCGTCGCTGCGGGTCAGCTGGTCGAGGATGCCGCCGCCGTCGCCAAGATACCCAAATGTGCTGACGTCGTAGGCCCCATCGAGGAACGCCTCTCGCTCCGACGACTTCCCGTTGTGCAGCCAGTTGCAGAAGATCGCGCTGGTTCGCCAATCGACGCCGCCGACGGGGAGCATCTCACGCCCCGCGGGCACCGCCCAGGCCCGACCACCGACATTGGCCGGGGTCGCGGTTTGCGCACCCCACCTGATCGGCGAAGCAACGAATGGGATCGAGTCACCGGACGGGCGGTCAAACGCCGCGTTCATGAACTCGGCCCACTGGGCTGTCGTCACTTCGAAGCGGCCGATGCGAAACTCGTAGTTCACCGCGCCGCGGCCTTGATTGTCACCCCCACCCATCCACGGCGCATTGCCCGGCGCTCCGACCGTCACGAAGTCGATCCCCGAAGGGTCTGGCTGCGCCACCGCCACGCCCGCCGTCAGCGCAACCGCCGCGGCGAGGGAGAGAGCGCGGATAGGGGAAGGGCAATGCTTGTGCGCCATGTGATAGTCCGAGCGGAGACGAGCGGGGTGTGTGCCCTTGGGTAGTGTCGCTCAGCCCCACGGGTTCGGCAAGGGAACCCGTGGCGGCGGAACTGATATGCGACGAGGGTTATGGGGCGTTCGGAGAGAGGGGCGGCATTGCCGCGGCCGCCTGAGGCATTGTCAATGCAGTTCGACCCCTCTGCCCCTTCGGGGCAGTGATGAAGAGTTGAGAAAGAAGAGGGCTCGCCTCTCTCCACGGGTTCCGCGGCACCCGCTGCGCGGCTGCCGCTCCACCCGTGGCCACACCCCTGTGCCCCTGTCGGGGCACGAGACACGGTCCGCTGCACAAGCTGTCCGACCTCAAGAGCGCGAGGGCGATACCGGTCGCACATCCAAGACATCGCGCGACCAGGTCATCAGGCAACCACGCGACCGCGCGACCACGTGACCACATGACCACATGACCACTTCCTAAGCCGCCTCCACCCCAACATCCTCCTCCAACCCCCCGCGCAGTTCCCCCGCCCCGAACTGTTCCAGCGCCTCGTACACCGCCGCGGCGGAGCGCGCGTTCCGCACCGCTTCCTTGAAGGGCTTGATGCTCTCCATCTTCCCGTTGTGCAGGAGTCGCTGCATCGGCTTGGCGAACCAGCTCACCCGGCGGTTGATCTGATACAGCGCGTACCGCTCATCGCGGTACTGCATCATCAGGTCGAAGTAGCGGCGGATCATCGCGAGCTGCTCGGGCTCGCTCGGCGGCGCGAGCGTTTCGCCGCGGGTGAGCAGGGCTTCGCAGTCGCGGAACAGCCACGGCATCGAGAGGGCGCCGCGCCCGATCATCACGCCGCTGCACCCGGTCTCGCGGATCATGCGCTGGGCATCCGCCGCGGAACGCACATCGCCGTTGCCGATGACCGGGATCCGCCCCCCCACCGCCTCGACCACCCGCGCGATCCCCGCCCGCTGCACCTCGCCGGAGAACTTCATCTCCGTCGTGCGGCCGTGGACGGTCACGGCGACCACGCCGACATCCGCGAGCATCCGCGCCAGGCCGGGGGAGCACGCCTGGCCGGCCTCGTAATCCGAGGTCGACCAGCAGAGCCGCATTTTGCAGGTCAGGGGCACCGGCCCGCCGCTTGCTTCCAGCAGCGGCCCGCCGCGGCGGCGGGACCATTCCGCGCCGTCGAGCGGGCACTTCTCCAGTTCCTTTGCGACCCGGGCCGCGATCGCCACCGCCCGCGAGAGGTCCGTCAGCAGTTTGCTGCCCCCGTCCTTCTTGGTCACCTTGTCGACCGGGCAGCCCATGTTGATGTCGATGACCGTCGCCCCGTGCTCGACGGCCCAGCGGGCACCCTCGGCCATCAGCTCCGGGTCGCTGCCGTAGAGCTGCATGCCGACGGGCTTGTCGAAGTCGTTGGTGCGGGCGAGGTCCAGGCTGGTCGCCGTGCCCCGCAGGAGCCCGTGCGGGCTGAGCAGGTCCGTGCACGCCAAGCCCACCCCGCCCCACTCGCGGCAGATCGTCCGGAACGCGAGATCGCAGTACCCCGCAATGGGGGCCAGGAGCAGGTTGGTCGGGAGTTCGACGGGTCCGAGGCGCAACATCAGTGGAGAAGCGTAGTTCGGTCGCGGGCGGCGGCGGCCCAGTCAGAATGCGGTCACATTGCCCAACCCGCCCAGGCGGCACAGATGGGGCCGCGGCGGGCTCCCGGGACCCACCTTTCCGCCGAACGCACCCCGCCAGCCGACATACAACCCGGGCCGCGGCGGGTCACGCCCGGCCGAGTCAGGTTCGAACACACCCGCAATCATCAGGCCCGCCGGATTCCGGCCAGGCCGTCCAGAGACCTCATGCAGGAGCAGCGAGCGATGGCAAGCACACTCTTTCTCCGCACCGCGACCCTCTCCCTGATCGCCGGCCTCGCCGTCGCGGCCCCGGCCATCGCTCAGGACGCGAAGCCCCAGCCCCAGCCCGTCAAGCCAGTCGACCCCCACGCCGGCCACGACCACGGCGACGAGCAGATCCAGAACGTCGAGTACAAGCAGGGCGCCAAGGCGAGCTTCGCGGAGACCCGTCACATCTTCGGCAAGATCGACGACTCCAAGGTCGTCTCGCACACCTTCAAGTTCACCAACACCGGCACCGAGACGCTGACGATCGTGCAGGCCAAGGGCTCGTGCGGCTGCACGGTCCCTGATCTGCGCAAGAAGGATTATGCCCCGGGCGAGAGCGGCGAGCTCGCCGTGCAGTTCAACCCGCACAACCGCCGCGGCGCGCAGCACACGACCGTCACGGTGAGCACCAACGACGCAGCGCAGCCGCAGACGATCCTGCACATCGAGTCGGAGGTCATCCCGCAGATCCAGGTCGACCCCACCGCGGCCAACCTTGGCCAGATCGACCAGGGGATCGAGGGCAAGATCGTCGTAACGATCACCTCGCGCGTCGAGGGCCTCACGCCCACGACCGTCCTGTCGAGCAACCCACTGGTCTCGACGCGTCTGCTCGAAGGCCGCAAGGCCGAGGTCGATGGCGAGTCGGTGATGCAGTACCCGCTCGAGGTCGTCGTCGCACCGACCGCGCCCGTCGGCCGCGTGCAGGCGCAGCTCACGATCAACACCAACGATGAGAGCAGCAACAAGCGGACGATCAACCTTCTTGCGATGGGCGAGGTCGTCGGTGAGGTCACCGCGAGCCCGGCGCAGGTCATGGTTGGCGGTGTCGCGCCCGGCCAGGACATCGCGATGGATATCCGCCTCGCGAACCGGCGCGGCAACGCTTTCAAGGTCCTGGGCGTCGAAGAAACGCCCGGCGTGGGCCCCAAGATCTTCACGGTGAATGTTGTCGAGGACCCCACGACGGTCCCGGCCTCGTACAAGCTGATGATCCGCGGCAAGGCCCCCGCCAACCCCGGCGGCATCCGCGGCGAACTGGTCATCAAGACCAATGTCGAGTCGCAGCCCGAGGTCAAGATCCCCTACTACGGCTTCGTCCGGGCCAACGCCCGGCCGGCCAACCCCGCCAACCCCTGGGACCGGCAGCCGAGCATGCTCGACCCCAACTCACGGTGATCGGCGCGGCGATTCGAGAGTGATGCATCCATGAGCATCGGATCCACCATTCAGAAGGCGGTTGTGATCGCCGCGCTCGGCGCCGCCGCGGGGTACGCCCACTGGGCGCTCCGCGGCCCGATCAACCTCGCGCCCGACAAGAGCGTGACGACGACGATCGAACTGGATGACCCGATGGCGGCGGATCCGGTGCCCGTCGGCGTGAACGACAGCGAACCCGGCGAGACTGCCGCGACCCCGGCAACAACCACGCCCGCAACAGAAACACCGCCGCCAGCCGCGCCGCGCACGCTCACGCTCGGCTTCGAGATCACGCTCGAGCAGGCGAAGCTGCTGCACGACCGCAGCGTCACGTTCCTCGACGCCCGGCACGCGGCGGAGTACGAAGCGGGGCACATCCAGAACGCCTTCCAACTCGCGGCCGATGAACTCCCCACCGATCGCGGCCAGCAGATCGTCGGCATGCTGCCGATGGGTCAGCCGATCGTCATCTACTGCGGCGGCGGCGACTGCGATGCATCGCACAACCTCGCCAACCGCCTGCAGCAACTCGGCTTCACCGGAACGCACATCTTCGTCGACGGCTATCCGGCCTGGGCCGGCGCCGGGCTGCCTGTTGAGGTCGGCCCGGGCATGTTCTGACCAGCCTGTTCTGATTCGAAAACGCAACCATGGGCAGCGTCCTCTCCATCATCATGCGGCTCTTCCTCGGCGGGCTCTTCATCCTCGCCGGGGTGCTGAAGCTCAATGACCTGCAGACCTTCGCCGAGGCGATCAAGGCCTTCAAGCTCCTGCCCGAGCACGTCATCGCTCCCGCGGCGTACGGCCTGCCGTGGATCGAGATCATCGCCGGCGGCCTGCTGATCCTGGGCCTGTGGACCCGGGCTTCCGCCCTGCTCATCACCCTGTTGCTCGCCGGCTTCACGGCCGGGATCGTGTCGGTGATCCTGCGCGGCATCGACACCAAGTGCTCGTGCTTCGGCGAGCTCGAGTGGCCCTGCTCGGGGGATGTCGGGCGGTGCCAGATCATCCGCAACAGCGTCCTGATGCTGGCCGGGGTAATCATCCTGGCGGTCGGCCCGGGGCGGTTCGCGGCGGAGTCCCCCCGGCGGCTGCCGGTGGATTGACCCGGGGCGAGATTGCCCGGGGTTCGACTCCCGCCCGGCCCGGTCCTACTGTCCCCTCCCGATTTCCCCGTCGCCCGCCGGCCCGGCCGTATGCCGCGGCACCACGGCGGGCCGCAAGCCCACGACGGAACCCCCGCCCGAACAAGGCAGGGGCCGACAGAGAGCACCATGAGCAAGTTCAATCGTTTCGGCGGTATGCAGAAGGTCCGCGTCGCCCACAGCTCCGGCTTGGGCATCGCCTATGTCGACTGGAAGGACGTCGAGCTCCTCCGCCGCATGATGAGCCCCAACGGCAAGATCCTCGGCCGCAAGCGGCTGGGCACCTCTGCCCGCGAGCAGCGGATGGTTTCCCAGGCCATCAAGCGGGCCCGCTACATGGGCCTCCTGCCCTACACCTCGGCCACCCTCTAAGCCGAACCGGAATCTGAAGTGACCACGCGAGCCCCGCCACCCGCGGGGCTCGTGTACTTTTGGAGGCTAGGGAAGGCTCACCCGCCGGAGTACACCGCCATGGACCTGCTCAATCGCGCCATCGTCCGCCGCGAGTACAACGACCTGCTCGCCAGGCACAACCTCGACCCGGCCGATCCCGCGCCGCTTGCCACGGGTGAAGCGCGGCGGGCGGCGATGCGGCACGCGATCGCGCTCTTGTGGTCGATCGGCAAGGACACGACGATCTCGTGGATCGGGTTCTACGAGAACGCGCCGGGTTCTGCCGGGGCAGGCGGCGAGCCGACCGAGATGGTGCTGGTCTGCCGCGAGCCCAAGCCCGCGTGCTCGCCGATCTCGCTGCATGGTCTGTGCGGGCGCGGCATGCTCAATAAGGCCGCGTACATCGCACCCGACATCCGCACGCTTGGCGAGAACTACATCGCCTGCGATCCGAAGGACCAGAGCGAACTGGTGATCCCCGTGCTCGATGCCGCGGGCAACTGCGATGCGGTGCTGGATGTCGACAGCTACGACCTCAACGCCTTTGATGAGCACGATGCACAGGGGATGACCAAGGTGATGGTTGCGCTGGGTATCACGAGCCCGCGGACGCTGGAGTTGAAGCCGGTGCGGGTGTGAGGGAAGTGGTCGCGTGGTCGCGTGGTCGCGTGGTCGCGTGGTCGCGTGGTCGCGTGGTCGCGTGGCGGATGATGAGAGCAGCGGATATCGCTTGCCTCGTATAGACCCGCGACAAGACCGCATCTACACCAACGAATACGCAACGAAACGCCTGCGCACGTGACCACTTGACCACGCGACCACTTCCCCTAGAACTCCGCCGTCGAGACAAACTCCACCCGCCGCCCGGTCTCCACATCCCGCACCGCGAGCATCGATGCGTGCAGCGCCAGCCGGGGGAAGGAGCCCGCATCGCCGTAGAGCGGGTCGCCGAGGATCGGCGCTTTGAGCCCTTCCGCGGCGTGGACCCGCAACTGATGACTGCGACCGGTCACCGGCGTGAACCAGACCCTTGTGCGGTCGGTCTCGTGTGTGATCACGCGGTAGAGCGTCTTCGACGGCCGGCCCTGTTCAAAGTCCACGATCTGGATCGGCCGCCGCGAGAGATCGGCGCGGATCGGCAGGTCGATCTCGCCCGCCTCCGGCCACACCAGGCCTGCCAGCAGCGCGGTGTAGCGTTTCTCGACGATGCGCTGCTCGAACTGCCGCGAGAGCTCGCGCTGGGCATCGGGGTCGAGCCCGAAGATCAGAAGTCCCGAAGTCTCCATATCGAGCCGGTGCACCACGAGGGGCCCGGTCGCCCGCGGGAACATCGTGCGGACCCGGGCCGCAGCGCAGTCGGCCTTCTCCGCGCCCTTGCCGGGGACGGAGAGCATGCCCGACGGCTTGTCGATCACGACAAACCGATCAGTCTCCGCGACGACCTTGAACTCCATGTCGGGCACGCAGCGAGCGTAGCCATCCATCAGGCGACCGAGACAAACCGCACCTCGACGGCACAGCCCAGAGCCGCGGCGATCCGCCGCAGCATCGACAGCGAATGCCCGTCGTAGTCCGCATCCTCGAGGCGTGCGATCACCGACTGCGTTGTGCCGACAAGCCCGGCGAGCTCACGTTGCGAGAGCCCCGCCGCGGCACGCGCCTCGTAGATCTGCCGACTTACCGCGAGGTTGATCCTCTCCTTCTGGAGCAGTCGCTGCATGCGAACGCCGTCTCCAGCCATCTTGGCGAGAACTGGGGCGGCTGATGCGCGGCGGCGTTTTCTCTTCTTCCCCATCGCTGGCACAACCGAGTATATCGCATTTTTGCGATGCGCTGCAAGCGTTTGAGGCAGCCACAACATACAGAAAAGCCCGGGCGAAGTTCCCCTCGCCCGGGCCCGCCCCTCGACCGTGTCCCCGGCTCCGCACCCCTCGCGGGGCGCGAACCCTCCGGCCGCGGGATGCGCTGCACTTGGTTCGCAGCGATCATCACTGTGCGCCGACCGCCGCTGACTTATCGCCGGCGGCGGAGCCCGATCAGCCCCGCCATCCCCAGCAGCGCGGCCGCGCCCGGCGCCGGCACGATCTCGACGTGCCAGTTATCAATGCCGCAGTCGGTCTCGTAGCTGCCGTTGCCCGAGTTGCCGCGCCAGAAGCCCAGCTGCATCACGCCGCCGCCCGCGGAGAAGTCCGGGTTCGAGTTCGCGAGCAGGTTCCCCGCGTTATCGATCTCCCACAGGTCGGCCGCCACCAGGCCCGGCGCGGGGTTGAACGTCCAGTTCGAGTGCGTCGCGAACGGCATGATCAGGATCGGGTTCCGCTGCACATACGTCCGCCCGCCCTGCATGATCGCCAGGCCCGAGCCCTGGCCGTTGCCGGGCGTGACGGTGCCGGGGATGAAGTTGATCGAGTCCTCGCTGTAGTTGATGCTTGTGATCGCGCCCTGCGTGTTGGGGTTGTAGAACGCCGTGTTGTTCATGTGGATGCCGTTGAGCGCGGCGAGGGGACCGGTGGCGTTGAGCATGTGCCGGATCCGGCGGTACTCGTTGGGGTTGCCGCCGGCGGGGATCTGGATCCCCTGCGCGGTGCTCCCGACGCCGTTGGCGTTCGTGATCAGGGTCAGGTTCCAGTCGGCCGGGTTGAACACGCCGTCGAAGTAGGTCGTTGCGTTGACCGATCCGGCCGCCGCGCACACCACCGCCACCATTCCCGCCACCTTTGTCATCCCAAGTGCATTGCGAAACATCGTGCCTCTCCTGTGTCAGAGTTCCCGCCTACGCATCTCCGACCCCCGGGCCGGCCGCGTCTCTCAGGCGACACAGAGGCTGCGATGCAGCCGGTACAATCTTGCAGCGACGGTCAAAATTTCAGTGCGGTCTCGCCCGCCACCGCCATCTCCCCCACGCGTGCAACCTCTCCCCACCACCACCCTCCTTCTGAACCGGCTCCACGACAGCCGCGACGGCGATGCCTGGAAGCAGTTCGACGACCGCTTCCGCGGCGTGATCCTCGCCGCGGCCCTGCGGCTGGGCCTCGCCCCGTCCGACGCCGAGGAAGCGGCGCAGGAGACCATCGTCCAAGCCCTTCGCGACTACCAGGCCGGCAAGTACGACCGCGCCAAAGGCCGACTCTCCTCCTGGATCATCTCAATCGCCCACCACCGGATCAGCGATCTCAAACGCGTCCGAAAGCGCCGCGCGGCGTCACCTTCCGATAACCCGCCCGGCGAGCCGGCCACGCAGGATCTGCCTGTCGCCGATGTCGCCGCCGCCTTCGACGACGCCCTCGAACGCCGCATCTTCGAACAGGCCTGGGAACAGCTCCGGTCCCAGAACACCATCTCCCAGAGCACGCTGCTGGCCTTCGAGCTCACCGCGCTCCGCGGCGTGCCCCCCGCGGAAGCCGCGGCCCAGTGCGGCATTTCCGTGGACCAGGTCTACGTCGCCCGCACCCGAATCGCCCGCCGGCTCCGGGAGATCGTCGAGACCCTCGACCGGGCCATCCGCGACGGGCTCTGACCGGCGCCCGATTTCGCTGGGGTTTCCGCCCGCCCGAGGTAGACTCGGTTCGCCGCCATGTCCCCGCGGCGAATATGGCTCCGTTCGACCCCGAGTGCCCTTCCCCGGCGACGCTCGATGCGATCGCTCACGGTGCGCCCCCGCCGCCCGAAGTCGCCGCGCACATCGCACGCTGCCGCCGCTGCGTCGAACGGCTCGATAACGCACGCTTTACGCAGCGATTCGCCGCGGTCCTGGGCGACAGCCCCGTCACGAATCCAACAAACGGCCCAGCGACAAGCCGGACTCTGCAGCCCGATGCGAGGTCGCACGCGCCGCTCCGCGCCCCGCTCCCGGAGGTTCCGGGTTACACCCTGCTCCGCGAGGTCTCGCGCGGCGGGCAGGGCATCGTGTACGAAGCGCGCCAGACCACCACGGGCCAGCGCGTCGCGATCAAGATCCTCAACCCGGCCGGAGCGGCCTCGCCACGGTCGGCCCGCGCCCGGTTCCTGCGCGAAATCCAGATCGTCGCCTCGCTGCACCATCCGGGTATCGTCGCGCCGATCGATGCGCTCTCGCTCATCGACGGCAGCGAAGCGCTCATCATGGAGTTCATCGAGGGACATCCGCTCGATGAATGGGCCCGGGCCGCGCAGCCCGAGCGTCGTCAGCGGCTCGAACTCCTTGCCGATGTCTCCGATGCGCTTCACCACGCGCACCAGAAGGGTGTGATCCACCGCGACCTCAAGCCCAGCAACATCCTCATCGACACGGACACGCGTCCGCGCCTGCTCGACTTTGGCGTCGCCCGCCGCTTCGACAGTTCCGACACGCCCAGCCCCGCGGAGCGCATCACACGTACCGGCGAGTTCACCGGCACACTCGCCTACGCCGCGCCCGAGCAGGTCGGCCGCGAAACGACCGCGCCCGATGTCCGCACCGATGTCTACGCGCTGGGCGTGATTGGCTTCGAGCTCCTGACCGGGCGTCTCCCTTACACCGTCGACGGCTCGCTCGAGACCGCGATCACCAACATCGTCAGCGCGCCGACACCCAACCCCACGAGCGCGGGCCTCGAGCTCGATACCTGGACCGTCATCGCCAAGGCGATGTCCAAGGAGCCGGACCGCCGCTACCAGTCCGCCGCGGATCTCGCGCGGGACCTCCGCCACGCGGCCCGCGGCGAGGCAATCGACGCCCGCCGCGACTCGCGCTGGTACATGCTGCGCAAGGCGGCGCGGCGGCACCGCCTCGCCGTGACCGCCGCGCTCGTGATCATCACCTCGCTCGCCGCCATCGCGGGCATCCTCGCCCGCAGCAACACCCGCCTCAGCGGCGCGTTGCGTGAGAGCACGCTCCGCCAGATCCACGCCCACACCGCCGCCGATGCTCGCGCCCGCGCCGAGGAACTGCTCTGGCCGATGCTCGATGCATCGCTGCCGCGAAGCGCCGACCCGGCCGCGGCGCTCTATGGCGGCGAGGCCGACACGCGCGAACTGCTCTGGGCATTCATTGAACTGCAGGCCCGAGCCACGTGCGCCCGCGTGGCGCCGCCGCTTCCCGCGGGCTCGCGTCCGACATCCCTCACGCCGCTCGAGAGCGGCGAATTCGGCATCGTGACCGCCGATCGTCACATCGCCATCCTCGACCCGCGGACCGCGCAGCTCACCATCGGGGCGGCACTCCCACCCGACATCGCCAACGGCTGGTTCACGCCCAACGGCCGCCTCGTGATCACACTCGCGCCCGACCGCATCGACTGTGTCGACGCCGCGTCCGGTCGCGTGCTCGCGACCCGCGGCCGCGGGAGCAACGCCGCCGGGCTCTCCGGTGTGCCGCTCAGCAACACGCGAGCTGCGATCTCGAGCGCTGAGGGTGGGGTCGACATCCTGTCTCTGCCCGATCTCTCGCTCCGCACCCATCGCTCGGGGCCTGCCAAGGAGCAGCGTATCTGGCTCGACCCCGACTCCGATCGCTTCGCCTTCGTCGCCGCGGACGGGCGGCTGATGCTCGGCCAGGATGGCGACGGCTCCACGGATAGCCCGCTGAACATCACAATCCCCGCGACCGACCCTGGCACGTACCCGCAGATCCTCTTCGACCCGCGCACTGATGCCATGACCGTCGTCCATGGCGGCGGCGTGCTCACCGCGAGACTCAACAACGGCCCGCCGCGGCCCCTACCCAACGCCGGCTACCGCATGCACATCGCGCTGAGCCCGGACGGAGCAATGCTCGCGGCCCGCGCCTTCGGTGATTCTTCCGTCCGGCTCTGGCGCACCGACACCTGGCAGGAGCTCACACCCCTCCCGGGGCACACTGGTGCCGTGTCGCACCACGCTTTCTCCGCGGACGGCGGCGCTCTTATCACCGCCGATATCGCGGGCGTCGTCCGCATCTGGTCCGTTCCAGGCCGCGGCTGGCGCACGGCGATCGGCCCGCCCACGGGGCGTATCCACGACTTCGCGGTGGTCCCCTCCGCACTGCCCATCGCCCCGGATGCGGATGGTGTTGCAACGATCTATTACAAGAATGGTGCGGAGCCGCTCGGCTCCCCTGTTCAACCCATCATCGCCCCGCCGGTCATTCCCGACCCTCCTCGCATCCTCGCGCACCGCGTTGTTTACAGCGAGGCGGCCCAGATGGTGGTCTGCCTCGCGACCGATGATTCCGTCACCCTTGTGGACCCGGGCTCCAATGTACGCACGCAGCGATTCCCCGGCGAAGTGATCATCGCCGCGGCGTTCAACGCCGCGGGAACTCACCTCACGCTCTGCACGCAATCGGGCCGCCTGATCACTGTCGATCTGTCTACCGACGCACCGATCGCGGACGCCAAGCTCCCCGATAGATCGGTCCCTTCCGCGATGGTCGCGATCGGCGATCAGGTCGCCGTCACGCTCCGCGGCGGCTCGATCGTGTTCGCCGAGATAAGGCACCCGCATCGTCAGCGTTCCATCGCGGCCTCTACCGCGCAGCTCCGCAACCTGGCCGCGGCGGATCGGATGCTCGCTGCGGTCGGCGACGACGGCCGCATCATCATCCTCGATTCGCCCACCTCGACGCCCCGCGCCTCGCAGCGCATCAGCGAGGACAGTCTCTTCGCGGTCGCGATCCATCCGACGCGCGCGGTGATCGCCGCGGGCGACCGCGCCGGCCGCATCGTCTTCCTCGACACCGCCACCCTCCGCCCGCTCGCGACCATCAACGCCGGCAGCGCGATCATGGCGATGCATTTCGCCGACGATGGCGATTCGCTCTACATCGCCGCGCTCGACCGGCCGCTGGAGCGTTGGGACCTTGCCTCGCTCGCGCGGACGCTCCCGGAGATCCGCCCTGGCAAGTGAATTGGCTCAACTCTTCCGCTCCTGCGGAAGAGTTGAGCATTCAGCACAGCACAACACCAACACCGCGCCCACGCAGTGCGCAATGGAAAAGAGCCGGTGGCGCCCGCCACCGGCTCTCTTGTTTCTACGCAACGGTCAGCTCAGCGAGCCGCCAAGCGGTGGCCTCAACCCAGCCCGCCCTTGAACTGCGTCTGGCCCTGCTTGGCCTTTTCCTTCAGGCGGCGGAACGCCGGCGTTTCCTTCAGGATCTCATCGGCCGAGCGGCCGCCGCGGTCGCGGTCGCGGCCGCCGCCCTTCTGGCCCGGCTTGGGCTCGGGGGCCGGCTTGGTCGCCTTGATCGAGAGGCTCACGCGCCGGTTGCCCGGGTCGATCTTGAGCACCTTGACCTGCACCACCTCATCGGCCTTGAGCACATCGCTCACGCGGTCGACCCGCTTGTAATCGATCTCGGAGATGTGCACCAGGCCCTCGACGCCCGGCGCCACTTCGACGAACGCGCCGAAGTCCATGATCTTGGTGACGCGGCCCGTGAGCTCGGCGCCCTCGGTGACGGCCTGGGCCGCCTGCGCGAAGGGGTCGCTCTGCATCTGCTTGAGGCCAAGGCTGATCCGCCCCGCCTCCCAGTCGAGCTTGAGGATCTTGACCGAGACCTTCTGGCCTTCCTTCACGTACTTGGACACGGCCTTCTCGCCGTGCCCGACGCGGTCGTAGGAAAGGTCCGACAGGTGCACAAGGCCGTCGACGCCGCCCAGGTCGACGAACGCGCCGAAGGCCATGATCTTGCGGACCGTGCCCTCGACCGTCTGACCCTCCTCGAGCGTCTCCTTGAGCTTGCCGGCGTTCTCGCGGCGCTCGGCCTCGATGACATCCCGGCGCGAGAGCACGATGTTGCCGCGGCCCGAACGATCAATCCGCGTCACCGCGGCCTTGACCTTCTCGCCCACGAAGACCGACAGGTCCTCGACACGGTCGATCGAGACCTGGCCCGCGGGCATGAACGCTTTGTGCCCCGCAACCTCGAGCTCGAGCCCACCCTTGTTGACGCCCTTGACGCGGGCCTCGATTACCTGGCCCGGCTCGAGCAGTTCCCAGTCGGCCTTCTGCACCGCGCCCGGGCGCGAGCAGATGAACAGGCTCTCGGCCGGCTCGAACTTGTCGACCACGACCTCGAGCGGCTGGCCGACCGGGGGCAGCTCATCGTCCTTGTACTGGAGCCGCGGCACGACGCCCAGTTCCTTGGGGCCGAACTCGACGAAGATATCGTTGGGGCCCACCGAGACGACGTTGCCGGTGCGGTGCTCGCGACCGGCCTGCACCACGCGCGGGCCGCGGATCGCCGGCTTGCTGCCGCCCGGGCCCGCGTTCCCCTCCGCACGCGTCGAGGTCGCCCCCTGCATCGCGGCCTGCATCTGCGCTTCGGCCTCCGCGGCCATCTCCGGGGGCACTTCGCCCGCCTGGGTGAACTGGTCGGCGGGCTTGGTCTCGTGCTGGGAGGGCTGGTTGGACTGCTGCTCGGAGGTCATTGAGAGTCTCGGGTGCGTGTCGGTGAGGTCGGTCAGTTTGATTGGCCCCCCGGCGGACCGGAACCTCTCTCGCGCCGGGGGGTTGTGAGTGTAGGGACCGCGGCAGGGCGGCGGGGCGTTATGGGGCAGCCACCGGCCAGGGCCGAAACCGTGCCCTTCAGCGGGGGCCGTACCGCAGCGCGATCAGCGTCTGGTCGTCCCCCGGCGGCAGTTCGCTGGAGAACGCCGCCACCGCCTTGCGGATCCGGGCGATGCAGTCGGCCGCATCTGTCCCGCCGCACTCAAGCATCAGCCGGTCCAGGCGGTCGGTGCCGAAGCGCTCGATCGAGCCATCGTCCCGGAGCGGGCCGGCCGCCTCGGTGATGCCGTCGGTGTAGAAGACGACCAGGTCCCCATCGCGGAGTGTGAGCTTCGCCTTCGTGTACGCCGTGTCGTCCATGATCCCCAACGGGAGCGAGGCCGCATCTTCCAGCCCGATCACACCGTCCGCGCGGATCAGCCGCGGCGGGTTGTGCCCCGCGATCGAGTACTCGAGCTCGCCCGTCGCGGGGTCGAGGATGCCGTAGAACGCCGTCACGAAAGCGCCCGAGCGCGTGTACGAACGCACCAGCCGCCGGTTGAGATACGTGAGCAACGCATCGGGCGGCGCGTGCGTCCCCGGCTCGGCGTGCGCGATCGCGTGCGTGATCGCCATCAGGACGGCGGCGGGCGTGCCGTGCCCGGAAACATCGGCGATGAAGATCCCCAGCCGGCCGCCCGGGAGCGGGAAGAAGTCGTAATAGTCACCGCCTGCCCGCGCGCTGGTGACATAGTCCGCCGCGAGATCGACGCCGTTGACCTTTGGCAGCTGATCGGGCAGCAGCGACCGCTGGATCTCTCCCACCGTCTGCAATTCGCGGTCGAGGGCTTCGAGCACCTCGCCGAGCTGGTTCTTGAGCACCAGGTTCTGCGTGCCGCGGCCGAACAGGCCCGACTGCCAGTGCAGCACTGGGATGATCGATGGATCGATCGATTCGCCCGCCGGCAGCAGCATGCAGGTGACGTTGATCCCCTCGCCTCCGTCGTACTGCGGGAGCGCGATCAGCGAACTGAACCCCTGCAGATAGAAGTGCGCTGGATCGTCCGAGCGCAGCCGCTTGTCGAGGTCATCCATGAACACGGGCTTGTTCGCGTACGCAACGTCGCCCATGATCCCGCCCGACAGGTGCGGCAGCTTGTGCCGCTGCGTCCACGGGTTGATGTCCTCGGCGAAGCGCGAGGACCGTGTGATGTAGTAGTTGGGGGCCGTCGTGTGCCGGCGCGAGACGGAGATGAAATCCTCGATCGGCAGCAGCTCCCCGATGCCGTTCCAATACACGCTCACAAGCTCCTCGGGGTCGCTCACCCCCGAGATCGCCTTCATCGTCTTGTCGATGATCTCGAGCTCTTCACGCCACTCTCGCCGACGGATCGTCGCCATGGCCGCAAGTGTAGAGGTTCGCGGCGGCCGGCAGGTTCACATCGCGTTCAGTGACCGGTCGACCCGAAGCCCGCCGCGCCGCGCGGCGTGGCATCCAGCGACTCGACCTCGATCACCTTCGCGTGCGTCACAGGCGCGATCACCAGCTGCGCGATCCGCATGCCGTGCGTCACGGTAAAGGGCTCATGTCCGAGGTTGATGAGCGCCACCTTGATCTCGCCGCGGTAGTCGCTGTCGATCGTGCCGGGCGCGTTGGGGACGGTCACGCCGTGCTTGGTCGAAAGGCCGGAGCGCGGCCTGACCTGACCTTCATGACCGAGCGGGATCGCCATCGCCAGACCGGTCGAGATGATCGCGATGCGGCCGGGCTTGAGCTCGACCGATTCGCCTTCCGCGAGGCACGCGGCAAGGTCGAGCCCCGAAGCCTGCTCGGAGTGGTACTGAGGAACGATGGCGCGGCCATTGAGCCGCCGGATGGCGAGCGAGATCGAATCGGAGGGCATGGGCGAGCGTAGCCGGCCACATGCCCGGGATGCCGGCCGGATCAGACGAACGCGCCGGCCGTGCGTCGGGCCGCGGCGATCTCGACCATCGCCGGGGTCACGCCCGCGCGGAGCTGCACGAGCACCCGGTCGTAGGCCTCGAGCATCCGGCGGGTGTTGGCGATGGCCGTGTCGATCGAGGAACGACCGGTGACCTTCGCGAACAGGTCACCGCCCTCGGCCGGGGTCGCCCTCGCCGCCTGAAGAGAGTGGAGCAGGGCCTGGGCCTGCTCCCGCGCGGCGGTCATTTCCTCGGTCAGTTGCTGGCGATCAGGCATGATGGGTCCTTCACGGGAACAGGTCATGCATGGTGCTTCCGCGCGGGGTCCGACTCTTTCTTCGGCAAAGGGGAGAGAAAATGCCGAGTGGATCCACGCGGACATCAGCGCGGCCGGTTCCGCCCACGAGGGGGCCGCGGCGTATGACGCCGAGGCTCGGCCGAGAACGGCCCGCAATCCAGAACAGAAGCGGCCGCTCCGGAACCCATTGTCCCGAAACTTCGCGGGTTATCAAGCCGCTACTGACCGATCCTGAACAACCAGTTTGGTCTCTGTTTGATCGCGAACGCCATGATCAGCAACCCGCATCTCGGGGACCAGCCGCCGGATCGCCCGCACGATCGGCTCCCGGTCCGGGAAGGCGCGGGCAACCGACAGCTCCGCGATCATCGCCGCGGCGTCGAAGTCGGCGTGCAGGGTGCCGGCCCAGGCGTTGATGCCCGGGAACGGCGTCGGGTTGAGGGCCTCGGCCGCGTAGGCGAGTTCCTCGTAGAGCTTCTCGCCGGGACGGGCGCCGGTAAGGGCGATGGGCATCGTGGGCGTGGTCGCATCGGCGGGGCTGACTGGCTCGCCCTCGATCGCCGGCGCGAAGCCGCACATGCGGACGAAGCGGCGGGCCATATCGAGGATGCGGATCGGTTCGCCCATGTCCAGGACGTAGACCGACGCGGCATCACGCTGACGGGTGTCGATCGCGGCGGACTGGATCACCAGCGTGGCGGCCTCGTGGATCGTCATGAAGTACCGCGTCATCCGCGGGTCGGTCACGGTCACGGGGCCGCCCTCGGCGATCTGATTGGACCAAATCGGCAGCACGCTGCACGCCGAGCCGAGCACGTTGCCGAAGCGGACCATGCTGAAACTGGTGCGGCCTGAGCGCGCGGCGTGGAGCGACTGGACGTACATCTCCGCGAGCCGCTTGGTCGCGCCCATGATGCTCGTGGGGTTGACCGCCTTGTCGCTGGAGATCATCACGAAACGATCAACACCGGTGGCGAGCGCGGCATCGGCGATCGACTTGGTGCCGAAAAGATTGTTGGTCACCGCGTGGGCCGGGTGGTCTTCCATCAGCGGCACGTGCTTGTGCGCAGCGGCGTGGAAGACGACATCGGGCTTGAGCGCGACCAGATGCCTGAGCGTCTGATCGGAGTCAACGACATCGTGCAGCAGCGCCTTACGCTGGATGCCCGGGAAGCGCTGCGCGATCTGGCGGTCGATCTCGAAGAGGGCGTTCTCGGAACGCTCCATCAGGATGAGCTGGCTGGGTCGGAAAGTCGCGCAGATCCGCGCGATCTCCGAGCCGATCGAGCCGCCCGCGCCGGTGATGAGCACGCGCCGGTTCTCGAGGATCGCCGCGACCGCCTTGCGGTCGATGCCGTAGGGCGTGCGGCCGATGAGCTCGACCGGGTCGATGTCGTTCAAGTTCGGCGTGGCCGGCCGCGGCGTGCCATCGAGCAGGTCCTCGATCGTCGGAACGAACCGCTCGGCGATGCCCTTGGCGCGGAGCAGGGTCCGGACCTTCGCGATCGTCGCGGACATCGCCCGCGGCAGGCTGACGACCGCGAGGGTGAACGGCCGCGCCTCGTGGGCCGCGGGCAGCGCATCGATCAGACCGAACTGGTGACCGGCGGGGACATCATCCTGCGGGCGGCTGGTGAGGAAGCAGCCGGCGAAGGGGCGGCCGGCCGCGGCGAGGTCGTGCTCGAGGCGGACCACCGACTCGGGCGTGCCGATGAGGACCGCACGCTGCCAGAGATTGGGGGTCGGCTCGGGTCGGGGGGTCGGCATGGGTGTCGATTCCTTAATCACAGTGCCACGCTTCCTGCGGGGCTGACTGTTATCGGCACTCCTGTATCGACACCGCGAAAGGCGGGCTCCTGCCAAAGCCCGAAGTTCTCGGACGGCCCCGGCCCTGTCCGGCCCCCCGCCCCGCTATGTTGATGGCCGCATGATCTGCCGCATTTCTGGCTTGCTCGAGGGTGTGAACGGGATCGGGGCGACCATCGCCGCGCCGGCGGGGGATGTGGCGCGGGAGGTCCTGCTGCCGGCGTACCTGGCCGCGCGGTGGGAGCACGGCGGGCGGCGGGAGGTCACGCTCCACACGCTCGAGTACCTCGAGGCCCAGGGGCAGGGTACGAGCTTCATCCCCCGCCTTGTGGGGTTCGAGTCCGCCCGGGACCGGGCTTTCTTCCAGTTGCTCACCACCGTCAAAGGCATCGGCAACCGCAAGGCGTTGCGGGCGATGGCGGCCGAGCCGGGGGCGATCGCGCGGGCGATCGTGGGCAAGGACACCAAAGCCCTGACCAAGCTGCCCGAGGTTGGGAAGCGCCTCGCCGAGACGATCATCGCCGAGCTTTCCGGGAAGGTCGAGGGGTATCTGGCGCCCGGTGAAGTTGCGGAACTCGAGGCCGGCTCAACGCCGCCGGCGGGCGGGCGGCCCGCCGGGGCGGAGGAAGCTGTTGATGCGCTCATGGCCCTGGGTGAGCAGCGGACCGAGGCCGAGCGGCTGGTGGACAAGGCGCTGGCGCGGGCCGCGGCGGAGGGTCGGGAACTGGCCGATGCGGGCGATGTGCTGGGGGCGGTGTACGCAGCGCGGCGCTGAGCGCGAGCCTGCCTTTGACACGACCGCCCCACTGCTCTTCACCGGTTCGGGCGCCGAGTTCTCGGTCCCGCTGCAAATGCCGCCAGGTTAAACCGATATCCTGCCCCGCATGCGGTACGCGATGATCATGGCGGGCGGCGCGGGGACACGGTTGTGGCCCATGAGCCGCAAGGACCGGCCCAAGCAGCTCCTGCGGTTCATCAGCCGGCCGGGCGATGACACCGTCCGCTCGCTGCTCGAGCTCACCGCGCGCCGGCTGGAGGGGCTGGTCGAGCCCGACCACCGCTATATCTGCACGGCCGAGGGGTACCGCGGCATCATCCGCGCCGACCTGCCGGAGTTTGGCGATGAGCAGATCCTGGGCGAGCCCGCCGCGCGGGACACGGTCAACGCCGTGGGTCTGACCGCGGCGGTGCTGCACGCGATCGATCCCGAGGCGGTCTTCGCGGTGCTCACCGCCGACCATGTGATCGAACCCGAGGACGACTTCCGCGAGCGGATGGACCTGGGCTTCCGGCTCGTCGAGCAGGACCCGCGGCGGCTGGTGACCTTCGCGATCAAGCCGACCTACCCGGCGACGGGTTTCGGGTACATCGAGCGGGGCGCGCCGGTCCGCGACAAGAAGAGCGGCAAGCTCGCCGCGATCGATGGCACGAAGGAGCACGCGTACTACGTGGCGCGGTTCGTGGAGAAGCCGGATCTGCCGCGGGCGCAGGCGTACCTGCAGAGCGGGGACTTCGCGTGGAACTCGGGCATGTTCGTGTGGAAGGCGAAGACCTTCCTCGATGCGCTCGAGCGGTACAAGCCCGAGAGCCACGCGGGGCTGATGAAGATCGCCGCGGCGTGGAAGACGAAGAACCGCGCGAAGGTGCTGGCCGAGGTCTACCCGACGCTGCCCAAGATCAGCGTCGACTACGCCGTCATGGAGCCGGCCGCGCGCGATGCCGCGGCGAGCGATGACGAGGACCGCTTCCCGGTGGTGACGGTGCAGATGGACCTGCGCTGGCTGGACGTCGGGAGCTGGCCGAGCTTCGCCGAGACGCTGGAGGCGGACAAATCAGGCAACCGCTTCGGCGGCGAGGGCGAGGGGCTGGTGGTGCAGGGGAAGGACAACCTGGTCGTCGCGGCAAAGGGGCACACGGTGGCGGTGCTCGGGGCGGATGACCTGATTGTGGTGCACACGCCGGATGCGACGCTGGTGATGCCGCGGGCGCGGGCGGAGGAGCTGAAGAAGCTGCATGGGGAGTTGCGCGACGAGTTGCGGTGAGCAGGGACGTGGGGAGGCACAAAGGCACGAAGGCACGGAGGCACAAAGGGGAAAGACCCCGTTGTGCCCGCGGTGTCGCACGATTCAGCGATAGACGAGGTCGAAGCCGATCGCCTTTGGCCCGGGCCAGGGGTAGGGGTCTTCGGGATTGGCAGCGCCGCCGTGGTCGATGTTGTCGGGGCCGGGCGAGTACAGGGAATAGGCGGTCTCGGTGCGCCGGTAGATGAAGTTGAAAGTGGAAGCGAGGATCGCTTTGACGTTCGGGAGCTCGACCTCCGCGAGTTCATCGAGCGAATCGGGGTACCCTCCGGTGCGGAGTTTGAACCGTTCGAGCGCGATGACGATTCGAGCCGAGGCTGATTCGACCACGGTGGCATCGTTGAGCGAGATGTAGGCGTCTTTGGGGGTCGTTGCGGCGATGTAGGAACGACGGGGCGCTTCGGTCTCGATCCGGCGCATCGTTTCACGGGCGGCGATGGCCCGCGGCAGGCTGTCGCGGTCAGCGGGCGCCGTCGCAGCGACTACTGCAAGCGCGCCCATGTATTCGATGATCTGCTTCTGAACAGTTGTCCGGGGCAGGAGCTCGGGGATATCGGGGTAGACCTGCTGCGGCGGAACATCGTCAGGGAAGTTGTACGACTCATCGACATGGGTGCGATGGACGAGAGTATCGACCACGAGGGTGGCGGTGTACGGGGGCGTCCACGCGGTCTGACGCTCGATCGCGGCCGCGGCGGCCGCGAGCGTTTCAGCGTCGAGCTCGCCCGCGATCGTCTTCTCCCGGAGCGTGCGGCAGATGTACTGGATCATCGAGCCGGCGCTTACTCGGTCGATAAGCGTGAGCTGCTGAGTCAGGGCCCGCGCGACACCGAGGCCGGATTCGAGTGAGCCGATCGCCGCGGCGTTCTCGCCCCTTTGGAACTTGAGCTTGGCGCGGGCAATGACCGCGCGGATCAGGTTGCGGGCTGCCTCGGTCGACTCTCGTTCCGGCGTGAGGCTGAGATGGAAAATCCCGCTCGACTGCGGGCGAACCGCCCGCGGTGTGGCGGCGATCTTCGCGAGGTTCTCGTAGATGCCGAGTTCCTCGTAGATTCGCACGCCCTCCACCGCCAGCCGCATCTCTTCATCGGAGAACGATGGTCCGCCTTCGAAAAGCGGCTGGAACCAGAACAGCAGCGGCGGCTCGCCGCGTTCCTTTGCGAGCGCCTTCCGATCACGGGCGATGGCGATCGTCTCTTCCAGAAGCGGCCACGCGTTGGTTGCGGGATCAACATCGGCGGGCTGGTGGTCGAGGACGAGCTGGTAGACCGCGCGGTAGTACTCGTCGGGTGTGATGCGCGGAGGCGCGGCGTCGGCGGGCGCTGGGCTTGCTGCCTGCGGCCCGGATTCTGCGGGCGCCGACCGGGGCAGCGGCCGGAAGAAGTAGTCAAAGCCCGCGCCCTCGGGACGGAGCGCGATTTCGGGCCGGTCGGGGTCGGGCGTTCCGCCGTTGTCCGTGAGGTCGTAGCCCGGGGAATAGAGCGTGTAGGCCTCGCCGTCGCGGCGGTAGACCAGGCCATAACTCATCGGAAACCCGCCTTCGAGCGCAGCGAGTTCTCGGGGTGTCAGGTCGGCTAGCGCCTCCGGATACACACCGTGTCGGAGTTTGTAGCGATCGAGCGCGATCATGATGCGGGTGGCGGCGTTGTCGAGCGCGATTTCATCGAGCCCCTCGATCAGCCTTGTGTAGGTGTTGACGGAGAGCTTCACTGCCTCGGCCTCGCGCCCCGAGGCGATGTCACCGAGCACGCGCGTTGCCTCGATCGCCGCGGGATCGGTGCGGCGATCTCTGACGGGGACCGCCGCGAGCTGCTGAGCGGCCGCGAGGATCTGATCGGTGATCTCGGCGACCTCTTCTCGGCTGTACCCATCGGCACCGATCTTCCAACCGTACCCTGCGTCATCGTGCTCGATACTGTCGCGTGCGATGATCCTTTCGGCTGCAAGGATCTGGCTCGTGGGCGGCAGCGCGGCGAGCTGAGACTCGAGGATCTCCAGAGCCGGAAAGACGACCGCGGGGCTGAGCGGGCGGGCGATGATGGCTTCCCGCAGACGCCTGTTCGCGGCGCTGCTGGCCCTGCTGCCGATGATGCGGTCCGAGATCGACAACTGGTGGCTCAAGATGCGGTCGATCGCGAGCAGCCCGCGGAACGAGGAGAGTGCCGCCTCGTGATCCTCGGTGTCAAGGGCGTGCACGAGGCGGGCCTCCAGGGCCAGACGCGTGATCGCCAGATCGCGGTGCTTCCAATTCGTGGGACGAGGCTCATCTGGGGTGAGCATGGCAGGCCGGACGGCGCGCCGGGCTTCGGCCATTCGGTCGAGCACATCGATGAGGCCGCGATGCTCCAGGGCTTCAAGCGCATCAAGAACAATGCGAATGCGCCCCGGCGTGGCATCCTCCTTGTCGCTGATCGCCTCGAAGGGGATGTACCAGTCTGGGCCGTATACGTACTGACGATTCCGCGACGCATCATCGAGCACACTTCGGAACGATTCGGCCAGGGGCGGGAGCAGCGCGTACGCATTGAGCGCGTACTCATCGCCCGCATCGGGCGGCTGTTGCTGCTCGATCAGCCGCTGGATCTGCTCGCGGCGCTCGTCGGAATGAACGTACTGCTGCGCCGCGGCCGGGGCTGCGGGGAAGAGCGAGAGGATTGCGGCGGCCAGGAGCGGGCGGAGCGGTGTGGGGTAATGGGGCAACGCTGGGGTCCTCCTCGGTCGTGCGGGCTACCCCAGTATTGCGGGAAACGGGCGGTGGGGTTGCAGTGGCGGTGATGGAGCCCGAATCACGACTGAGCTCAGAGCAGCTCAGTCGTGGCACTCAATCCGGACACGGCATCGTGGCAACAGCGATACGCTCCGCCATGCGGTTCATCGCTGTTGACCTCGGAGACAAACGAACCGGCCTCGCGCTCGGCGATGACGAGACCGGGCTCGCCACGCCGGCGGAGGTGATCGAAGTTCCGATCGCCGGCCGCGGCGGGGAGGATTTGCTCGCCGCTCTCGTCCGGGCGATCGGCGAGCTCGTGTCGGCGCGGGCGGCGTGCGGGCTGGTGGTCGGGCTGCCGGTCAATATGGATGGGACGGAAGGGCAGCGGGCGAAGGCGGTGCGGGCGTTCGCAGCGCGGCTGGGGGCGGCGACGGGGCGGGAGGTCTTCTTTCAGGACGAGCGGCTGACGAGCGCCGCGGCGGACTGGTCGATGTCGCGGTCGGGCCTGACGCGTGGCGAGAAGAAGGCGCGGCGGGATGCGATGGCCGCGGCGGAGATCCTGAAGGATTTTCTGGCCCAGCGGGCCGCGGCGAGGCGTGCCGGGGCCGGGGGCGAGGCCGGCAACGATGGGTCGGAACCGGATGGGGGCTTTGCCGTCTAAGTTGGTGGGTACGAACCGGGCCGGAGCGATCGAGCACCGGGCCGGAACGCAGAAAGCCGCCGCGAGGACCGCGGCCGAACGGGCTGACCGGAAGGATGAGCACCATGCTGATGCTGCACGGAATCGCGGGACTCGGATCGTCGCTGGGGCTTTCGGCGGTGATGGGGCTGTCGATGGTGGCGGGGCTGCCGCTGTCGGCGCCACTCGGCACGCTGGCGCAGCCGGAGACGGAACCCGAGACAGCGCCGGCGACCGCGCCCGCAACAGGCCCCGCAACCGCTCCCGGCGACAACCCGCCCGGGCAGGAGTGCGGCGTCGATGCATCGCACGCGCCGACGCCGGAGAACCTCGCGAAGGGTGCGGTCGGCGACGGCGTGCCGCTGGCGAAGCTGCTCGATGATCTCGAGCGGGCCAACGCGGGGCTGAAGACACTGACGGCCGACATCAAGTACGACCGGCTGTTCGAGATTGCGGGCGACCGGCAGACGCGGATCGGGAGCCTCGTGTACTTCGATGCCGGCCAGAAGGACGCCGCGAACGGCACGGGAGATGGAGAGCGGAACGCGAAGCGTGACCGCCGCTTCTCCGTGACGTTCGACCGGCTGCAGGTCGGCCGGCGGATCGAGCCGCAGGAGCTCACGTACATCTTCGACGGCACATTCCTTGTCGAGCGGAGCGGCGCGGAGAAACAGGTTGTGAAGCGCCGCGTCGTCGCCGAGGGTGATGCGCGTGATCCGATGCGGATCGGCGAGGGGCCGATCCCGCTCCCGATCGGGCAGAAGCGTGAGGACATCCTCGCGCGGTTCGATGCTTCGGTGGTCCCCGCCGAGGAGGGCTTCGACTTCGCGGAGGACGATGAGGCCGCCGCGCTGCGGCAGTTCGTCGATGGCACGCGGCAGCTCAAGTTGATCCCCAAGCCGGGCAACCGCGATCTGGACGATGTGGTCGAGGTGCGCCTGTGGTACCGCGATGCGACGGATGAATCGGGAACCCCGACGCTGCTGCCGCGGCTGGCCAAGACGGTCAACCGCGTGGGCGATGTGGCACTGGTGCAACTGGTCAATGTGAAACTCAACCCGGAGATCGACCGCTCGCGGCTGCGGACCGATGAGGTGCCGGCCGGGTGGTCGCTGATCGAGCAGGACCTGACGAAGAAGTAACCGCCGCGGCCGGCACGGGCCCGGCTACGGGCCCGGACAAGCGCTTCGCCAAAGGGCCCCGCCCGCCACGATTCCGTGAACCGGCCCGAACCGGGACCGCATCTGACCCGATAATGAGAGTGGAGGCCGCGGCTCGCGCGGCCGGTTGTGTGCATGGAGGCAGCGGATGCCCAAGGCTCGCGGATCGGTTCTCAGCGTGGCGGTGCTGGCGGTGTGGCTCGCGGCGGGCGGGGTCGCGCCGGCGACAGCGCAGGTCGACCGCGAGGAAGCTCTGCGGCAGGCCGAGGAGAGAGCCCGCGCCGACAGAATCCGCGACATGATGGACCGGGCCGGCGCGATGGTGGGCCTGGGGCCCGCCGCGGATGAGCCGCGGCCCTTCCCCGAGCCGCCCCTCGCTGGGGCGATCAAGAAGTTGCTGGAGCTCCCGTATCTCACCGCGGACGAGCGGCTGGAGATCCGCATCCGGCATGGGGCGTGGGAGGAGGCGGACCTTGCTGCGAGCGCTGAGCGGGCGCGGGCCGCGCTCGCGCGCGGAGCGTATGTCGATCCGTCTTTCAATGATGAGAGTGTGCCGGCGGTGCTGCGGGCGCGGGGTGCGCTCGAACGCGGCGAGCCGGAGCGTGCGCTGGAACTCGCGGGCGAGGATGCTTCCGCCGCGGGCGTGCTGGTCCGCGGCCGGGCGCTGATGGACCTGGGGCGATTCGATGAGGCGGTTGAGGTGCTGAGCCTCGCCCGCGGCGACATCGCCGATGCGAAGGACATCGATGCGCGGGTCGATGTCGTGCGGGCCAAGCTGCTGCTGGCGCGGCTCACACCGCTCGATGGCCCGGCGATGGCGGCGTACAGCGGGCTGGTGAGCGAACTGGGCCGGCTGCGGAGCGAGGTCGACCCGACGGCGTGGGAGCCGCGTCTGGCCGAGGCCGAGGTGCTGGTGGACAAGGACAACTACCCCGAGGCCGGGCAGGCGCTCTCGGAGGCGCTCACATACAACCCGCGCTCGGCGCGGGCCTGGATGCTGCTGGGCCGGCTGGCGGTCGATCAGCTGGATCTGGACCGCGCTGAGTCGATCGCGCTGCGGCTGGAGCGGCTGTCGAGCCCGTACCCATCGGCGGAGGCGGCGATCCTCCGCGCTGCAGCGCGGAACCGGGCGACGGATGCGAAGGGTGCGATCGAAGCGCTCGAACCCGCGGTGGCCGTGTACCCGGGACGGCGGGACCTGCTCGCAGCTCGGGCCGCAGCGCTCGCGGGGATGTTCGACTTCGATGCGGCCGACGCCGCGATCGCGGAATTTGAGACGCTCGCGCCGGGTTCGGCGGATGCGTACCTCGCCGCGGGCGCTGCGCTCGCCGATGCGCGGCAGTACGAGAAGGCCGCGGAGTACTTGCGTGAGGCCTCCGCTCGCGCCCCGCACTGGGCGAGGCCGGTGATGGAGCTCGGGCTCTCGCAGATGCAGGCGGGCGATGATGCTGATGCGCTCAGGGCGCTGACGCGGGCAACGGAGCTGGACCCATTCAACGTCCGCGTCGCCAACGGTCGCACGCTGCTCGAAGAACTCCGCACCTACAGCACCTTCGAGACCGAGCACTTCATCGTCCGCTGCAAGCCGGGCGTCGATGAACTCGTCGCCCGCGAGATGCTCGCGCCGCTCGAGGCGATCCACGCCCGCGTCGCCGGCAGCGAGCCCGGCGGCATCGACCACACCCCCGCGAAGAAGACGACGATCGAGCTCTACCCCAACCACCGCTGGTTCGCGGTGCGGATCGTGGGCATGCCCGGTGTGCACACCATCGCCGCGGCGACGGGGCCGGTGATCGCGATGGAAGCGCCGCGGGCGGGGCCGGGGCACCTGGTCGGCCCGTACGACTGGCCCCGCGTGGTGCAGCACGAGTACACGCACACGGTCACGCTGTCGCGCACCAACAACCGCCTGCCGCACTGGTTCACCGAGGCGGCCGCGGTCTACCTCGAAGACAGCCCGGTGGGGTACGACGCGGTGCGACTGCTCACACAGGCGTACGACAATGATGCGCTCTTTGACTTCGCCGAGATCAACCTCGCCTTCGCGCGGCCGAAGAAGCCGACCGACCGGTCGCAGGCCTACGCGCAGGGGCACTGGATGTACACCTACATCATCGAGCGATGGGGTTCCGATGCGCCGCTGCAACTCATGGACCTGTACGCCCAGGGTGTGCGCGAGGAAGCCGCCTTCGAGCGAGTGCTGGGGCAGGACCGCGATGCGTTCTTCGCGGGATTCAAAGCCTGGGCCGGCGAGCAGCTGATCGCGTGGGGCATGCACCCGGCCGATGGTGTGCCGCGGCTGAAGGAACTCGCGAAGCAGGCAGGCGGGCCGGTGGGCGCTGTGCAGGTGGCCGAGTGGCTCGATCTGTACCCGGAGCATCCGGAGGTGCTCGAACGCGCGGTCAGTGATGCGATCGAGGAGAATGGCGGTCGGCCGTCGATCGCCATGGCGCCGCTGCTGCGGCGGTACGCGTCAGCTCGCCCCGTCGATCCGCTGCCGCACAAACTGCTGGCGGATCTCGCGCTGTCCGGGGCCGAGGGCATGTCGGCGACCGAAGCGATCGCTCACCTCGAGTATCTTGATGCGCGCGAGCAGTACACGGCGGTGTACGCGCTCGAACTCAGCCGGCAGTACGCCGCGGCGGGGGACATGACCAAGGCCGCGGAGAAGGCCGAGCGAACTACGCGCATTGCGCCCTACGACGCCAGAACGCGCGAGCACGCGGCGACGATCGCGCTCCGCATGAAGGACTACGCGACAGCAGAACGGCACCTGGCCGCACTGGCTGCCCTCGAACCCGATCGCGAGATCCACAGGAAGCGTCTTGAGGCTCTGGAGCGGCTGAAGGCGGGTTGACCGTGCCGCCGCGGCGGGCCGGAACCCGGCAGACTCACACCTCCGCGGGCGCGGGCGGCAGCGCAGGTTCCTCAACCGGGCCATCGCTCTCCGGCCACCCGGTCTGCTCGATGAACCAGTTGTGCAGTTCCTCGGTGATCTCCGCGGCGGAGAGGCCGCGGCCGGCGAAGCTGAGCATCGGGCCAAAGCGGAGGCGAGAGCGACTCGGCACCCACAAACTCGCCCACGCCGGGTCGACCGCGGGCGTGCCGCTGACGATCACCGGCAGCACCTTGGCCTCGGTGTGCGCGATGATGAATCCCGCGCCCGGCAGGAAGGGCATGATCGATTCGGCGGGCCGCTCGAGGCCGCCCTCGGGGAAGACGCCCAGCACGCCGCCGTTCTTGAGGTGTCGGATCGCTTCGCGGGCTCCAGCGAGATCGCGCCCGGTGCGGTGCACGCTGATGATCTTCGCCCAATCCCAGAACCACTCGTACTGCGGCAACCGCATGTTCGAGGCCATGATCCAGCGGATCTCGAAGGGGCAGGCGGCCTGGATCAGCACGGGATCGACGCCCGCGGTGTGGTTGGCGACGACGATGAGCGGCCCGGCGTTGCGCGATCGCGGGATGTGCTCGCGGCCGCTGACTCTCAGCCCGTGGTAGATGCGGCTGTAGACCTGCATGAGGCGGTAGACGACACCGGTCTCGATGTCGGCCCGGGGGTTCCGCAGCAGCCAATGGACCCCCCACGACGCCAGGATGGCGGCGAGCAGGAGCAGGAGGATCGCGGCGGCGGGATGCACGGGGC
>JBDZUZ010000208.1:0-5457 GCA_040255445.1 Planctomycetaceae bacterium | reverse complement strand
CCCGGACCGATGTCGAACCCATCGCCCAGCGCTGAGAATCGGTCGGTGCTCGGATCAAAGACAGCGATCCGCGTGGCCGCGGCATCGCCCGCGACGAGGAAGGACCCGGATAAGACGAGCACCGGCTCCCGTGGGCCGACGCCGTCCGGATCCCAATCGATGATCGCGGAGACAGAACCGAGTGTGCCCCGCACTCCCTGTCCGGGCAACCAGCCGGGGCCGCACGGTTGCGGCACGGCTGGTGATGTGATCAGGCAGAGAAGAACACCCATAAGGCATAGAGCACGGCGCGGGCTCTCCAGGATGCTCTTGCGAGTAACGCTGCCTTTTCTGCTCGGATCGCACGTGACTTCGCCGGTTCCCATCGATCTCTCCTCGCCGGGCTCGAAGCATCCACTACGCTCTGGTCGAGGCACAGGACATCGACCGCCGAAAGCCGCGTGGATGAATCTTCCGCGACCTAGGCGCGTAGCCCGGTTTCAATAGCTTCATCGCGTGCGCCTTGCAGCAAGCACATCGCAATTTGCGTCCGCCCGGCAGGAATAGCGAGTTCTCAGAATGAGTAGACCTTTGCTGAGTGCCGATGCTGAGGCGTGTCCGCGTGATGCCTCGCCCAACCCACAGGTGTGGCCGCGGACGCGGCCAAACCTGTGCCACGCGCCGGACCTATGCGCGACTTCACGAACAGCAACCAACGAAGAAGGGGGAGCGATCGCTCGCTCCCCCTTGGGCAATTCATCCGACTTGTCTCAACCGCGGCTTACTTCTTCGCCATGAACCCGGCCTTGAAGGCCTGGATCGCCTCGGTCATCTTCTTCTCGAGCTCGTTGTCGAGCGCCTTCTTCTTGTCGAGCTCATCACGCGTCGCCTTCGCCGCGGTGTTGAAGTACTCGAGCAGGCCTTCCTCGAAGGCACGCACCTGCGGCACCGGAACATCGTCCAGGAAGCCCTTGGTGCCGGCGTAGATCGAGATGACCTGGTCGGTCACGTTGAAGGGCACGTACTGGCCCTGCTTGAGGAGCTCGACCATGCGGCGGCCGCGGTCCAGCTGGCGCTGGGTGGCCTTGTCGAGCTCGGTGCCCAGCTGGGCGAAGGCCTCGAGTTCGCGGGCGGCGGCGAGGTCGAGCCGCAGCGAGCCGGAGATCTTCTTCATGGCCTTCACCTGGGCGTTACCACCCACGCGGGAGACCGAGATACCGACGTTGATGGCCGGGCGCACACCCGAGAAGAAGAGTTCGGGCTCGAGGTAGATCTGCCCATCGGTGATCGAGATCACGTTGGTCGGGATGTACGCCGACACGTCGCCTTCCTGCGTCTCGATGATCGGCAGCGCCGTCAGCGAGCCGGCGCCGTTCTCATCGCTGAGCTTGGTGGCGCGCTCGAGCAGGCGCGAGTGCAAATAGAAGACGTCGCCGGGGTACGCCTCGCGGCCGGGCGGGCGACGCAGCAAGAGCGACAACTGGCGGTAGGCGACGGCCTGCTTCGAGAGATCGTCGTAGACCACGAGGGCGTGCTTGGGCGTCTTGCCGTTCTTGCCCTGCCACATGAAGTACTCGGCCATGGCGCAGCCGGAGTACGGGGCGATGTACTGCATGGGGGCGGGGTCCGAAGAGCCCGCGTTGACGACGATGGTGTAATCCATCGCGCCGTTCTTCTTGAGCACCTCGACGACGCCCGCGACGGTCGACTCCTTCTGGCCGACGGCGACGTACACGCACACCACAGCCTCGGAGGTGCCCCAGTACTGCTTCTGGTTGATGATCGCGTCGATCGCGACGGCGGTCTTGCCGGTCTTGCGGTCGCCGATGATCAGCTCGCGCTGGCCCTTGCCGATCGGGATCATGGCGTCGATGGCCTTGATGCCCGTCTGCACGGGCTCGGTCACCGGCTGACGCTCGGCGATGCCCGGGGCGATGATGTCGACCTTGCGGAACTCGGTGGCGTTGATCGGCCCGCCGCCGTCGACCGGGCGGCCCAGGGCGTCAACCACGCGGCCGAGGATCGCCTCGCCGACGGGGACTTCGAGCAGACGACCGGTCGACTTCACCGTGTCGCCTTCCTTCACCGCGAGGTAGTCGCCGTAGATAACCGCGCCGACGGTGTCGGTCTCGAGGTTGAACACCTGGCCCATGACCGCGCCCTCGGCGGTCTGGAACTCGAGCAGCTCACCGGCCATGGCGTTGGCCAGGCCGTACACGCGGGCGATGCCGTCGCCGACCTCGACCACGCGGCCGACCTCGGAGACCTCGAGCTCGGCGGAGTAGTTCTCGATTTCCTGCTTGATAACGCTCGCGATTTCGTCGGTCTTGATCTTCACGGTCAGGTCCTCGGTCGCGGATCCGCCGGCGTTTGGGCCGGGCGGCATGGTGCGGCGGTGCCCAGATTGTGGAGGCGGGAGCGGCCCCGGGGCGACGGCCCCGGCGCCCCCCGCCGTCGCGGGGGTACTAGGTTAGACGGGAGGGGGTCGATTGTCCTGTGGCCGACGGTCCGGCCCTGACGGTCGGCCGCCACGCCCGTCAGTTCTCCAGATCGTCCGGCTCGGGCTCGGTGGGCGGCGGGCTGGTCGCCGCGGTCTCGCGGCGGGTCACCGTCAGGCGGACCGCCCGGCGGGCCACCTCGATCCGCAGCTGGGTGGGCAGCTCGCAGAAAATCGCCTCTTTGGAGGTGATCCCCCGCTCCAGTTCCTCGAAGGACAGGGGCACCATGGCGATCAGGGGGATGGTCTTGTCCTCAATCTGTTTCACCAGATCGCTGGGGCCGGTCACGGTCACATCCGTCAGGAACCGGTCCGGCTCGGGGATCTCGATGTTCCAGCGGCCCAGTTCGAGGGGGGCGATCCGCAGATGGACCGGCACGCTCGGCACCCGGATCGTCGCGGTCCGGTTGCGGACCGTGACGGAAACATCGACGGTGGCTGGGGTTGCGCGGGCGTGGACCGAGTTGGCCAGCTGCCCGGGCAGCTCGAGACGGACGCCGCTGATGGTCTCGCGCCGACCCGGGAGCAGCCGCGACCAACTGGCCTGATCGGGCCGGGCGGTCAGGACGACACCCTCGGGGAGGAGGTCGGCCTCGCCCCGCGGGAGCTTCACAACCACCTGCGGCGGCTTGACTTCCGGCAGGGCTTCCAGCTCGCCGCTGGGGATCACCACCTGCACCGGCAGGGTCCGCTCGACGATCTCATCAACAAGGATGCGGGCCTGGGGCGGGTCGACCTTGCGGATGTTGACACCCTTGTCGCGGATCTCGGGGTGCATGCGGAGGACGGGCTGGAGGTCGATCGGGTACTTGCCCGGGTCGGCGGGCACACCGTCCAGATCCGGCCCGAGCCGGAGCGGCCGGCGGAGCACCGGTTCGATCCGTTCGAACGCCGCGGCCGAGCCCTCGACCGTGACCGTGGCGCGGACGATGTCCGTGCCGCGGATGACCTGACCATCCGCATCGAGGATGTCGATGACCTTGTTGCTCCCCGGCTCGACCTGGAACGCGAGCTCGACGGTGAAATCGCGCGGCCGGAGGCTCTCGGCCTCGGCGTAGATCCAGATGAGCGCGGTCACCACAGTGACGAGCAGACCGGTCTTGATGAACTGCCACATGGCGGTATCTCGCTCAGCGTTCGGCGGCCCGCGCGGGCTCGCGGTTGCTCGTGTCGTCGTGGGTCATGTCGAAGCCGGTCGCATCGGCCTCCTCGCTCAGTGCATCGGCCTCGCGCGGCTCGGGCGCAGCGGGCGCGGCCGTTTCCACCGCCGCGCCGCGGCTCAATCGCCGCTGCAACTCCGGGCCGAGTTCCGCGGGCGTCATCGGGCTGCTGAGGCGGCCACGCTCGGCGATCCGCACCGTTCCGGCCTCTTCCGAGACGACGACCACAATGGCGTCGCACTCCTTGGACAGCCCCACCGCTGCGCGGTGGCGCGATCCGAGCGTCGTGCTGGGCATCTCCTCGGGCGCGGCCAGCGGCAACTGCACACCCGCCGCGTGGATCGTCTTGCCCTTGAGGATCACGGCCAGGTCGTGCAGCGCCGAGCCGGGGTAGAAGATCGTCTGCAGCAGCCGCGCTGAGAGATCCGCCTTCAGGATCGTCCCGCCCTCGACCAGACCGCCCAGCCCGACCGTCCGCTCGATCACGATCAGAGCGCCGTACTTGAGCTTGCAAAGGTACGTCGCCGCATCGACGATCTCGCCGACGATGAAAGAGATGTCCTTGGGCGTGCCGCGGAAGAACGGCGCTTCGCCCAGCCGCACCAGCGCGCGACGCAGCTCGGGCTGGAAGATGACTACCAGGCCCAGCGCGACGATCCCGACAAAACGGTCGTAGAGCAGCCCGAGCCGCTGGAAGGTCCCCGTCGGCCCCACCACGCGGGCGAGGATCGCCAGCACCACCATGATGACAAGCACGCCTTTGAGCAAACCCGCCGCCCGCGTGCCCTGGACGAACCGAACCACCAGGTACACAACGATCCAGATGACCACCAGCTCGACAACGAGCGCAACCGGCGAATACGACGACAGCCGGTCGAGAAGCGCCTGGATTCGTTCGATCGAGAGCAACGACGATCCTCCCACGCCGGCATGCCGCGGCGGGCACAACGGCGAGGCGGCGTGAAGACGGAGCGCGGCAGACAGCCGCCCGATGCGGATCGACGCCGCCCGAGAGAGTCTACTCCCCAATACCAACCCGCGCCCGAGGCCCGCCGCCGCGTACGCCCTCTCCGTACCATCTCCGCCGCCCTCCCGCCCCGACCACACCGGAGCACCGCGTGCCGTACGAGGTCATCGAGTTCCGCGAGACGCCCAACCCCAACGCGCTCAAGTGCGTGATCGAGGGCCGCATCACCCCCGCTCCGCGCTCCTACCACCGGCCCGATCAAGGGACCAACGACGCCCTCGCATCCGCGCTCTTCGCGATCCGCGGCGTGACCAACCTGCTGATCCATGAAGACTGGATCACGGTGGGCAAAGCGGCCGATGTCGCCTGGGGTCCGATCAAGACCGCCGTCCGCGATGTGTTGCGGAAGGCCACTTGATGCCGGTCGACGCCGCGATCATCCCGCCGATCGCCGCGTGGTTCGCCGCCACCGCGCGCGACCTCCCCTGGCGCCACTCCGACCCCGCTACGCACCCCACTAGCGGCCGCCGCAACCCCTACTTCTCCCTCGTCAGCGAGATCATGCTCCAGCAGACGCAGGTCGCCCGCGTCGTCGAGAAGTTTGTCCCGTTCATCACCCGCTTCCCCACGCCCGCCGCCCTCGCCGCCGCGCCGATCGATGATGTCCTCGCGGCCTGGACCGGCCTGGGCTACTACCGCCGCGCCCGCATGCTCCACGCCGCGGCCACCGCGATCGTCGAACGCCACCGCGGCGAGGTCCCACGCACCATCGCCGAACTCAAAGCCCTCCCCGGCATCGGCCGCTACACCGCCGGCGCGATCGCCTCGATCTGCTTCGACCAACCCGAGCCGAT
>JBDZUZ010000207.1:0-5468 GCA_040255445.1 Planctomycetaceae bacterium | reverse complement strand
CGCCCTGACCATCGGGGATGATGAACGCGCTGGTGAAATCCGAGTTCCACGGCGAGCCCTCCCAGTAGGGCCCGTACGCCCGCACGAAGGGGAGCCAGTCCTTGACGAGCACCTCGGTGCGGGTGACGCGGAACTCCCGGTCCACCGCGCCGGCGGTCACCTGGTAGTCGGGCATCTCCGAGGGGAGCGAAGCGCGGTTGCCCGGGGCGCCGACCGTGACGAAGTCGAGCCCGTAGTCTGGTGGCGGGTTCTGCGCGAGGGCGGCGGGGGCGAGGATCGTGGCGGCGAAGAGGCATGACAGCCCACGCAGCCGGCGGGGGAACGGGACCGCGGCCGTTGGCCTCGAGGCGGTCTTTCCCACACTGGCGTTCCGTGTCTCTGCCGAATCCCTTCGCGTCATGCCATCCTCCTTGATCGCGGTCCATCGGGCCGGCGGCGGGATCCGGCCGCGGCGAGCGTATCTCCGGCGGTGCCCTTGAATGGCCGGTGTGGACCTGTGGATCCCTGATCGGCTTGCCGTGCTGGTTTGAATGAAACAGCGCGGGTTGCGGGGCCGGGGTGAATTGCCTTGCTCGCGGGGTATGAACGAGGGGTTCAGGTTTGGTGGGCGTGATGTTGGTTTGAGGTCGCGGCGTGGGCTATGTGCTTACTGGGCTGGCCCTGAGCGGTGGTGGCGGTTGAGGCGGATTGTGCCGCGGCGGTGTTGGTACCGCGGTGGGCTTGGTTGGTTGCGGGTGACTGGCGGGTGGGGGCGGGTTCTTCGTTGCCGGTGTCGCGCGGAGTTCGGCGGGACGGGGCGCGGCCGGCGGGGGCGATGGCGCGGAGGAGGGTGGTTGCCGCGCGGCGCTTTTCGGGGAGGGGTTCATCGGAGTCGATGACCTGCTCGAGGAGTTCGATGCATTTGCGTTTCGCGGCCTGGGCCTGGTGGTGGCGGAGGGCCGACACATAGGCGGCGATCTTGGGGTGATTGAGCCACTTCGCCAAGGCGTCGATGGCGATGTTGGTGGCGGCGGACCAGGCGAGGAGGTCTTCTTTGAAGTCTCGGAAGAACTGGGAGAGGAAGCGGGACTCCTCCTGATTGAGAGGCTCCAAGGAGTGGGGTGGGGGGGGCTGGGTGGGATCGATGGTTTGGTTTTGATTGGGTGCGACCATGCGGGGAGCGTACCGCGTGTAGCGGGGTGTGCAAGGGGGGTGGTTGGATTTTGGGTGGGGGTACTGACAGGGTGTCGTCAGTGGAGTGAGGGGAAAGGCACAGAACCGCCCGCGCAGAAACCGTCGCCACGCACGCGAGGTCGGTATCGACCTCGCCTCCCACCCCGAGAACGCCCGCCTCTACATCGATGGCTTCGTCACCCGCCTCCGCGACCAGCAACCCGTGCCCGCCCGACCGCCGTGATCACGCGCCGTGACCGACACACACGCCACCGCGGCACGAAGCGCTGCTCCCCAAAGCCCGCTTCAGCGGGCTTGCCCGCTTGTAGGCCACGCCTTCAGGCGTGGTACACAGCACCGCAGCGCACCCCAATCGTTTCCATTCCCACCAAGCCCGTTTCAACGGGCTTCTCCTCCCGCCTTCAGGCCGTCGCCTTGATCGCCGCGGTGATCGTGCGCCCGACCTCAACTATCCCGCCCCGGGGGTAAGGGTTGGCCGGGAGAGCGGAGCCCAAAAGAGACAAGGCCCCGCCGTTTGGCGGGGCCCTGCACACTCCGCTCTCTCCTCACCCCTTCTCAGCACCCCGCCTGCCAGCGGGCGAAGAAGTAGCTGATGTCATCACCATCCGTGCCCCCCGAGGCGTCGATGTCCGCGTTGCCCGCCTGCCAGTCGGCGAAGAACACGGCGATGTCGTCCCCGTCCACACCGCCCGACTGATCCCAGTCGGCCGGGCAGGCGACCTGGTACATGGCCTCGTAGGCGCCCATGTCCGGGAGCGGGGCAGCGCCCATGCCGGTGTCGGCGACATTCAGCACATCGAACCGCCGCGGGTTGCCGTCAAGGTCGATCGTCGTCTTGGGGTCGAACACACCGTTGCCATCCACATCCGCGAAGTCGCTGGCGATCTGCGACACGCTGCCCGCATCGATCGCGGGGCTCGAGACCGCGAGGCGGAAGTCATCGTCCCAGGTACCGGCGATGTTGTCGGCCCCATCGGCATCGATGAAGAGCGGGTGCATGCCGGAGTTGAAGTCGGCACTGGGGGTGAGCGACATGCCCTGCACGATACTGTGGGCGAAGTTGACGGTGGCGCCCTGCACGGTCGCGGCCTGAGCGCAGTACCCCAGGCACGCGCCGTTGGTCTTGGTGTTCTGGTACAGGATCGAGTTGCGGACGTTCACGGTCGGGCCCTGCAGAGCGTAGATACCGCCGCCGACGCCGTTGGTCGCGCTGTTGTTGGCGAAGGTGCAGTTGTTGATCCAGATCGTGGGGTTGCTGTACGCCGACGCGAAGGCGCCGCCGTCGGGCGCGGTGTTGCCGGTAAAGACACTACCCGCGATCCACGCCGGCCCGTTGTAGGTCATGATCGCGCCGCCATACTGCGTAGCCGTGTTGCCGATGAATTCGCAGTTGGCGATCTTGAGCACGGGCGGGAACCAGCCGGTGTTGTCGCCGACCCAGCGGATCGCGCCCCCGTCCCAGGTGCAGGAGTTGCCGGTGAAGGTGCAGTTCGCGAACGTCGGCCCGCCGTACTCGACGTTGACCGCCCCGCCGCGGTCGCCGCGGTTGCCCGTGAAGACGACGTTGCGGACGGTCGGCGAACCGTTGCTGGCCCACAGACCCGAGCCCGCGTCGTACACACCCGGCGTGCCGTTGGCGTTGCCGGAGACGATGGCGACGCTGTCGAGCACCGCGCTCGAATTCACACCGCTGGCGTCGACGATGCGGTACGAATTGTCCGTGATGTTGCGGCTGATGCCCAGGTCGCCGCTGAGGTACGTTGTGTTCCCCTCAACCCGCTGCGCAACCGAACTCTCGGTCCCGCTGAAGCCGCCGATGATCTTGACACCGTCGATCATCTTGAAGGACTTGGTGCGGTCGCTGCTCGCAGGGAAGTACGTGCCCGCGGCGACCCAGACCTCGGTGATCGCGCCCTGCGACTCCTTCGCGAAACGCAGCGCGGTCTGCAGATCCGTGAAGGCGTTGGCCCAGTCCTTGCCGGTGTTCAGGCCCGCGGCGTTGTGCTTCACATACAGCCGCGAACCATCGTACTTGACGAGCTGGAACCCGTTGAGCGCGGCGTGCGAAAGGCTGTAGCCCGCATCCGCCGCGGACCGGATCGTGACCGCCGGAGCGCCGGCGGGAACACGCACCGTGAACCACTGGTGCGTCTTGCCCTCCACGAACGTATCAGCCCCGGGCGTGTCGGTCGTCGTCGCGGCGCCGACGTTCGTGGCGCCGACCGAGACCGAGAGGTAGTTGGTGTGGAAGGCGTTGAACCCGTTGTCGTTGTAGGTGCCCGCGGCCCCGGGGAGGTGAGCGTACACCACCACGCGGTACAGACCCTCATCGAGACCATTGAGCTGCACCTGGCTGACGCCGCCGGGCTGGAACGCATCGGAGTAATCGCGGATCAGCCGCTGATAGTCCGTGCCGCCGCTGCCGATGCCGCTGCTGGCAAAGCCGTTGCCCTGGCGCGTGATGGTGACGCCGCTCGAGGAGCCCGTCAGGCCCATCATCGCGAAGCTGCCGCTGCTGCCCGGTGCGAGGCTGTTCCAGAATCCCGGCTGGCCCGCCGCGCCGGCGAAGGCGTTGCTGGGCACACCCGAGCCCGGGCCCGATGCGGTGTTGAGGTCAACATTGAGAGACTGCGCGGAAGCCGAACCGGCGATGAGCGCAATGACAGCGGCGGACGTGATGCGGAGCATGGTCGTTTCCTTTCGAACAGGTGTTACTTGGTTGGGCGGGAAACGGTGGATCTCGTCCACCCCCCTCCACTGCTGTGGTTGTTTCCCGGACGATGATCCATGCGGGGGATTGCGGCAGCGCGGCCAACGGTGCGGAGAATTCTTTTTCGGGCCACGCGGAAGCGCAGCGCGTGCCGGCCCCAAAGCAACAACGCGGAGCCGGTGCGGCTCCGCGTTGGCGGCGGTGTTCAGGCTGTGGCGTCTCGACGCCCGCGGTCAGTTGCGCGGGCCGATGCGCGTCTCTTCGAGCTCGCGGGCGATGACCTGCGCCTCTTCCGCTGCGCCGCGGAGCATCGCGGCCGACACCGCGCCCAGCAGCTCACGCCAGTCGGCCTCGAGCTGCGCATTCCACGCGGGGCCGGCGACATGGGCGATGGCGCCGATGAGCAGGTCGCAGACGACCGGGTAGTGGCCGGGGAGCGCGCCGTAGCGCTGATGACGGGCGCCCATCTCGCGGAGGGGCTGCTCGAGCGCGGCGATGCGGTCGACGTTGCGGGCGGTGAGCGCGATCGCCGTGGCCAGGTGCTGCCGCTGGCGGGTCATGTCGGCCGGGAAGATGGCGCGGAGCGCGGGGTGGTCCTTGAAGAGCGTGGCGTAGAAGTGCTCGGCGATGCGATCGACCGAGGGGGCCACCAGGGCGTACGACTCGGTGATGCGTTGGGCTCGGTGCTTGTCCATGGGTGGTCTCTCGCCGCATGCCGCGTGACGCGTTGTCGGTCCGACCCGCGGCGGATCCAAACGGACGCCGCACCGCGGGGACGGGCCCGCGATCGGCCCGCCATTGTCCATGCGAGAATCGGCCGGAGCGCGGCCGAGGATTGCGCCGGCTTATGAGAATCCGGCTTGCCGGTTTGGCCGCGGGGCCGGAGAATCTCGCCTGGATGGGTATGAAGCCTGACGACATTTCGGCATCGCTGCCCGGCCCGGCCGAGGTGACCCGCCTGCTCGAGGCGGTCAACGGCGGGGACCGCGCCGCCGCGGCGGACCTTCTGCCGCTGGTGTACGAGGAACTGCGGAAGCTGGCCCGGTCGCGGATGAACGGCGAGCGGGCCGAGCACACGCTGCAGGCGACCGCGCTCGTGCACGAGGCGTACATGCGGCTGATCGGCGTGGAGGATGTGCCGCGGTGGGACGGTCGCGGGCATTTCTTCGCCGCGGCGGCCGAGGCGATGCGGCGGATCCTGATCGACCGGGCGCGGCAACGGGCGAGCCTCAAGCGCGGCGGGGACCGCGGGCGGGTGCAGCTCAGCGATGAACCGGCGACGATGCTGCAGAATCCCGAGGATGTGCTCGCGGTTGATGAGGCGATCAAGAAGCTGGAAGCGCGGGATGCGCGGAAGGCCCAGGTCGTGGTGCTGCGGTTCTTCGCGGGGCTGAGCATTGAAGAGACCGCGGCGGCGATGGGGTTGTCGCTATCGACGGTCAAGAACGAATGGTCTTTCGCGCGGGCGTGGCTGCATCGTGAACTGAGTGGCGAGGGCGGTGGGCGGGCGGCTTCGATGCTCTGAGGCCGACGGCCGCGGAGCGATTGGGGAGGGCGTGGGAAGCGGGGGCGATCGTCTGATGAC
>JBDZUZ010000206.1:0-5496 GCA_040255445.1 Planctomycetaceae bacterium | reverse complement strand
TGGGTGAAGAGGTGGTTTGGGGGGGGGGGGTTTGGGGGGGGGGGGGGGGGGGAGGGGAAAGTGCTGAGGGCTGAGGACTGAGGACTCAGTGAGGAGGCCTGATCGTGTGGGGAGGAGTGGTCACGTGGACACGTGGTCAAGTGGTCGCGTGGGGAGGAGGTGGCGGTCTGCGGGCCGGCATCGGCGGGGGAGGCGGTGGCTGGAGAGGCAAGTCCGGGAGAGGCGCCGGTGGAGGCGGCGGCATCGGGAGCGGTGTCGATGGGGGCCGCTTCGGCCTGGGGGTCGGGGTCGAGGGAATCGGGGATGGAGTGGGCTTCGAGCCGCATGTGTGGGGAATGTACGGTGCGGCGGAGAGGGTGTCAATAGGTTTTTGTTCGGTTTTGTGCGTGATTTTCGATGGGAGTACAGGGGGCCGCTGGAGGGGTGGGCGAGCTTTGAGTGGCGAGGTGGGAGCTGGGCGCTGCCGACTGGGGTGGTCCCGGCGGGTCGGAAGTCCAACCACGGGCACTCGCAGAGCCTCAAGCCCGTGCCACGAAACAGTCGGTCTTGTTGGCGTGGAAGCGATGCCCGAGCCACCCGCCGCCTCGCTAGACTGCCGATACCAAGAGATTTGGGGGCGGCTACCCCCTTGCGGCTCACACCGGTATTGAGACCCCTGGGCGTATCTAATCGCCGCAAGGCTTGAGTTTGCGAACCATGACCAAGCAAAGACCCTCCGCACTGGAACAGTTCTTGCGATCCCGATCAGTTCTGATCGAGATTGCGTCTGTAGCCCTCCTCCTTGCAACTGCGACAAGTTTGCTTGGGAGTATCTTGTACACGATCCTCGATCCGTACCCGGTGATTAGAATCGGATTATCGCTAGGAGCAGTAGCATGCACACTCGCCTGGGTGCTAGCACGCATGCACTCTGCCGCACGGATCGTCGTCGAGGTCGATGGTCGCATTTTCTGCGACAACAAGACACACGAACCACTTGCAGTTAACAGCTACGGCTTTATGGAGGAGTTTGTTCAAACATGGAACGCCGTCACCATTGAGAATCCCGCCTTTCGTGAGCAATGGAACAAGAACGCGATCCACCTATGCTCTGGACCACGGCATCGACCCGAACATTTACTATGCAACGAGATTATCGAATCGATTTTTCTCCAGCAACTCTCGTCCTCTCTCGAGGGATTCAACGCGAAGAGGTCTGATCGCCCTTTTCAGGTTGCTATCTTTAGGCGCAATCATCTTCCGCACGTTCTCGCAAAAAATCGTGTGCTTGCATTACTCTGCACCCCGATTCAAGACCGAAGCATTTGGGCAAAGTGCAATATCACACCACAGGATGGTGCTGAGGTTGTTTCAATCTCTAGAAGTGATGGAGTCAGATTTGATGATTTTGAGCTCGAACTTCCACTTGGCTCCGCCGTCCGCAGAGGGCGCGAGGGCGGACTAGTGATTGAAACGCCGCGTGTGCGCATTCGGATGGACGCGGCTTTGTCTGGTGCAGCGGGATTTGCTCGCCCGAACTTTGGCGAGATCTATTTGGGAATGCCGTTTGCCGACAAAGAGGGACACCCACGGGTCGCCGAAATTAAGGCTGATGTTCAGATATCGTTCTCTTTTCGCTTTCCGTATACACTGAACCCTTGGAACTGGCGTCGATATGGATGGGTAGACCAGTTCCTCGCCGATTGCGCATCTGATTTCTCCTTCGAGGACTTCTTGCGGAGGATCAATTATGATCATATCGCTGCGCTTCGACACTGCCAGCTCGCAGAGGACGCATTTGCGAAGATAATAGAGAACGAGCCCCCATACTCCGATGTTGAAAAGTCCACCGGAGTCCACGATGATTATGAATACTGGTACATCACTAGACAATCAGAGCAGTAATCGTTTTTCGACATTTGAGTCAGGACCGGGCGCGTAATGGCCGTTTCGCTCGACGGTACGCGCCCTGGCGTTCAGTCTGAGCCTTGCTCACAAGTAAAGGCAGCGATTGGCAAATGAACTAGAGCATTTGCTCGTCGCTAGGCCTCTGCAACCCGCCCTGGATCTTCTCGTACGACGTTGATCATCGTCCAGAAGACGGGCTCGGCGACGATTCGGACGCCGTACTCGCGGGCCTTCTTGGCCTTGCCGGACATGGAGTGGGGATCGGCGGTGACGAGGATGTCGAGGTCGCGGGAGACGCCGCTCTTTGGGATCATGCCGCGTTCTTTGGCGAGTCGTTCGGCGAGGACGCGGCTGATGGGTTCGCCGTTGATCTTGCAGTTCAACTGGCCGGTGAAGCAGACTGTCTTGCCGGCGAGGTCTGGGCTCGGTGCTGCCGGCGGGGGTGTGCGGGCGGCCGCGGTGCTCTGCGCGGTCTCGACCATGGCGGCGAAGCGTGTCGGCTCGACGTCGAGCAACTGACGGACCGCTTCGAGGTCGCGCTGTTCGAGCTCGGTGAACTGGCCGTCTGCGAAAGCGAGGCCGACAAGCGAGCTCAGGTATTGCTCGTGCGCCCGGGCGGCTTCCTCACGGCTGAGGCCGATCTCTGTCGCCAGGTCTGCAACGCTCGCGGCCTCTGCTTCTGAGATGAAGCGGTCTTCGAGGATGCGGTCGACGAGGGCGAGGTAGGCGCCGAGACGCGGCGTCTCCGATGTTGTCTGTGGCAGATTCGCGATGAGGCGAGCGATGCGGGAGGTTTCTTCGGTTCGCCGGCGCTTGGCGTGCTCGCGGCGCCAGCTGCGGTTGGAGATGGTCAGGTTTGGCCAGTCGGCCGCGGCAGCGGGCGCATCGATTGGCAGGCGGTCGATCGCTCCGTTGAGCCGGGCGAGGCACGCAATGAAGAGCTGGCCGGCTGCGCGGGCATCATCGAGGGCGGTGTGAGAGTCGCCGGGATCGATGCCGAAGTGGTCGCAGAGGAGCTCGAGTTTGCGGGTGCCGGCGGCCGGGTCGGCGGCGTGGGCGAGTCGCATGGTGCAGAGGCTTGGGACCTCTGGAAGATCGATGCGGATGCGCGAGCACTCAGCGCGGACGAATCCGAGATCGAAGCGGATGTTGTGGCCGACGACGATCGCGCCGCGCATCCGGCTGAGCACGTCGCCGGCGATCTCCTGGAACTCCGGTGCGGAGAGGAGGTCGGCGGCGGTGATGCCGTGGAGGCTGGAAGGGCCGACATCGCGGTTGGGATTGACGAGGGTTGCGTACTCGTCGATGACGCGGCCGGTCGGATCGAGGCGGACGACGGCGACCTCGAGGACGCGGTCGTGCCGGGCGGGGAAGAGGCCGGTGGTTTCGAGATCGAGGACGGCGAATTCTTGTGTGGTCATTTGAGGCCCTCAAGACGCAACAGACTAACCGAGGCGGCCGGCGGAGGTGAAGCGCCCGAGCCTCCTTACGCAGGTCTGCAGGAGGCGCAGGCTGGAGTGTTGTGACGAGGGCGGCGGGTTGTGTTGAAGCCCGTTGAAACGGGCTGCGGACATTGGATGCGATGGGAACTGCGCTGGCCTTCGCGACCAGGCCTGAAGGTCTGGCCTGCAAGCGGGCAAGCTCGCTGAAGCGGGCTGGAGGCGTGCGCCCAACGACGACTGAGCTCAGAGCAGCTCGGTCGTGGCACGGCGGCGGACCGCCGCGGCGTGCTGTTGAAGCACCATTGGGTCGCAACCGCCCAGGTAGTACCCGCTCTCCATGCGGGATAGCAGGAATTCCAGTTGTTGTGTATTGCGCAGTGATGCGAGCAGGATCGTGATGGTTCGCAGCAGCGGAAATCCTGCAGCACGGTCATCGACGGCGGGCCATAACTGCTCGAGGATCGCGGCCACAGATGTACGCGCGGCGAGCCATGGCTCGGCATTCGCTTCGAACGCGGCGATCATGGCCGCTGCGATGCTTGCGGGGTCATCATCGGGCCGGATCAGCCAGGTAGCTCTCTCGGTTGGGCGGGTGACGAACTGGAACGAGGGGGTTTCTCTCGAACTCGGGGCAGACGCAGCGAGTGGCGGATCGGGGAAGAAACGGACCGCATCGAAGATCACACCCGCATCGAGGTATGCCAGCACACCCTCGAAGACTCTTCCGCTGCGAGGTATGCCCATCGAGACGGTCTGCCAGCCGCCTTCGATTCGACGCCCGAAACAATGGCGGGGGCGCGAGGCCCGCAGCGGGCGCCAGCCGCCGGCGAGGAAGTACTCGCTCAGACGAGGCTGGATCGCATCGGTGAAGAGAGCGGAGGGATTCATCGGGATCCGTCATCAACCTGCGACGCGATGCGCCCGGGCCGGGGGGTTGTTGTTCCTGGGCGTGGCTCGGGGGATGTGGCGTGGCCCGCGTTCGGCCCGGCGGCCGATCGTACGGCCGCGGTCACGCGATACAGGTGGGTTCCTGCGCACAACCACGACTGAGCTCAGAGCAGCTCAGTCGGTGGCACGGTGTGGAGGAGGCGGAGGTGTAGAGGGGGGTAGACATCGGCCGGGAGGCCGAGGCCGCGGGGGGAGAGCAGGCCGGAGGCCTGCACCACAAGCCCCTACCATCGGGCATGACCCCCACCACCGCTCCCGCCGCCCCTGCCAACGCCCCCCACCACGCCCACGACCCCATCACCGGGTCGGTGCTTGAGCTGCTCCAGCGGGAAGACCCGGCGGTGGCCGGGATCGCCGCCGCGGAGGCGCGGCGGCAGGCGACGACGATCGAGCTGATCGCGAGCGAGAACCATGCTTCCGCCGCGGTGATGCACACGATGGGGACGTGTCTGACCAACAAGTACGCGGAGGGGTATCCCGGGGCGCGGTACTACGGGGGGTGCGAGTTTCATGATCAGGTGGAGGACCTGGCGCGGGAGCGGGCCAAGCAGCTGTTCAACTGCGGGTTCGCGAATGTGCAGCCGCACTCGGGGGCGCAGGCCAACCAGGCGATGATGCAGGCGCTGATGGAGCCGGGGGACACGTTCGCGAGCCTGGTGCTCAAGGACGGCGGGCACCTGTCGCACGGGATGAAGCTCAATTTCTCGGGGCGCTTCTTCAAGCCGGTGCACTATCCCCTGCACTACGCCGCGGGCCACGCTGAGCACGAGCGGATCGATTACGCCGCGGTGCGGACGGTGTGCCTGGAGCACAAGCCGAAGATCATCATGTGCGGGTATTCGGCGTACCCGCGGGTGATCGACTTTGCGAAGTTCCGGGCGATCGCGGATGAGTGCGGGGCGCTCTTGGTCGCGGACATCGCGCACATCGCGGGGCTCGTCGCCGGCGGGGCGCACCCTTCGCCCTTCCCGCACGCGCATGTCGTCACGACCACGACGCACAAGACGCTCCGCGGCCCGCGCGGCGGGCTGATCATGACCAACGATGAGGAGCTGGCCAAGAAGCTCGACCGGGCGCTCTTCCCGGGTGCGCAGGGCGGGCCGCTCATGCACATCATCGCGGCCAAGGCGGTGGCGTTCGGCGAAGCGCTGCGGCCGGAGTTCAAGACCTACGCGGCGAATGTCGTGGCGAACGCGAAGGCGCTGGCCGCGGCGCTCAC
>JBDZUZ010000205.1:0-5507 GCA_040255445.1 Planctomycetaceae bacterium | reverse complement strand
ACCTCGGCGGGGTCGGGGGGGCCGGGGGGCCGGGGGGCGGTTGCAAGATCGGGGCGGTCCTGGACAGCGGTGTCGCGGGCGCGGCCGCCGCGGCGAAGGCGACGGGCGCACCGGGCGCGGCCAGCGTGAGTGCCGCGACGAGGCATGCTGATGTGTGTCTCAGGTTCTCCATGTTCTCAGCATACTGGTTGGGTGCCGGTCGGGTTGCGAACCGGAGCCGCGGCGGGGGCGAATGTCGTTGCGGGCCGCGGGTCTCGGTGAGACGCCGGGCCGACCGGCGATTGCCGGGCATTCATTTCTCATGATCGGTTGTAATCAGATTGGGAGTGTGTGACATGGTGAAGTCTTCGATGGCGGGGGTGTGTGTCGGTGCGGTTGTGGTGTTCGGCGGGCTCGCCGCGGCGAGCGATGAGCGGGCGGTGTTCATGGGGCTGGGTCGGAATGGCAACCTGAAGGGGATCTCGTCGGATGGGCGTGTTGCGGTTGGGCAGTTCCTCTTCGAGGCGGACGCTGACCAGGGCGCGGTCTGGACGCGCGGCGGTGGGTGGACGGTCGTGGCGCGACCGCCGTTCGCCGAGTCGATGGCGTTCACCGATGTCTCGGGCGACGGGGGCACGATGGTGGGCACTGTCCGCGCGACGATGAGCGGGGACCTCAACCTGCTGGCGTTCCGCTATACCGCGGCGGGGGGCTTTGTGTATCTGCCGGACATCGGTCCTTCGAGCGAGCCGGAGGTGACCGGTGTCGAAGCGATCGCGCGCGGGGGCTCGGTCGTCGTCGGGGCCGGCCGGATTGATCGGCGCACGCATCCGGTGATCTGGGATTCGACCGGCATGGTGCGGAACCTCGATCCGGTCTCATCGCCGTTGGCAGCGGCATCGGCGGTGAGCGCTGATGGGAGTCTCGTGGCCGGGTTCACGCAGGGCGCCGGGTTCATCTGGGATGCGGTCAACGGGCGTCGGCCGCTCGCGGGGGCGGCGAGCGGGGGGTTGATGCCGCGGGCGATGTCTGATGCGGGGGATGTTGTGGTTGGGGCGACCTTCGGACAGGCCGCGTGGGTCTGGTCGGCGGAGGATGGGGTGACGTACATCCCGGCGGCGGGAGGCGGGTTTGCGGTGGGCGCAGCGCTGGGTGTTTCGGCCGATGGGGGGACAGTGGTGGGCGGGATGCCGTTCAATTACTTCGGCAACAACGGAGCGAGCGCCTTTGTCTGGACGCGTTCGGCGGGGACGTATTACATCGGGGACATTCTCGGTGATGCGGGGATTGATATGACGGGGTGGCTCTTGCTCAGCGCGGCGGATGTGTCGGCGGATGGGCGGCACATGGTGGGCGAGGGGATCAACCCGGCGGGTGAGCGGGAGAGCTGGTACGCGTACATCCCGGATCCGATCCCGGCGCCGGGGGTTGCGGTGGTGTTTGGGTTGGCGGGGGTGGTGGTGATGCGGCGGCGGTGAGTCTTGGTCAATATCGAGTGCGTGAGAACGCGGTGGGGGCCGGCCCTGCCGCGTTCTTCGCTTTTTGGCGCTCGCTGCAACCCGACCCGATCGGCGCCGGTAGCACACGCGGCTGTCGACTTATCTGCCCCTGTTCACCCGACGCAATCACCCCCCCCACTCCCCCACTCCCCCACTCCCCACCACCGAACCCGACCACCGAACCCCCACACCGAACCCCCACACACTGGAGTCGTTCCCATGATGCGTTCCGTTAGCGCCGCCTTCACGTTGACCATCCTCGGGACCGCCGCGTTCGGCCAGGCGTCTTTTCAGGGGCTGGGTATTCAGTCGGGCATGCGGGCGATGTCGAGTGATGGCGGTGTGGCGGTGGGCTGGTCGCGCGGGCGTGATGCGTTGATCTGGACGCGGGGGGTTGGTCTCGAGTACATCGCGCCGCCGACGGGTTTCACGACGCTCGTGTTTACGGCGGTGTCGGGCGATGGGCAGACGCTGGTCGGGCAGGCGGGCGGGGGGCTCGGGTCTGCGCCGTTCCAGGCGGTGCGCTGGTCGCGCACGGATGGGTTTGAGCTGCTGGCGGAGCTCCCCGATTCGCAGAACCGGATCCGCAACGGCGCGGAGGCGATCTCGCGCGATGGGTCGACGATCTTCGGGACCGGCCGCGCGGAATCAAGCGCGTACGCGGTGCGGTGGCGGGGCGGGGCGCAGCCGCAGGTTCTTGGCGGCACGCCGGAGCAGCCGCGGCCGGTTTTCGCCGGGGCCGCGAATGCTGATGGATCGATGGCCGCGGTCTCTACGTTCTCTCAGGCGTTTCGGTGGAGTGATGCCGGCCTCGAGGCCGTGACGCCCGCCTCGACGGCGTATGGGATCACGTGGGAGATGTCGGATGATGGGTCGGTGATCTCCGGCGGACCGAACGCGTGGCGGTGGAGCGAAACGGATGGGTTCCTTGCGTTGCCCGCGCTTCCGGATGGACGTATGCCCGCAAGCGCCCGGTCGATGTCGGCGGATGGCGCTGTGCTCGCGGGGACGATTACGAACACGACGATTCCCGGCCGGCCCGACACCGCGTGGTACTGGACGGCGGCGAACGGCACGCAGTATGTCACGGATGTGCTGACCGGTTACGGGATCGATCTCATGGGCTGGACGGTGACATCGGTGGATGGCATGTCGGCGGATGGGCGGACACTGATCGGCACGGGTCTGAATCCGCTGGGCGGGACCGAGTCGTGGTACGCGACGATCCCGGGGCCGCTGCCGGCGCCGGGGGCGGTGGTGGTGTTTGGGTTGGCGGGGGTGGTGGTGATGCGTCGGCGGCGGTGAGGGGTTGGGTCTGATACGAGAACTCGCGCGGCTGGCCCTGTGGGCCGGCCGCGTTTTCTTTGGTGGGGCGGGTGCAACCGGGGGAACGCCGGTGCGGTAGACGCGATGATTGTTCCAAGGCGAGGAGAGACGACGATGCGTTTATTGACTTCTGCTGCGTGTGTGATCGCCGTGATGGCGGGAGCGGCTTCGATGGCGTCGGGCCAGGCGTCGTTCGTGGGGCTGGGGATCCATCCGAACTTCGGCGGGATGTCGAGCGATGGGAGCACAGCGATCGGGTGGATGGGGACCGGCCGGGCCATCATCTGGACGCGGCAGGGTGGGCTGCAGTTTGTCCAGCCGCCGACGGGCTACACCAGCATTCACTTCCGCGCGATCTCGGGCGATGGGCTGACGATCGGGGGTGTGCTGGGGGTTGGGAATAACGAGTACGTTCCGGTGCGGTATCACCCCTCGGGGGCGTACGAAGTTCTTCGCGACCTTGGGCCTTCCGGCGATACGAGCATCGCATCGGTCGATGGCGTGTCGCGCGACGGTTCGACGCTGCTGGGGACGGGCCGTTCGCCGAGCGGGGCATTCGCTGTACGTTGGCGCGGTTCGGCGGAGCCGGAGGTGCTCGGGCCGGGGTTGACGCAGCCTGGCGGCGCTGGCGCGGCGGTCGTATCGAGCGCTGATGGCACGCAGATCGCAGCGCTCGGCATCAATCGGGCCTATCGCTGGGATGCGGCGGGCGGTCTGCAGCCGGTCACGCCGGTGTCTTTCAACTATCTCTCGCCGCAGGCGATGTCGGACGATGGGACGGTGATCGCGGGCGGGAACCACGCGTGGATGTGGACGCAGTCGGGCGGGTTTGTAACGTTGCCGAATCACGGTGACGGCCGCGCTCCGGGGAGTGTCAACACAATGTCCGCCGATGGGACGATCCTGGCGGGGGGCAACATCTTGACGAGCGCCCCGCACAGCGCCTTCTACTGGACCGCCGAGACGGGCACGCGGTATGTGCACGAGGTGATGGCGGGGTACGGCATTGATCTCACCGGCTGGTCGATCCGCACGGTGCAGGGGATGTCGGCGGATGGGCGGTCGTTCATGGGTGACGGGATCAATCCGCAGGGGCAATGGGAGACGTGGTACGCGACGATCCCGCAGCCGCTGCCGGCGCCGGGGGCGGTGGTGGTGTTTGGGTTGGCGGGGGTGGTGGTGGCGAGAAGGCGGCGGTGAGGGCGAACGGGCTTCTTTGAAATCGGGCGCGGCCGGTCCGTGATGGGCCGGCCGCGTTTTCGTTTGGAGTCGCTGCAACCCGCGGCGGGCGCGGCCGGTATTCAGTGCGTTCCATGCACCATTGAGGAGAGAGCACGATGCGTTCAGGTATGAAAGCGGTTTGTGTTGTCGCGGTGATCGCTGGCATGGCATCCGCCGCGGCGGCGCAGGCTTCGTTCGTGGGGCTGGGGATCCATCCGAACTTCGGCGGGATGTCGAGCGATGGGAGCACGGCGATCGGGTGGATCAGCGGAACCGAGGAGAGCGTCATCTGGACCGCGGCCAACGGGCTTGAGTTCATTCAACCGCCGACCGGCTTCGACGGCGTCCATTTCCGCGGGATCTCAGGAGATGGATCGGTCATCGCCGGGTATGCATCGGCCGAGTACGGATCGCTGAATCAGCAGGTCGCGTTTCGGTACACGCGGTCCGGCGGATACGAGTGGCTGGAGGACCTGGGCCCCCCGGGCGAGGCTCGTGTCGCCGCCGTGGAGTCCATCTCCCGAGACGGTTCAACGGTGGTCGGCACCGGCCGTTCCGGCAACGCATTCCCGGTTCGATGGGCGGGCTCGATACATCCGGAGGTGCTCGGGCCGGGGCTGCTTCAACCGAACGGCGCCGGCGCTGCGGTCGCGGCCAGCGCCGACGGGACGGTCATTGCGGCGTTCGGCATCAACCGGTCGTTCCGGTGGACGGCCGCGACCGGGCTGCAACTGATCGCGCCACTCTCCGCTCAGTACGCATCTCCGACGACTGTCTCGGACGACGGCACGGTCATCGCTGGCGGTGCGATTGGCTGGAGGTGGACGGAGGCCGACGGCTTCATGGCGCTCCCCAGTCTCTCCGATGGGCGCTCTCCGGGGATTGTCAATGCCATGTCCGCCGACGGCAAGATTCTCGCCGGCGGGAGTGTCTCGACCTCTGCGCAGCACGGCGCCTTCTACTGGACCGCCGAGACGGGCACGCGGTATGTGCACGAGGTGATGGCGGGGTACGGCATTGATCTCACCGGCTGGTCGATCCGCACGGTGCAGGGGATGTCGGCGGATGGGCGGTCGTTCATGGGTGACGGGATCAATCCGCAGGGGCAATGGGAGACGTGGTACGCGACGATCCCGCAGCCGCTGCCGGCGCCGGGGGCGGTGGTGGTGTTTGGGTTGGCGGGGGTGGTGGTGGCGAGAAGGCGGCGGTGAGGGCGAACGGGCTTCTTTGAAATCGGGCGCGGCCGGTCCGTGATGGGCCGGCCGCGTTTTCGTTTGGAGTCGCTGCAACCCGCGGCGGGCGCGGCCGGTATTCAGTGCGTTCCATGCACCATTGAGGAGAGAGCACGATGCGTTCAGGTATGAAAGCGGTTTGTGTTGTCGCGGTGATCGCTGGCATGGCATCCGCCGCGGCGGCGCAGGCTTCGTTCGTGGGGCTGGGGATCCATCCGAACTTCGGCGGGATGTCGAGCGATGGGAGCAC
>JBDZUZ010000204.1:0-5586 GCA_040255445.1 Planctomycetaceae bacterium | reverse complement strand
GCGCCTCTCGCTGCGAGAGCGCTTCGGCCCGGCGGTTCAGCTCGGCCTCGAGCTCCGCGATGGCGGATTTCTCACGCTCGACCGCCGCGGCCCGCTCATCGAGCTCGCGCTGGCGTGTATCGAGCTGGGTCTGCCGGGCATCGAGTTCGCCCGCCCGCGCATTGAGCTCGTTGCTGCGCTGATCGACCTCGACCCAGCGCTGCTGCAGCTCGGCATCGGCCCCCGCCCGCTGTTCGCCGATCTCGCGCTGCGCGGTCGCGCGGAGCTCGGCAACCTCACGCTCCACCTGCTCGCGCTGCTCGCTCAGGGCGGCAAAGTCGCGATCCAGTGCTCCGCGGCGTTCTTCGAGCTCGCGGCCGAGGCGTTCGAGTTCGCCCGCCTTCCCCGAGAGCTCTCCACGCTGTGATTCGATCTCGCCCCGCTGCCGGTCCAGCTCGGCACGCGCCGCGGCGAGCTCCCCCACGCTCCTGTCAAGCTCCTCCTGCCGCCGCGCGATCTCCTGCTCGCGCTGCTTAAGCCCCGACATCGCCTGCTGCCGCTGCTTGTACAGCGACTTGATCGCCTCGAGCCCGGTCTCGAACTCCTGCAGCACCTCGAGCACATCGGCCGATTCCATCGGCTCGGGCCCGGTCGGAGCAGCCGCCGAGGGCGCAGCGGGTGCGCTCTCATCGCGGGCATGCTCTTGCTGCTCGTTGGAACTCATCTCGGCTTCGCTCCGGCGGTGATGGGCAACGCCTGTATCGACCGGAAGGGACCGCCTCTGAACCCCGCGTCCGCGAACAATGCTGGAGCGCGACAGATGCCCCCAGCGTCCGAGAATCCCGCCCGTGCCGAGCCCGTCCCGGAGCCGCAGCCATGCCCACCTTCCTCCTCAAGACCGAACCCTCCGAATACAGCTTCGACCAGCTCCAGAAGGACAAGAAGTGCACTTGGGACGGCGTCTCCAACGCCGCCGCCCTCAAGCACATGCGCTCCATGAAGAAGGGCGATGAGGTCCTCATCTACCACACGGGGGATGAGAAGCGCATCGTCGGCCTCGCCCGCGTCAGCAAGGGCGCGTACGAGGACCCCAAGAACCCCGGCCTCAACGCCGACAGCGAGCCCAAGACACCCGTCGTTGATCTCGCCCCGGTCAAGAAGGTCCCCGAACCGGTGACGCTCGCCGCGATCAAGGCCGACAAGCGCTTCGCCGACTTCGCGCTCGTGCGTCAGGGTCGGCTGAGCGTCATGCCCGTCCCGCCGGAAATCGATGCCGCGCTGCGGGCGATGGCCGGGCTGTAATCGCTCCAGTCACCCGCCCCGGATTCTGTGCAGCTGCGCCAGCTCGCCGTAATCCGGTACCGGGCACGAATCGTTGAAGTACTCGAGGATCCAGCCCAGGCTGCCCGTGCGGTAGAGCCGCTCGAACATCTCGACCGCTTCCTTCCAGTACGAACTCCCCACGCCCCGGTGCAGCGTCTCGAGCGCGCGATCCGCCGCGGCCTCCCCCACTTCCATCCGATACGGCCGCAGGCTCGTCATCGCATCGAAGGTGTCGATCACGGAGAAGATCCGCGCCCCCACCGGGATCGCGTTCCCCGCGATCTTGTCCGGGTACCCCAGCCCGTCCCACCGCTCGTGGTGATGCCGCACCAGCTCGAGCAACACCGGGTCCGTCTCGTCCATCCGCAGCAGCCGCTCGTGCCCCAGCGCGGCGTGCGTCTTCATCACCTCGAACTCGGCCGGCGTCAGCCGCCCCGGCTTCTGCAGGATCTCATCGGGGATCTCGATCTTCCCCACATCGTGGAGCGCAGCGCCGTACGTCAGCCGCTTCACGAACTCGTGATCCAGGCCGGCCTCCTCCGCCAGCGCCCGCGTGTACAGCACCACCCGCCACGTGTGCGCGGCGGTGGAGAGGTCCTTGGCCTCCAGCACACCGACAAGGGCACGCACAAGTTCTGGCGACATATGGCGTTACGGTAGCACGCCCCGGGGATTCTCAAAGCCATTCCCGCCGCGGGCCGCCGAACCCAGTCGCGGTCCGCCGCCCGCCGCGGCCCGACCTGTCTCGCGCCTTCAGTCCTCGATCCGGACCTTCGAAAGGTCCCCCCGCGGCGAGGGCGGCTTGGGGTTCATCGCCTCCAGCGTCTCCCGCACCACCGCCGCGATCGCCCAGTTGCGGTACCACTTCCGGTCCGCCGGGATGATGTGCCAGGGGGCCGCGGCGGTCGAGCACTTCTCCAGCGCCGCCTCATACGCCCGCTGGTACTCGTCCCAGTGCTTCCGTTCCTCCAGGTCCCCGGTCTCGAACTTCCAGTTCTTCCGCGGGTTGTCCAGCCGCGCCTGCAGCCGCTCCTTCTGCTCCTTCTTGGAGATGTGCAGGAAGAACTTCAGGATCGTCGTGTGCCCGTCCATCAGGAGACTCTCGAACGAATTGATCATGTCGTACCGCTGCCGCCACGTGGCCTCGGGCACGAGGTTGTGTACCCGCACCACCAGCACATCCTCGTAGTGCGAGCGGTTGAAGATCCCGATCTCCCCCTTTGGCGGCACCCGCTGGTGGATCCGCCAGAGAAAGTCGCGGTCGGCTTCCTCTTCCGAAGGCTTCTTGAAACTCCAGACGCGGCAGCCCTGCGGGTTCACCCCCGAGAACACATGCCGCACCGCCCCATCCTTCCCGCTCGTGTCCATCCCCTGCAGCACGATCAACAGCGCCCGCCTGTCCTCCGCCCACAGGTCGTACTGGATGTCGATGATCCGCTCGCGGTGCTTGATGAGCTCCGCCTCGGCGAGCGTGCGCGCCTGATCCCCATCATCCGGCAACCCCGGCGTCCCATCCGCAGGAATCGCGGCGAGCTTCACCGATGAGCCGGGCGTGACGCGGAAGAGGTCGGAGGTGGGCATTGAGCAGGGTAGTACCGCGCGAGCACGCCCCTCAGACGAGAGCTTGCTACGCTTCCAAATGCCCTTGAAACCGGAACGCCCGACTGGTGTGCTCCGCATAGGAGGAGGTCGAGGCTGGCACCTTGCCCAGCGATCACTCCCTAGGGAGAAAGTTCAACTGGAACGAGCGATCGCGCAGATGTTTGCGAACGGATTACGCCGTCGTGGACTTGGTGACTACCTCCTCTGCGACACGACCGAAGAACCCAGTGACGCACTGCTGATCTCACAAGACTTCGGACGAGTTGGAGTTCAGATCGTCGAATTGGTTGATGGACCATTTGAAGCGTACTCGGCAAGAGCAAGGATGTACGAGCGCAACCTACAAGCGTTAGTCGAAGACCGACATCTATTGTTCCATTTTATCGTACACGACAACCTATCGACGGAGATACTGCCGGATCCAGAGAACAAGCGAGGACGCCAACTCCTTTCTGGACTCAGCGAAGCCCTACTCTCGGCCAGTGCTTCTCCTCCTTCGTTGAATCGGCCCTGCACTATCTATCCCGTGAAGTTTCCGAATGGCGCACGTTTCCAGATCACCGCGACACTGCAACCAGGATATTCCCCTGCAGGCTGCGTAAACTGGCCAGTCGCCGGACTCTCCGTTCAACAGAGCACAACCGACATAATCCATTCAGTACTGACAAAGAAAGTTCTCCGTACCTATCCAGAAGTCAAGCACCGGATGATTTTGCTTATGTATTCGACGTCTGGGCTTGGGTGGAGTTCAAATCTCCGTTCTTATACCATCCACTTCATGAACACAATACTGCAAATGCAATCCACACCGCCATTCTTTGCCGAGATATGGAATCTTGTTCCACTCGTAGATCCTCACGAAGAATATCTCGTTAAGCTCTGGCAGTACAATTTTGCTTCAGCCACTGCACTCCCCCGAACTTAATTCAAAAACAGATGCCAATCGCGCCACTAGTGCTTCCAATGTGCCCGAGATTTTTCACAGTATTTCAACAAATCACCATAGCGAGAGGCTATTTTCGGGTACGTGGCCAGGCGCTCGCGCTCCGCAGCGGCGAACACAGCGATCCGGGAGACCATTTCGGAAAGCCTTAGAATTGGAGTGCTACGACCGAACTCCGCCATGAGCGGCCCCAAATAATCCAGAATCTGTTCACCATCCTCATCACGGCATACCATGTGGATCAGTCGCTTTGCATGCTCCTTTGCAATTTGGTCTATCGGCTCGTGTCCGGCACTTCGTTCTAACGCTGACAGGAACCCGAACATTCCTTCACCCACCAGAATTCGCGGCGACTTGGCTCTTCGGCTCTCCATTTCATAAACACGCGACAAGGCAGGTCCATACAGTTCGTTTGGCATCGCATTGCACCCCACAGCCACTTCAATAGCACCACGTCCAGCAATTCCAGACGCGAGAAGTCCCATATGCATCAAGGCTACGCCCTGGAGCATACACACTAAACTGCGGACTGCATAGGCAGGATTGGATGGCAGACGCAGGTAGATCAGCCCGCAATCAGAGAAAAAATTGCGGTGAATTCGAATAGACAACAGCCGCTCGAAGTCCGCACTGAATTCCGACCCTTTGTTGTACTCGGCAAAATTCTCGCCCGATTCAAAGAAGCCATCGATTACAGAATTGAAAACTTCTCGGAACTGACGCACTCTTCCGGCGGTCTTCTGAGCGGCGGTCCGGTACCGTTCTATCTCCACTTCTGTTTCTGGAAGCTTCTCTAGACTTTTCAACTCCTCCTGCTGCCCCAACAAATCATAGAACGCGACGGCGTAGTACGAGAACTCCGTGCGACGCCTCTCTCCATTGACTCCAATGTCGGGATAATACGGATCATCCATCTGCGCCAATTCCTTGCCCAAGGTAACTGACCATGCACGACCCCCAGTGCCCGGCCGTCGATCCTACCAGGACCGCCCCTACATCAAGCGGCAACCACACGGGAGCGCTGCCTCGCCACGGCGAGGCGCTGCATCGGATACCACCATCGGCCGCGAGTAGCAGTTGGCACGAGCAAGACCCTGCTCCTCCTTCGTGCCGTGCGAGTAGGCTGGGGCATTACGAGTCACCGTTATAGGCGTGAGATCCTCCACTACCGTCGCTCGCAGCTCATCCCCCTCGATCCCGCAACGCCCTACCTAACCCGCCGACGCCGACGCCGAGCCCAGTGTCCGCCCGCGTGCACCGCCCTACCGCACCCGCGAGCGGCACCCTAGCCGCATCCTTAAGCCCACTCAAAATCCGAAAATATACCCTTGCACAACCCAAACTCCATGCTATTCTCCCTGCATGGTCGCACCCAATCACACACCGAACGAGCCCGCCCCGCTCACCCCGGACACACCCCCGCCCCCCGGCTCCCTTCAGCCCCTTGGCCCTGAGGATGCCCGCCTCATCACCCTCTTCTTCTTCGAGCACCGCCTCGACCTCCCCGCCTTCGCCCGCGCGGCCGGCCTCACCCTCCCCGCCGCGGCACACTGGGCCAACCAGCCCCACATCGCCGCCTACCTCGCCGCCTTCGCCCACCACGAGCACACCCGCCGCGACACCGCCGCCCAGGACGCCCTGGTCAAGGTCATCGAGCAGGCAACCAACCTCATCGAAACCCGCCGCGCCGCCACCACCCTCCTCCGCGCTCTCACCCCCAGACCCGCCCCCCGCCAACC
>JBDZUZ010000025.1:0-30642 GCA_040255445.1 Planctomycetaceae bacterium | reverse complement strand
GTCGATGAAGGAGAAGGCCAAGAAGCTCGCGAAGGAGGCCATGGAATCCATGGCCGGCTTCGAGGTCCCCGGCTGGATCGAGCCGAACCCCTCCGAGCTGACGGTCAAGGTTGTGGCCCTGCCGACGACGGACCAGATTCCGTTCGACGTCAACACCAACCTGATCATCGAGTTCTACCGCTAATCGTCGCGTGCCCGGCTCGCCGGGCCGCGTGTGGCAGAAGCATCGGCCGATCGGGGCAATCCGGTCGGCCGATGTTGTTTCTGGGGGTTATCGTTGAGGACGGCCCGCCGGCGCTCGGCGGGGCTCAATCGCGAACGGATCGATCCCGCCATGCTGAAAGTCTTCCGCAAGTACAACAAGTGGATCATGGTCGTCGGCGGCTCGCTGCTGATGGTCACCTTCCTCTTCACCGGCACCGCCAACCAGTTCCAGCCCGACCCGGGCAAGCGGGTCATCGCGACCGTCGGCGACGGTTCGATCCGTGCGCGTGACATCCAGCTCGCCGAGGCCGAGTGGTCGGTGCTCACCGATCTCGGCCTCGACGCCGCGCTCCGCATCAACGCCGAGTCGGGCCTGCACTGGCTGCTCCTCTCGCTCGAGGCCGAGCGGGCGGGCCTCGTCGGCGGCCCCGAGGACGGCGCGGCATACTTCGAAGAGGAAGCCGGACGCCTCGCGGTGCAGATCGTGTACCAGCAGGCCCAGCGCGATGGTGATTTCACGGTCTTCACCGACCCGGTCGTGCGCCAGGAGCGGACCAACGCGGTCATCCAGCAGCTCCTGCTCATCAAGGACCGGCAGTCGGGCGGCCGCGGCGCGCTCACACCGATGCAGATCGACATGGCCCTGGCCAAGCTCCGCGGCGTGATGCGGATGGCCGAGCTCTACGCGACCATGCCGCGGATCTCCGAGCCCCGCGCCGTGCTCGCCGTCCGCCAGGTGCAGGACACGGCGAGCGCTCAGGGCTTTGTCGCCCCCGCCGAGCTCTACCTCGCCAGTGCTGCGGAGCCGACGGAGGCCGAGATCCTCGCCCACTACGAGAAGTACCGCGAGATCACCGCGGGCACTTTCACCGCCGACAACCTCTTCGGCTTCGGCTATGTCCAGCCGCCGCGGGTCAAGCTCGAGTGGATGACGCTCGACCGCAACGCGATCCTCGACGCCATCCGGCTCGACCCGGTCGCGGTGAACAAGTTCTGGCTGCAGAACCGGGCGCAGTTCCCGGGCGAGTTCGATGCCGAGAAGCCGCGGGTCGAAGCGGAGCTCAAGCGCGAGAAGCTCGTCGCGGTGTACGCGGAGGCCGATCGCCTCGTCCGCGCCCGCGTGCAGGCCGCCACCCGAAAGCTCGATCAGGATGAGGAATACCGCGTCCTGCCGGAGAACTGGAGCGAGGAGCGCCCGAAGTTCTCGCAGATCGCCGAAGAACTGGTCGACAGCGTCAACGCGGCGACGGGTGTGCAGATCCCGCGTCCGGGCGTCACGACGATCGGCGAGGACTGGGTGCGGCTCGATGAGATCGGCACGCTCCCGGGCATCGGCAATGCGCAGTTCCGCGCCGGCACGGTGCAGGGCCCGATCGGCGAGCTCATCACCGCCGAGCGGAAGCTCAACCCCAACCGCGGCCTGATCGTGCAGGCGGGCGTGCCCTTCGTGATGGGCGAGATCACCGACGCCCTCGGCAACCGCTATTACCTCACGGTGCTCGACACGCGCCCGACCGCGCCCCCGGCCTCGCTCGAGGAAGTGCGCAGGCAGGTCGTGACCGATGTCAAGAAGCTCAAGGCCTACGACCTGCTCGTCGCCGATGCCGACCGCATCGCGCAGATCGCCAGGACCGATGGCCTCGACGCCGCGATCGCCGCGCTGCCGGAGGCAACATCGACCCCCGTGCCCACGAAGCTGACGTCGATCCGCGTGACGGGTGTGCAGGTGCGCTCGGCCGAGCAGGCGCTCGACAGCGAATCGCTACGCGAGAAGGCGATGAACGCCGCGTACGAACTCGGCTACGCCGGGCAGGCGACGCCGGAGAACCTCGCGATGCGGACGGTGGTCGAGCCGCTGCCGCGGGCCCTCGCCCTGGGTGTTCTGCAGATCGAGAACCTCGCTCCGATCACCATCGAGCAGTTCCGCCAGTTGCCGCCCTCGTCGATGGCGCAGCTCGCGGGGATCGAACTGCTGGGCGTCGACATCCCGCAGGAGGAGGGTGTCTTCTCCCTCTCCGCGGTACAGCGTCGCCTTGGGTACAAGTCGCGCTCCGATGAGCCCGGCGATCGGCCCGAGCCCGCCGCGGGCTGAATCAGGTCCATGACAATCGAGTGCACCACGGCCGCCCGCGTCAGCTAGACGCGGGCGGTTTTCCACTTGCCCTGCAGGAATCGCCAGGTAAACGCGATCGCCCGCACCACGATCTCGATCGACAGCCCCGCCCACAGCCCCGCGAGCCCCCACTCGTACGGGAACGGGTTCTCGATCTTCCCGCCGCCGGGCAGCGGCATGTCCACGCCCGACAAGAGGAACGCCAGCGGCATCCGCACGCCGTAGGTCATGATCCAGGTGATGATCATCGCCGCCTTCACATCGCCAGCGCCGCGGAGCGCGGATCGCAACACGATCGAGACCGCGAACGGGATCTGGATCATGCCGGTGATGAACAATGCCTTGGGCGCGTGCTCGAGGTGGACCTCCTGCGCTGTGAGCAGGCCGACGATCCGCGTCGGCATCGTGATGAAGAAGACGCCCATCGTCATCATCAGGACCGACGCAAGCGCGGTGCAGATCCATGTCGCCCGCGCGGCCAGTTGCGGGCTCCCCGCGCCCAGGTATTGCCCGACCAGCGTCGCCGCGGCGAGGCTGATCGAGAAGCCCGGCAGGAAGCTGAACGCCTCGATGCGGATCGCGATGAAGTGCGAGCCCAGCATGCCGCCATCCTGAGCGCCCATCCAGCCGACCATGAGCACGATGGCGAAGTTGCCGATCCACATCCCCAGCATCTCGAAGAAGTTGGGGAGGCCGACGCGGACGACACGCCGTGCGGTGTGCCAGTGCGGCTTGAGCCGGCGGAGACGCAGCTTCACCTGATCGACGCCCCGGCCCAGCAGGCCGAGGATGAACAGCGCGCCGACGAAGTGGCTCAGCACCGTGCCCAGCGCGATCCCGGCAACGCCGAAATCGAACGGGAACGGGTTCTCCAGCACCGTGCGCGTGATCGCCTCGCCGTTCTCGATGCGGGCCGACTGGAGATCAACGCCGGCGAGCACCCAGCTCGCGACGAGGTTCACGATGTTCACCGCGATCATCGTCTTGAGCGGGCCGATGCTGTCGCCGGCGCCGCGGGCGCAGGCGTTGCCCGAGAGCAGCACCGCGCCGAACGGCACGCCCAGCGCGTTGATGAAGAGGTACGACCGGAACGGCTCGGCCGCTTCGTTGAGCGAAAGGACGGTCGTGAGCGGCTCGATCGCCAGCATCATGCCCGCGGCGACGAAGACGCCCGAAATGAACGCCAGCGTCATCGTCTGGCCCAGCGCGGTGTTGGCAAGGCCGAACTTGCCCGCCCCCACCGCCCTGCTGATCAGCGCTGTCGCTCCCACACCGATCGCCTGCCCGATCAGCCCGACGAACCACATGATGTACGCCGCGCCGCCGATCGCATCGGTCGAAGCCCCGCCATCATCGATACTCGCCGACAGCACCGTGTCCGTCAGGCCCACCAGCGAGTTGAGCAGGCTCTCGACCAGGATCGGCCAGCTCAGCGTCCAGATCGCCGCCCAGATGGTCAGGCCCTTGAGGCGGCCCGAAACCAGCCGCCCATCGGCCGTGATGCCGTTCGTCTGCCGGGTCCGTGCGCCGACCGGGCCGCGACTCGGAGCCGCGATCGCGCTCTGCTCGGCGCCCTCGGGTTCGGGGCAGATCCCCAGCCGTTCATCGTGATCGCCCGCGCGATCATCCACGTGATGCGGGGGCGCGGCATCGGCCGGCTCGGTCCGCGGCGGGGATGTCGCTGGCCTGTCGTTCACGGGGGCGGGAGTCTAGGGACGGGGCGGCAGGCCCCCGGTGCGGGGACGGCTCTGCCGCAAGGTTCGATCCACCGACCGCTCAGATGCGGGCCGCGCGGGCGCGGTGTCGGGCTCCTCGTATACTCCGCCTCGGCGATCGGGCCGCGCCGGCGAATTGTGCTGCGGGCTGCGTCCGCTCGCCCGCCGAGCCCCCGCATGAAGACCGAGATCAAGCTCGACATCCAGGCCCAGCCCGACGACGAGACCTGCGGACCCACCTGTCTTGCCTCGCTCTACCGCTTCTACAAGCGCGATGAACTCACGCTGCGCAAGGTCGCCAACGAGATCAGCCGACTCCCGCAGGGCGGCACGCTGGCCGAGATCCTCGCCTGCCACGCGCTCAAGAACGGCTTCAACGCCACGATCTACACCTATCACCTGCAGATGTTCGACCCGACCTGGTTCGCTGACGACGGAGAGATCCACGATCGCGACGACCTCGCCGCGCGGCTCGACCAGCAGCTCAAGACCAAGCCCGGCGACAAGCGCCTCAAGGCCTCGACCAAGGCCTTCCAAGAGTTTCTGAAACTCGGCGGCACGCTGAAGATGCAGGACCTCACCCCCGCGCTCATCCGCGGCTACCTCTCCGATGGAATCCCCATCATCTGCGGACTGAGTTCCACCTACCTCTACTTCACCAGCCGCGAGACCAGCCACGACAACGAGGATGACGACATCCGCGGCGAGCCGCAGGGTCACTTCGTCATGCTCGTGGGGTACGACTCGGCAGCACGGGAAGTCCTCATCGCCGACCCGCTCGACGACAACCCGCCCTTCCACACCGCCAAGTACCGCCTCGACATCGACCGCCTCGTCAACGCGATCCTGCTCGGGATCCTGACCTACGACGCCAACCTGCTGATCGTGACTCCCAAGGAAACGAAGCGTCGCCCGCGGGCCGGCGCCGTCGTCCGCCGCAAGAACTAAGACCGCCACCACCGCCTCCCCACCTCCGCCGAAGGGACACACGCCCGCCCATGTCGATCCTTCTCGTGCTCGACAACCCCAAGGACTGGCCGCTGAACATCGACGGCGTCGAAGTCGTCTCTGCGCGCAAGTACCTCACCGACCCGGGCTTCTCCGACCGCCGGCCCGCCAAGGTCTTCAACCTCTGCAAGAGCTACCGCTACCAGAGCCTGGGCTACTACGTCTCGCTGCTCGCCGCGGCCCGCGGCCACAAGCCGCTCCCGGATATCTCGACCATTCAGGATTTGAAGCTCTCCGAACTCGTCCGCTCCGCGGGCGAGGAGGTCGATGAGCAGATCCAGCAACAGCTCGCGCACCTCACCGAGACCGAGTTCACGCTCAGCATCTACTTCGGGCAGAACGTCGAGAAGCGGTACAACCGCCTCGCGCTGGCGATCTTCAACCAGTTCCCCGCGCCCTTTCTCCGCGCTCACTTCCGTAAGTCCGAGGGGCACTGGGTCCTCACCAAGCTCCGCCCCATCGCCGCCAGCGAGATCCCGCCCGATCACTTCCTCTTCGTGCTCAACTGCCTGACGCACTACTTCAACCGCCCCCACCGCCGCCCGCGCCAGGCCGAGAGCCGCTACGACCTCGCGATCCTCCACACCCCCGGCGAGAAGAACACGCCCTCGGACGAGAAAGCGCTCAAGAAGCTGACCAAGGCCGCCGAGTCGATGGGGATCGAAGTCGAGATCATCACCAAGGACGACTACGGCCGCCTGCCCGAGTTCGATGCGCTCTTCATCCGCGACACCACCAGCGTCACGCACTACACCTTCCGCTTCGCCCGCCGCGCTGCCGCAGAGGGGCTCGTCGTCATCGACGACCCCGATTCGATCGTCAAGTGCTCGAACAAGGTCTATCTCGCCGAGCTCCTGCAGCGCCACCGCATCGCCACCCCGCCGACGCTGATCCTGCACAAGGGCAACTGGGAAAGTGCGCCGACCATCCTCGGCCTGCCGCTCGTCCTCAAGCAGCCCGACAGCTCATTCTCGCTCGGCGTGATCAAGGTCAAGACCGAAGAGGAGTACCGCACCGAGATGGAGCGGCTCTTCAAGATCTCCGACCTGCTCATCGCGCAGGCCTTCATGCCCACGACCTTCGACTGGCGCATCGGTGTCATCGACCGCGAGCCGCTCTACTGCTGCAAGTACTACATGGCCGGCGGCCACTGGCAGATCTACGACAACTCCAAGAAGGGTGACGATGCGCTCGGCGAGTTCGAGACCTGGCCGGTCGCCGCCTGCCCGCCCGATGTGCTCAAGAGCGCGCTCAAGACCGCCAATCTCGTCGGCGATGGCCTCTACGGCGTCGATCTCAAGGAGATCAATGGCAAGGCCTATGTCGTCGAGATCAACGACAACCCCAACCTCGACGCCGGCATCGAGGACAAGGTCCTCGGCGACGAGCTGTACCTCCGCGTCATGCGGACCTTCCTCCGCCGCCTCGAATCACGCGGCCGCTAACGCCAAGCACGACACAAGACACGACGAAAGGCATCACCAGTGGGTCTTCATCTCTTCGAGGCGTACGGCGTCGAGCTCGAGTACATGGTTGTCGACCGCGCCACGCTCAAGGTCCGGCCGATCGTCGATGAACTGCTCAAAGAGGCCGCCACGAAACCCGGCGCCATTGTCGAGGCCGAGGGCAACCCCGACTACCCCAATCAGGTCGAGCTCGGCCCCATCGCATGGTCCAACGAACTCGTGCTCCATGTCCTCGAGTTCAAGACCGCGCTCCCCGCGGCGGATCTCTCCGCCCAGCCCGCGCTCTTCCAGGAGCACGTCCGCGAGGCCAACCGCCTCCTCGCGCCGCACGGCGCCATGCTCATGCCCACGGGCATGCACCCGACGATGGACCCAGACAGCGAGATGAAGCTCTGGCCGCACGACTACGGCGTCGTCTACGCCACCTTCAACAAGATCTTCGACTGCCGCGGCCACGGCTGGGCCAACCTTCAGTCCGCGCACTTCAACCTCCCATTCCAGGGCGCCGACACACCGACCAGCGAGTTCGGCCGCCTCCACGCCGCGATCCGCGCCCTCCTGCCCATCATGCCCGCCCTCACCGCGAGCACCCCCTTCAAGGACGGCGCCGCGACCGGCCTGATGGACACCCGCCTCGAGGTCTACCGCAAGAACTCCGCCCGCGTCCCCGCCGCGGCGGGTAAGGTCATCCCCGAACCCGCCTACACCGCGAGCGACTACGACCGCGAGATCCTGCAGGCGATCTACAAGGCCTACGAGCCCTACGACCCCGAGGGCGTGCTGCGCTACGAATGGGCCAACTCCCGCGGCTGCATCGCCCGCTTCATGCGCGATGCCATCGAGATCCGCGTGCTCGATGTCCAGGAATGCCCGATCATGGACAACGCCCTGGGCGCGGCCATCGCCGCGGCGACCCGCGGCATCTGCGACGGCTCGATCGGCGACTTGAACGCGATCCAGCGGCTCGCGGTCGATCCGCTCCACGAGGTGCTGCTGAGCGTGATCCGCGATGCAGACCGCGCCGTCATCCGCGACCGCGACCTGCTTACCGCCCTTGGCATCAAGGCCGGCTCCCTCACCGCGATCGAACTCTGGACCGACCTCATCGAACGAAGCCTCAAGAAGCAGCCCGACTGGCCCGTGTGGGAGGGCGCGTTCCGTGTCAGCATGGAACACGGTTGCCTCGCTCGGCGCATCCAAAACGCGACCGGTCCTTCACCATCGCGCGATGCGATCCATACCGTGTACCGCGAACTGGCCGGCTGCCTCGAGGCGGGGCACCCGTTCATCGGCTGAGATGCGGTCCACGGACGGGCCGGTCGTCTCGATGTGCCAGCAGGATCGGCTTCCGGGGATCACGCCGCGTTGAGCGACTACACGGTTGGAGAGCGGAGCCGCCGGCTGCAGCGCGACATGCGCGCCTGCCTTATCGACGGTGTCTTCTTCGCGCTCATGGTCGGTTTCGCCGAGGCCTTCATCGCGGCGTTCGTGCTGCGCCTGGGCCTGGGGCCGATCGCCGCGGGACTCGTCCTCACCGTCCCGCTCCTCCTTGGCGCTGTCATCCAGCTCCGCTCGCCCCGCTGGGTCCGCCGCGTCGGCTCGTATCCGAAGTTCATCGGCGGGTGCGCGGCGGTGCAGGCGTTCATGTACCTGCCGCTCGCGGCGTGCGCCATCGCCGCACCGTGGGTCATGCCGCGGCTGGTCGAGGCCGGTCTGACCTGGGTCGCGACGATCGTCGTCTTCTTCCTCGCGACGCTCTACTACACCGCGGGCCTGGCCTGCGGGCCCGCGTGGAACACGATCGCCGGCCACATCATCCCCGCGCGCATCCGCGCGGTGTACTTCGGCCGCCGCACCCGCTGGCTGCAGGTCGCGACGCTGCTCGCCCTCCTCTCGCACGGCGCGGTCTTCGAGTTCGTCTCGCGGGCCTTCGCCGGAACGAGCGGCGACGCCGCCGGGATAGATGCGGCCACCGCGACCGCCGCAGACTTCCGCGGCGACATGTTCGCCTTCGCCGCGGTCTTCCTCGTCGGCGCAGCCCTCCGCACCGTCTCGGCCTGGTACCTCGCCGCCTACTCCGAGCCCGACCACAAGCCCGATGCGGACCGCCCCATCCCGCTCAAGGACTTCGTCCGCCGCCTCCGCCACAACACCGACGGCCGCTTTCTGCTCTATGTCATGGCCGTGGGCGTCGCCACACAGATCAGCCAGCCCTATTTCAACCCCTACATGCTCGATGTCCTGCGGCTCGAGCAGTCGCCGTACGCCTGGCTCCTCGCCGCGGCGTTTCTCGGCAAGGTCCTCGCCCAGCCCACCGCGGGTCGGCTCGCACGCAAGCACACCCCGGGCCGCGTGCTCGCCTTCGCCTCGCTGGGAATCATCCCTGTCTCGCTGATCTGGCTGGTGACCGATCAACTCCCCCTCTTGATCGCGGGGCAGATCCTCGCCGGCGCGATGTGGGGCACCTGGGAACTCTGCGTCTTCCTCTTCAACTACGAGGCGATCAAGCCCGAGGAACGCACCGGCGTCCTCACCAACTTCAACTTCATCAACGAGTTCTCCAAGACCTCGGGCTCGTTCATGGGCGGCGCGGTGCTCCGCGGCATGGGAGAGGACACGGGGGCGTACGCCGCGATCTTCTGGATCTCGACCGCCGGCCGCCTGCTCACGCTCCCACTCCTCGCCGGCGCCGGGCTCGCCAGCATCCGCCCGCGCCGCACGCAGGTCATCGACACCGGCCCGATCGCCGTCCGTGCCGGGGCCGGCGCTGTCGATGAACCGCTGCTCGCCGATGTCCCGCCCGATGAGCCGGGTGAACGCGACGACGCCGGCGGCGATCGCGGTACCCCGAGCACCCGATCGGTCCCCGCACCGACGACCTAAAATCTCGACAGATGCCCCCCGAGCGGAACACCAAGCAGCGACAGGCCATCCGCGATGTGCTCGATGAGGCTGCGCGGCCCTTGAGCCCGAAGGAGATCCTCGAGTCCGCCCAGGACCGCGTCTCGGGCATGGGCCTGGCGACCGTCTACCGCACGCTGAAGCTCCTCGCCGATGAGGGCCTGGTGACCGCGGTCGAGATCCCCGGCGAGCCACCGCGGTACGAACCCGGCGGCAAGGGCCACCACCACCACTTCTACTGCCGCAAGTGCGCGAAGGTCTACGAGGTCGAGGACTGCCCCGGCAACTTCGCGAAGGTGACCCCGGCGGGGTTCAAGCTCGAGGGCCACGAGCTGGTGCTCTTCGGCGTGTGCGCGGCCTGCGCCTTATAGGGCAGATCCCCGAAGTCGCTCTCACCGGAATGCTGCATGCAGCCATGCGTGAAATTCACAACGTGCCTCTGGATCAACGGCGACATTGAGCAAGCCGCTCGGCTCTACGTCTCGCTCTTCCCCGGCTCGGCACAGCTTGGCAAGCCCGAGTTTGGTCGAGACGACCTTCCCAGCAAGCTTGCTGTTCAGATATGCGGACGAGAGTTTTCCCTTCACCGCCGCAGTCCCGGCCATACCGAGGAGAATGCAATCTCCTTCTTCATCGAGTGCGATGACCAGAAAGCACTCGATCGCCTGTGGGACGCCCTGGTTGCACACGGCGGTCAAGCCCATGGGTTCGGGAAATTGATCGATCGCTTCGGTGTTGCGTGGCAGATCGTCCCAAAGGACTTGGCAAGGCTCCTCACCCCCGTCGGAAACGCGGCGGCGAATGAGCGGGTGTGGGACGCGTTCATGAGCATGACGAAGATCGACGCTCCAACCCTCGAACGCCTCGCACGCGGGGAGTGACCGGACGTCCAGTCGCCGATGTACAATTCCGCCCACGGCCCTGTGGCGAAATCGGCAGACGCAGCGGACTTAAAATCCGCTTCCCGGCAACGGGAGTGTGGGTTCAAGTCCCACCGGGGCCACTTTGTCTCCAGCCCCAAACCGGATGCGAGCACCCTGCCCGGACCACGTCAGCGGGCGTTTCGCCACCCCAATTCGTACAAATCCTCGGATCTTTGACATTTCATCCGTGGTTTTGTACGATACATCGTCAATGGTCGCGATGCACCAACACATCCTCAAGGTGGCCCAACAGAGAGGCGTCTTCCGCGCACAAGACCTCCCGGACCACCCGTCCGTCCGCCGGCACCTGACTGAGCTGGTCGACGCTGGCGATCTCGTGCGCATCCGTCGCGGGCTATACCGAGCCACGGAATCCGATCTCACGGAACACCACTCGCTTGTCGAGGCCGCGCGGGCGGTTCCGGACGGCGTGATCTGTCTCCTCTCCGCGCTCGCGGTCCACAACCTGACCACCGAACTTCCCTCGCGCGTGTGGATCGCGATCGGGCCCAAGGCATGGAAGCCGCGACTGGATCGCCCCTCGCTCCGCATCGCCCGCTTCTCGGGCGACGCTCTGACCCAAGGCGTGGAGCTGAGATCGTTCGAAGGCGTCGATGTCAAGGTCTACAACCCGGCCAAGACGGTCGCCGATTGCTTCAAGTACCGCAACAAGATCGGCACGAGCGTTGCGATCGAAGCCCTCCGCGATGCGTGGCGTACCCGCGCGGCGACGGCGGCTGAACTGTGGCACTACGCGGGGATCTGCCGAGTCCAACGGGTGATGACGCCGTACATGGAGTCGCTCAAGTGACCAGACCACCCAGGAACATCGCGGCGTCCGTGCGGGCGCGGCTCCTCAAGGTCCATGAGTCAACAGGCGACGACTACAACTGACCCGAATGAAGAACCCCAACCCGAAAAGATCCGCGTGTCGCTCGTCACAAACTCGCGAATTCACACGCTCTATCTGGCCGTTGTTGGGAGCCTGCCTCAGCGTCCTGATCCTGCTCGCGGGGTGCGTGCACGCCACGCACACATCATCGACCGCGGCCGCCACAACGCCTCCCCCCGAACGCCGCGGCCACTCCCACAACGACTACACCCGCCGCGAACCGCTGACTCAGGCCCTCTCCCTCGGCTTCGGGTCGATCGAGGCGGATGTCTTCCTCGTGGACGGCGTACTCATGGTCGCCCACGACCGCGACGAGATCCGCCCCCATCGCACGCTCACCGCGATGTACTTCGACCCGCTCGCCGCCCGCGCCGCCGAGCGCGGCGGGCACATCTACGCCACGGGCGAGCCGCCACTCCTGCTCTTCATCGACATCAAGGCCGACGGCCCCGCCGCGTACCGCGCCATCCACACCGAACTCGAGCGCCGCCGCGACACCTTCACCCGCTTCGAGGACGGCGTCGTCACACCGGCCGCGGTGACCGTCATTATCTCGGGCGATATCCCGCGCGACCTCATTGCCGCGCAGCCGCTCCGCTGGGCCTTCGTCGACGGCCGCATCCCCGATTTGCAGTGCGACCGCAGCGCGGCACCGCCACCCACGCTCATCCCGGTCGTCAGCATCCCCTACCTTCGCCACTTCACATGGCTCGGCCACGGCGAAATGTCCGCCGAGGAAACCGCACGGCTGCAGAATCTCGCGCAGACCGCCCACGACCGCGGCTACCTGCTTCGGTTCTGGAGCGTGCCCAATGTCGAATCCGTATGGCAGTCCCAGATCGACGCCGGCGTCGATCTGCTCAACGCCGACGACCTGCCGCGGGCCGCCGCGTTCCTGCGCTCGTACACGCCCCCGCGTTGCTTACCCGCAGAAAGGCGGACGCCCCGGCCAGACCGACCGGGGCGTCCGCAAGACTGACTGTTCAGGACCGTCTCAGGCCTTCCGCCGCCGCAGCGCAGCGATGCCCGCGAGCCCGGCCAGACCCATCCACGCTCCGGTCGGAAGCGGCACAACCGCCGCCGCGCCCGTGGGGTGCTCGAGCGAGATCTCCAACCGGTACGCCGACTGCCCGCCGACGCCCGGTCCATTTAGAAACGCCGCGTTCCCCACCTGCGCGGTCGTGAAGGTGAACCCGCCGGCGGCGCCGCCCGGCGTCGTCAGCTCCCCATCGGAAGACGTCAGAAACGCCGCCGCGGCGAAGTTCCCGTACTGGCTCACCGCAATGAAGTAATCACCCGCGGCGAGCGTCATCGAACCAAGGAACGAGTTCTGGGCACTGTTGCTCCCCGCATCGGACCCCGAGTCGTCGTTGTACGCCAGGAGCGTCCCCGCCGCATCGAACAGGCTCAGCATCGTGTCGAAACCCGCGCCATCGATGTCGAAGTACGCCGTGCCCGCCTGCGCCACCGTGATGCGGAAGACATCCACATCGCCGTTCCCGCCCGAGCCGAACACCGTCGCCGTAGGCAACACCCCGAAGACATCCGGATTGCTGTTCACGGTGAACGCCGTCGACGGGATGAACTCCGCCGTCGCGATCGAGCCATTCTGATTCAGGCCGGCGACCTCGGCCTCCGAGATCGTCCCAGCCTGCGCACCAGCCGCGAGCCCCGCAACGACCGCCAACTTCAGGGTTCGAAACACAGAACCACCTTTCTGCCCGATTGGGGCCCGAAGCCCGGACCAGCAGCAGTGCGCCCCGCGGCGCAGCCGTCCACCCGTCCGAGCGTGGGCAAACTACCGGCTCCCCCGGCAGCCCCGGAAGCCGATCTGAAGGACCGAGGCGAAGATTCCCGTTATCACGACCTTACGCCCCGCGTTATCCGACGCGACTGGGACTCCGTACGCTCTCCGGCCCCGAGGGCGGAGGCCCCTTCCGCCTGCCGCAGCGAACGTCGGCGGGCCGGGTCGGCGTTCGGGCCAGCGAATGACCCCCCGCATCGGCCGCCGCTGGACTCGCCGCCGCACCAGCGGGTGCCTATCGTTGAGGCCCGATTCCCGGCGGACCTCGCCGGCGGGTTGTATCCGTCCAGTTCCGCCGCCGGGTGGTTGAGTTTCCGGGGCGAGTCCGCAACGGCCGAATGTCCGGCCGGAGGTTCCTGAGTGCTTCGCATCCGCCTGCAGCGTCTTGGCCGTCGCAATCGTCCCTTCTACCGCATCAACGCGGTGGACCAGCGGACCCGCCGCGATGGCCGCGTGATCGAGAATCTGGGCTGGTACGACCCCGTATCCCAGAACCCCGAGAAGCAGCTCCTCCTCAAGGAGGACCGGATCAAGCACTGGATCGAGATGGGCGCTCAGCCCTCCGAGACCGTGATGGACATGCTCGCCAAGGCCAAGCTCGTCCCGACCGAGGCCTGGGAGGCCGAGCGGGCCGAGTCCCGCAAGCGCGTCGAGGCCAAGAAGGCCGCCGAGGCTGCCGCGGCCGGCGCCGAAGAGAAGAAGGCCTAAGCCTTCCGATCGACTGATCTTCCAAACCCCGGGCCACGGCTCGGGGTTTTTTCATGCCCGCCCTGTCACAACTACCCTCAGACCATGCCCCTCCGCGTTGACATCCTCACCACCTTCCCGGAGATGTTCGCCACCGCGCCCCCCGCGGCCCTGGGCGTCAGCATCCCCGGCCGGGCCGTCGCCGCCGGCCAGCTCGAGATCGTCGCCACCGACATCCGCGCCCACTCGACCGACAAGCACAAGAAGACCGACGACCGCCCCTTCGGCGGCGGACCGGGCATGGTCATGATGTGCCAGCCCCTGTGGGACGCCGTCCACGCCGCGGAAGCCGCCGACCGCCGCCCCGCCACCCGCATCCTCATGAGCCCCCAGGGTGTCCCGCTTACCCAGCCTCTGGTCGAAGAGCTCGCCGCCAAGCCGCGCCTCCTCCTGATCGCCGGGCACTACGAGGGGATCGACGAGCGCGTCATCGAGAAGCTCGCCCCGCTCGAGGTCAGCATCGGCGACTATGTCCTCAGCGGCGGCGAACTCGGGGCCATGGTGCTGATCGATGCCGTCACCCGCCTGCTCCCGGGCGTCTTGGGCGACGCCGACTCCAACCAGTTCGACAGCTTCTCTCCCACCGGCCCCGGGGGGATGCGCCTCCTCGACTGCCCCCACTACACCCGTCCGCGGGAGTGGATGGGGATGCCGATCCCCGAGATCTTGACCAGCGGCGACCACGCGAAGGTCGATGCCTGGCGGCTGGCCCGGAAACTCGAACGCACCCGCGCCCGCCGGCCGGACCTCCTGCCCCCCGACCTGCGATCGCCCGCGGAGTAGAAGCCGCGAAGGCCCCTGCCTACCGTTGGGGCCCGACTTTGGCCGCGGTTCGCGGCGGTCGGCATCCTTGCATTCCCGAACGGATCAGCCCATGTCGCAGCAGATCATCGATGCCATCAACGCCGAGTCCCTCAAGACCGATCTCCCGGTCTTCGACATCGGCGACACGATCAACGTCAGCTTCCGGATCGTCGAAGGCGAGAAGGAGCGGCAGCAGGTGTTCCAGGGTGTCGTGATCTCCCGCAAGGGCCGCGGCATCGGCGAGATGGTGACCATCCGCAAGATCGTCGACGAGGTCGGCGTCGAGCGTATCTTCCCGCTCAACAGCCCGCTCGTCGCCAAGATCGAGGTCGTCCGCCGCGCCGACTCCCGTCGCGCCAAGCTCTACTTCCTGCGTGAGCGCACCGGCAAGTCCCGCCGCCTGCGTGACCGCCGCCGCGGCATGAAGCACGTCGCCGGCCTCGCCACGAAGCAGAACTGACCAAGCAGAACAGACCGTCCGGTTCGAGAGAAACCAGCACGGCCGCGGCACACCGCCGCGGCCGTGTTCGTTTTTGGATTCCCCGCCGGATCGGGTACAGTCCGCCCATGCGAGCCATCGTCGTCCAGCAGCGTGGAACCCCGGTCGCCCCGAACATCAAGTTCGTCGAGGACTGGCCAGAGCCCAAGAGCCCCGCCGCGGGCCAGGTGCTGATTCGCACGCTGGCGACCGCGTTCAACCAGATGGACCTGTGGGTCGGGCGCGGTGTGCCCGGACTCGAATTGGACTACCCGCGGGTCTCCGGCTGCGACGCCTGCGGCTTCGTCGAGGCCGTGGGCGACGGCGTCGACAAGAACTGGCTGGGCAAACGCGTCATCGTCAACGCGGCGGTGGTGATCCCGCAGCCGGTCCGCGCCGGCGATCCGCCCGCCTCCACGCTCGCGCCCATTTATGAACTCATCGGCGAGCACCACAACGGCATGCTTTGCGAGCGTTTCCTTGCCCCCGCCGCCAACCTCGCGGAAGTCAGCGACGAGGCCGACCCGGCCGACGCCGCGGCCTTCGGCCTCTGCGCACTCACCGCCTACTCGATGATGGTGACCAAGGCCGACCTCAAGGCCGGCCAGTCGGTGCTCATCACCGGCATCGGCGGCGGTGTTGCAACCTCGGCCCTCTCGATCGCCCGCCATCTGGGCTGCCGCACCATCGTGACCAGCCGCCATCAGTGGAAACTCGACCGGGCGAAGAAACTCGGCGCCGATGCGGGCGTCCTCGATTCCGGGCAGGATTGGTCCAAGGAAGTCCGCTCGCTCACGGGCAAACGCGGTGTCGATATGGCGGTCGACTCCTCTGGAAAAGCCACACACCTCAACTGCATCAAGAGCCTCGCCCGCGGCGGGACCTACGTCACACCCGGCGCCACCAGCGGGCCCGATGCGACGACGGATCTTGCCCGCATCTTCTGGAACCAGCTCCGACTTCTTGGCTCGACGATGGGCACCAACGATGAGTTCCGCGAGGTCGCCGCGCTCTTCAGCGCGGGGAAGATCGCGCCTGTCGTCGATCATGTCTTCGAGGCGAAGGACGCGGTGAAGGCGTACGAGCGGCTCGAAGCCGCCGAGCAGTTCGGCAAGATCGTCGTCAAGTGGGAGTGACAGCCGCGGCGGTTGCGTGCCGGATCACGCCTTCGCCGGCTCGCCCTGCATCCGCTTGATCGTGCCCGTCGTGCTCCGCCCCGCGACGAGTTCGATGAGCGCGATACGCCCGCCGTACGACTCGACGAACTCAGCGCCCACTACCTTGTCCTTGGTGTAGTCCGCACCCTTGACGAGCACATCGGGCTTGACCGCCTCGATCAGCTTCATCGGCGTGTCTTCCGCGAACAGCACCACAGCCCCGACCGTCTGCAGCGCGCCCAGGACGCGGGCTCGGTCGTCCTGCGTATTGACCGGCCGCGTCGGCCCCTTGAGCCGCCGGACAGAGTCGTCGTCGTTGAGCCCGACTATCAGGAAATCGCCCTGCGCTGCGGCCTGCTCGAGCAGCGCGATGTGCCCGCTGTGCAGCACATCGAAGCAGCCGTTGGTGAAGACCACCTTGCCGCCCTGCTGCCGGATCGCCGCGGCCTCGATCTTCGCCTGCTGCATCGTCCGCGTCTTGCCGTGCGCGGCGGACTGCACCGCGAGGCTGTGGTGCACGCGCTCGAACGGGATCGGTTGCACACCGAAGACCTCGACCTCGAGCCCCGCCGCGGCGTTCGCGAAACGCACCGCGCCGGCCCAGTCGATGCCGTTGGCACGCGCGGCCGCGAGCCCGGCCAGGAACATATCGCCCGCGCCGGTCACGTCGTACACCTGCCGCGCCAGCGTCGGCACCGTGACTGGCTTGCCGTTCCGCTCCAGCAGCAGAGCGCCGTGCCGATCGAGCGTGAGCACGCACGCATCCAGATCGAGCCGGTCCCGGAGCACCCGCGCAAGCTCGGCGTTGTGCTCGGCCGAGCCGTCACCGTGTGCCGAAAGCCCGGTCGCGACTTCGGCCTCGGTGCGGTTCGGTGTGATGACCGTCGCCCCCTTGTACCGCAGATCCGACACGCCCCGCGCCGGATCCACAAACACCGGCTTACCCGCCGCCTTCGCCGCGGCGATCACCGCCTGGCACACGCGCGGGCTGCACACGCCCTTGGCGTAGTCCTCGATGCACACCACATCGCATTCGGAGAGCGCTGCACTCACCGCCGCGAGCAGATGATCCTCGACCTCGCGCGACAGCGGCTCGCGCGATTCGTAATCCACGCGGAACATCTTCTGCGGGTGTCGCGCCTGCGCCAGGCCGATCATGTTCTGCTTGACGGTCGTCGGCCGCGTCCCATCCGCGACCAGCCCCCCCACTTCGACGCCCCGCGACGACAGTGCCTGCTTGAGCTGCTCCGCCGCGGCGTCCCTCCCGGTCACGCCGAAGGCCAGCACCCGCCCGCCGAGCGCGGCCAGGTCCATGCACACATTCGCCGAGCCCCCCGGCGTCGCCTCGGTCTTCCGCACCAGCAGGATCGGAACCGGCGCATCGGAACTCAGCCGCTCGGCATCTCCATAGACAAGCTGGTCCAGCATGAAGTCGCCGATCACCAGAGCCGTGAAGGGCTTCCAGTCGGCGAGCTGATCGAGCAGCGGATCGCCAGCAGTCTCAGAACCGGATATTGGGGTCGTCGTCACGCCGGAAGGCTATGGCCGTCGGCATCGCCCGCGGCGAGCGCGGCCTCCAGCCGCTTCCGAAGCACATCCTCGCCCCGGTCGATCCGCATCTCCAGCACCGGACGCACGACAGGGCAGGGCCAGGTCTCCGGCGGCACCGCGGCCAGCTTCGCCCAGTCCTTTTCGGTCACGATGATCAGGTCGGCGCGGGCCTCCTTCGCCAGCCGGACCAGCCGCTCGACGGTGTCGGGGCGGTAGGCATCGTGGTCCTGCAGGATCTGGACCCCGACGGGCTCGCCCCCGATCGCCTCCCGCAGCATGCGGATGAACGCATCGGGATTCCCGATGCCGCACGACGCCACGACCCGTCTGCCTCGGAGCGCCGAACTGGGTTGCGGCGGGCCATCCGCACCCAGCAGCCCCGTCCAGGTATGCCGGCAGATGATCACAGGTGCATGCGGCGCCGCCTCCGCGAACCGCCGCTCCAGATCCCGGACCGCGATCTGATCCACCGACTCGGCGTGCGTGATCCCGATCAGCCCGGCCCGGCGCAAGGCGGCAACCGGCTCCCGCAACCACCCCGCCGGCAGCAGTTCATCCTCGAATGGTGACCGGGTGGCGTCGATCAATACGATGTCGAGGTCCCGCGCGATCCGGCGATGTTGGAAACCATCATCGAGCACCACCGCGCTGACACGCTCGCCGCGATCGGTGCCGAACATCTGGAGCAACCCCGCCAGGCGGTTTGGCTGCGCCACGATCGGCAGGTCCTCGAATTGACGCGTGTATACGGCGGCCTCGTCCGACCCATTCTCCTTCGTGGCCCCGTAGCCACGCATCGCGATCGCGGGATCGCGGCCCATCGCGCGCAGTTCCGTCACGATCTTCGCCACCATCGGCGTCTTGCCGGTGCCGCCAACCGAGAGGTTGCCAACGCTGATCACCGGCCGGTTGATCCTCACCACGCCCTTCCCGCGGTCGAAGCTACGGCTCCGGGACCACAGGCCCAGTCGATACGGAAGCTGGAGCAGCCGTCCGAACGGCGCGGGGACAGGCCCGGGCCGGGGTTCGTTCCGGCCACCGCCGCCGCGTCCACCCTGCGACATACCTGTGTTGTGCATCTACCGACCCGACTCCGGCGCCGCCTTCTGGCGGCCGCCCAGGCGATCCTCGAGCAGACGCCGCTGCGACTCGCGGAGCTGCCGCCGCGCTTCGGCACGGTCCCGCGCCGCGATGCGGTAGTTGTTCACCATGTCGATCAGCGCGATCAGGAGCACGATACACAGCAGACCCGTGATCGCCGTCCACGCGAGCACCCAGGCCCGCGCCTGCGTCTCGGGAACGAGGATCGCGGTCGCCCACGCGATCAGCGGTGTGGCGAGCAGCATGAGCATGCTGCTGAACATGCGGATCCGCCGACGGCTCGATGGCATGTCGGCATTCCACAGCGCCAGGATGTGGCACGCCAGCACGAACATCGCGAGAAACGCAACAGGAAAGACCGCCCACGCGGGCAGCACCGGTCCAGAGAGATCGACAGCGAGCAGATGAGTCACCGGGTATTTGTAGGGGCGCTGGCAGGGTCGGGTTGCCGAATCGGCTCGCACGACCCGACGCCGCCCGATACCACACGGTCAGGCCGCGTAAAGGCGGTCCAGCGCCCGCCCCAGCGCCGCCATCGGCAGACCCATGATCGTGGTCGCATCGCCGTCGAACTCGATCGGCCAGCCCGCCTCGATCCGCTCGCGCAGGTTGTACGCGCCGGCCTTGCCCTGCCACTCGCCGCCCGCGATGTACGCATCGATCGCATCGTCGGGAATGTGCCCGACCCGGACCGTGGCCCGGTCGACAAAGAGGTGCCGCCGCCCGGTCTCGACCTCGATCAGCGCCACGCCGGTCACGACATCATGCGTGCCGTCACGCATGCCGCGGATCATCGCCGCGGCCTCTTTCGCATCCGCGGGCGTTCCGATCAGCCGGCCGTCCTGCACGCACACGGTGTCGGCGCCGAGCAGCAGCGGCCCGTAGCGGCCCGGCGCAGCGCGGTGCACCTGCAGCCCGGCCGCGGCCTTGAGATAAGCAAGCGCCGCCACCCACTGCTCCGGCGACACGCGCCCCGGCTCCAGGCCCGAATCCTCGAGCCCCGGGTGCTCGGCATCGTGCTCGAGCCCGTGCTCGGTCAGCAGCAACCGCCGACGCGGCGACCGGCTCGCCAGGAAGATCCGCGGCGTGCGGCTCATCCGCCCTCCGCTCCGGAGCGTCGAGCGCTCGCTCGGGTTGTCGTTGCCTCTGGCGACCACGGCGCGAGTGTACAGATCGCCGGGCGCCTGCGGTGGTAACGGAGCATTTGCGTTGTGTTGGTGTGCGACCAAAGTTCCCCTCCTTGTGAACCCCCGCGTCCCCGGGCCGACCCGGTGATCCGCTGCTCTGCCCACGCTCAACGCCCGCTATCGTCCGTTCATGCGGGCCCACATCGTCCAGTCCGACATCGCCTGGGAAGACCCCGAAGCCAACTTCGTGCGGGTCCGACGCCTCCTCGACGGGCTCGATTCCGGCCGCGGCCCGGGCCGCGGCTCGCTCGTCCTCCTCCCAGAGATGTTCGACACGGGCTTTTCCCTCCACACGGAAACCACGGCCGATGCAAAAAATCTGACCCTGGCCTTCATGAGCGAGCTCGCCGACGACTTCGGCTGCCTCGTGCAGGGCGGCCGGACGGTCTCGACCTGCGCTGCCCGCAAGCCCGCCGGCGAGCCGTGCCCGAAGGCCTTCAACGTGATGTCGGTGGTCGCCCCCGGCGAGCGGGTGCTGTGCGAGTACCGCAAGATCCACCCCTTCTCGTTTGGGAAAGAGCCCGAAAAGATTCTGGGCGGCGAGACGGTCGAGACCTGGCGGTGGGCGGAGCCCGACGCTGCTCCAAATGCCACGGCGGCATCACTCGTTGTCTGCCCGGTCATTTGTTACGACCTTCGCTTCCCCGAGCTCTTCCGCGTGGGCTTGAAGCAAGGCGCCGAGGTGTTCGCGATCGGCGCCAACTGGCCCGACACCCGCCAGCACCACTGGCGCTCGCTCCTCATCGCGCGGGCGATCGAGAATCAGGCGTTCGTGCTCGCGAGCAACCGCACAGGCAAGGACCCGTTCCTGTCCTACGCCGGCGGCTCGATCGCGGTGGGCCCCAAGGGCGATGTGCTCGGCGAGCTCGGCGCCGCGGAAGACGTTCTCAGCGTCGAGGTCGATCCCGCGGCGGTGCGGTCGTGGCGCGAGACCTTCCCGGCGTGGCGGGATCTGCGGTTGATCTGATGGCCAAACCCTATAGGTCCTATAGGGCCTATGGGTCCCATAGGACTTATCAGGAAGCAAAGGCGGTAGTTCGCTCCACCGATTCGCGCCCGGAATCGATTGATCGCGGTACCGCCCTTCATGGCGAAGACTTCATCCCGGAAGACCTCCGGCATGGCGGCAACCACAAGCCTCGCGGACTCGAGCGATTCGTTATCCATGTGGCCTCAGCGTGAGGTGCGTGCCGTCCTTCATCCGTCCCACCCATCGGCTCTTGCTCCCGACCCGGGGCCGGTATCTCTCGAGCAACGCATCCACATCGAGCAGCCCGCTCTCGCGCGACCACGTAAGAAACAGACGTACGGCCTTGACACTCGTGCAGCACTCCAGCAACGGGCCCAGCACGGAGAGGCGAGGTCCGAGCATGCCCTCCAACACCAATCGCGACTCCTCGAGGCTCTCCTTCGTGCCCGCCTCGTACAGCATCTCGAGTACCGCTCGCTCGGGGACAGCGACAGCCAATCCGGCGAGCTGCCCCGGCGGAGTGTGCAGCGTGTCGCGAGCCAGCCCATCGTCGGGCCAGTCGAAGAGCGGGGCATGTACATACCGCGCAGAGAACCGCCCGCGAAACCACTCCGGCAGCGTGAACCGCACGTCACCCCATAGAACCGTCGTATCACGGAAGCGGATGTTGTGATACACGCCATGCAGTGCGAGCGCACTCCGCCCGCCTACATGAAGCCCCGCAACGTACCGCTGCAACAACCGCACGCTGGCGTGTGCCGTCGGCACATCCCCCGGCAGCATGTACACGCCGTGCCCCACGCGGTCGAGCCACCCATCGCGGGCCTGCCTCGCGGCGGTCTCGGGGGAGACGCCCAGCTTCGCAAGGTCCGATAAATCAACGGGGCAGCCCCGCGGCAGCTCCCGCTGCAGGCGCTTGATTAGGCTGTACCGCGGAACTGGCTCCATGCGCTCATTCTATCGCCAATTCCAAACGACAACCACGGCAACACCGCCCGGATGCTTGGAATCAACCGTCAAATTGACTCTATGCGCTCATTTGAGCGTTGATTCCAAACAGCTCACCCCACCCCCGCCACCCGGTCCACCTCGTCCAGGGTCGTCGTCCCCTCCGCCACCAGCTTCCAGCCCGACTGCTGGAGCGTCGTGAACAGGCCCTGCTCGATCACTTTCTTCATAGCGGTGATCGAGGGGCTCCGCAGCACGATGTCGCGCAGCTCATCGTTGAAGTCCAGCAGCTCGAAGATCGCCCGCCGACCGCGGTAGCCGGTCCGCAGGCACCGGGCACAGCCGGTCGCGGTGAACACCGTCGTCCGCCCGCCCAGGAACCGCCCCAGCCGCGTCGCCTGCCCCGGCGACACCGGCATCTCCCGCTTGCACGTCTCGCACAGCACGCGCACCAGCCGCTGCGACAGGATCAGGTTCAGCGCGTTGGCCACCAGATACGGCTCGACCTTGAGGTCCAGCAGCCGGAAGACCGCGGAGATCGTCTCCTTCGCGTGGATGCTCGAGAAGACCAGGTGCCCCGTCAGCGCGGCCTGCATCGCCGTCCGCGCGGTCTCGTCGTCGCGGATCTCGCCGACCAGGATCACATCGGGGTCCTGCCGCAGCACGCTCTTGAGCAGCGTGCCGAAGGTGTTGCCCTTGTGCTCATCGATCGGGATCTGTGTGACGTGGTCGAGCTGATACTCGACCGGGTCCTCGATCGTCACGACGTTGTGCGTCCGCCGGTCGATCTCGCGGATCGCGTTGTAGAGCGTAGTCGTCTTGCCCGAGCCGGTCGGCCCGCAGCTGAGCAGCAGCCCGCTGTCCTGCGAGCACACCTGCCGGATGCGGTCGAGCATGTACTGCGGCATGCCCAGCTGGCCCAGGTTCTCCGGGCTGCCGCGTTCATCGAGCACGCGGATGACCAGCTTCTGCGCGTGCACACTGGGCGTAAAGCTCACGCGGTACTCGACGCGCCGATCCGGGAAGACCGATGAGAAGTGCCCTTCCTGCACCGCATCGCGCGAAGCCTGCCCCATCGCGCACACCGCCTTGACCAGGCCGTACGCGACCTCCTGCACCCGCTGGGGCATCTCCACGATCTCGACCATCTCGCCGTCGACGCGCATGCGGATCAGCATGCTCTCGCCCTTGGGCTCGAAGTGGATATCCGTCGCCCGCGCCCGCGAAGCCAATTGCAACAGCATGCGGATCGCGTTAGGACCGTCCGACCCCTGCGAGGTCAGCACATCGCTCTTGCGGCCCCGCGCATCGATCAGGCTGACCGGCTCGGGCGGTTGCCCCTTGGGAGGGAGCGACGAGATGGTCTCGGCGAGGCGGAACATCCAGCCGACCTGCTGCGAGTCGCGCAGCGGCGTATCGATCCCGAGCGGCGGTGTCTCGCCGGAAGAATCGACCGCCGCGACTTCCGCATCGCTCTCGAACACGAACTCGCTCGCCCCGATCCGGATCACATCGCCGGGCTTCAGCACCGCGTTGAGCACGCGCACCTCGTTCACCTTCGTGCCGTTGCGGCTGTTGAGGTCGCGCAGCAGCCAGCCACCGACCCCATCGGGCTCGATCTGGCAGTGGTTGCGGCTGGCCCGCTCATCAAGCAGCGGGATGGTGTTGTCCCGCCCGCGGCCGAGTGTGACCGCGCGGTCGGAGAGGAGGACGGGGCGCATCACCCCGGAAATCGGTGTCAGGCGGTACGACGGCATGTGGGCTCCAGAGATCGCCCGAAGATGGGGGCACGAACCGGCCCCCGGGGCCGCCATCCTACCGGCAGCCCCGCCCCGGGTGGCAGATTCGCCCGGCGGGACTCGCCGAGACGCCCGACTAGACTCCCCGCCATGATCGACCTCAAGCAGCTCCGCGAGAACCCCACCCGCTTCGCCCTGGGCGCCAAGGCCAAGGGCATCCACGTCGACATCGACCGGCTTCTGGCCCTCGAGGAAGAGCGCCGGGCCCTCATGACCGAGCGGGAGAAACTCCGCGCCGAGCAGAACCGCCTTTCCAAGGAATTGGGCCCGCAGATCGGCAAGCTCCAGGGTCAGCTCAAGGGCGCGCACGGCCCCGATCGTGTGTCTCTCGAAGCCCAGCTCGAGGAGATCAAGGCCCGGCCAGCCAAGTTCAAAGCCGCGATCCAGGGCATGGAAGGGAAGGAAGCCGAACTCGACGGCCAGATCCGCGAGATCCTGCTCCAGGTCCCGCTCCCCCCGGATAGCGATGTCCCCATCGGCACCTCCGCCGACGACAACATCGAGATCCGCTGCTGGAACCCCGACGGCTTCGACGCCGCCAATGGCTTCAAAGCCAGCCGCGGCTTCGCCCCGCGCACGCACATCGAACTCCTTGACCACCTCAAGCTCGCCGACTTCGAACGCGGCGTAAAGATGGCCGGCTCCCGCTCCTACGTCCTCACCGGCGACGGCATGCTCCTGCACTCCGCCGTCCTCCGCTACGCCTTCGATTTCATGGTCCACAAGCACGGCTTCAAGCCCATGTCCGTGCCTGTGCTGGTGCGTGAAGAAGCGATGGTCGGCACTGGCTTCTTCCCCGCGGGGCGCGAGCAGGCGTACCACATCGAAGAGACCAAGCGCGGCGGCGGCAACGACCTCTTCCTCACCGGCACCGGCGAGGTCGGGCTCATGGGTCTGCACCAGAGCGAGATCCTCGATGAAGCCAGCCTCCCGCTGCGGTATGTCACCGTCAGCACCTGCTTCCGCCGCGAGGCCGGCGCCGCCGGCAAAGACACCGCCGGCCTCTACCGCATCCACCAGTTCGACAAGGTCGAGCAGGTCGTGATCTGCAAGGCCGATGAGGCCGAGAGCCGCAACTGGCACAAGAAGATGATCGGGTTCGTCGAGGAGCTGCTGCAGTCCCTGGGCCTCCCCTACCGCCTGCTCCAATGCTGCACCGGCGACCTGGGCCCCAAGAACGCCGACATGGTCGACATCGAGAGCTACATGCCCGGCCGCGGCGATCTCGACACCGACGGCCGCCCCAAGGGCGCGTACGGCGAGACCCACTCCGCCAGCCGTCTGTACGACTACCAGTGCCGCCGCCTGAACATGCGTTACCGCCAGGGCGGCGCGGGCGGACACGGCGACACCGTCTTCTGCCACTCGCTCAACAACACCGTCCTCGCCAGCCCGCGCGTGCTGATCCCCATCCTCGAGATGTGGCAGAACCAGGACGGCTCGGTCACCATCCCGCCCGCGCTGCGTCCCTACATGGGCGGGCGTGAGCGGATCGGCTGACCGGCCCGGGGGTTCTCTATGCCCCGCCGGACGGTGCGTATCTGTGGGGGGAGGGCGGTTGCGTCCTCGGTGGGCACCGAACGCTGCGAGAACGCTGTGCTGGAAGTCATCCTCGGCGACATCACCCAGCTGCGGGTCGACGCCATCGTCAACGCCGGGAACACCCGGCTGCTGGGCGGTGGCGGGGTCGATGGGTCGATCCATCGCGCTGCGGGGCCGGAGCTGCTGCAGGCGTGCCGCGCCATCGCCGAGGTGAGGCCCGGCGTGCGCTGCCCGACCGGTGAAGCGCGGATCACCGCCGGCTTCGACCTCCCCGCCCGCTATGTCATACACACCGTCGGGCCGGTCTGGGGCGCCCACGAAGCGGACGAGGCCGACCGGCTGCTGGCGGCGTGCTACCGGAGCGCCCTGAGCATCGCCCGCGAGTGGCGGCTGCAGTCGATCGCGTTCCCGTGCATCTCGACCGGGGTGTACGGCTACCCGCCCGATCGCGCGGCGGATATCGCCGTCGCCACCGCGCGCGACGCCGACCAGGGCATCGAGCGGGTTGTTTTCGCCTGCTTCCTCGAACGCGACCACGCGCTGTACCGCGACCGGATCACCGCCCCCAGGGCCCCGCGGTCATCCCAGCGCTGAACGGTCGAGCATCGCCACGCGCGGCGCGGCGGGATTGTCTGTCCGCACCGCGACGAGCCAGCGCGAATGACTCGCGGCAACAACCTCGACAGTCTCCTCGCACAACGACTCGCACTCGACCACCCACCGCGCGCCGTCGTGCACCGACGATGCGGGGATCTGGATACGCACCTCGCGACAGATCGGACCGCTGACGATCCGTTGCGCCAACATCCGCGCCGGCGAACCGTTGGGCAGCGACGACACGCGCAGCCGCAGCATCGACCGCTCGGCCATCGCCAGGCCCGCGAGCCCGATCGCGAGATCGAGCGGCTCGCCCGCCCGCGCGTCGATCATGGTCACGCCCTGCTCCTCATCCTGCACTTCCCGGATGCGCCCATCACCGGTCACACTCGCCACGCGATCACCACAGGCGACCATCGCCGCCATAACGCTCTCGGCCGCGATCGCGGCGATATCACTCGGCCCGTGCGATCCGTTCGCCGCGAGGTCGGCCCAGGTCTCGACTGTCCTGGCTTTGGGATCGACCACGCGGATCAGCCGATTCCCCGTGTCCGCGATCACCAGCCGCTCTCCCTGCGCGGTCATCACCGCGGCGACGCCCTCCGGCCGGTCGAGCCGCGCCGCCTGAAAGTCGCCATCGACCCGGCCGTGCTCACCGACACCGCGGCCCGCAATCGTCGCGGTGTAGTGCGTTCCCAGATCGATCTCGCGCACCGCCGAACTGTCGCGGTCCACCACGTACAACCGCCGCCCATCCGTCGAGACGCACATCGCCGCGGGCGATGCGAACTCCGCCGCCGCGGCCACACCATCTTCAAGCCCGCGCTGGCCCGTGCCCGCGATCGGCTTGGCCGCGCCGCTGCGGAGATCGAGTTGCCAGATTTGATGCGTCTTCGTCGCGATGAGCAGGCGACGGCCGTCCGGAGCTACAGCGATCGCGTTGGCCGCCGGCGCCTGCGACTCGATCCGCGTCCATGTTCCCGCCGACGCATCGAACCGATGCACACACCCGGCGTCCGCATCCGCGATGAAGACCTGCTGATCCGTCGCCGCGATGCACGCGACCCGTACACCAGTCGGGAGATCGACGGCGAGGGCGTCCGCACCCCCGTCACCAGCGGTCATGATGCGCCGCCGCACGAGCCGGCCACCCCGCACGATCCAGCACTCCCCGCCCCGCTCGCCACCGCAGGAGACCGCCGCGGCGATCCGAGCACGGGTCGCCGCGGCAGGACACTCCGCGCTGTGAGTTTGAAGGTTCGCCGACGCTCGCTGCGGAACCATGGGACGCATCCGAAGCCCGTTTCTGTGCATCCCCGGGTCGGTGCGCGGCCGGACCCGCCGCGCTGACCCGGGGCCGCCGCGTGCGCACGGCGGCTCGGTCTCGCGGAGTCGCTTCGCCCCGGATGTCGGTTTGGACGCGGGCGGGCCACCGGATTCCGGGTCGGCCTCCAGAAGGTCAGGGCAGGCTGTAGAAGCCGCCGCCGGTGTTCTTGAGCTTGCCCTGTTTGGCCAGTTCCTCCCAGATCTCGCGGGGGAACTGGCTGGGCGGGATGATGGCATCCACCTCCGACTTCTTACCGCCGGTCGTGGGCCGGCCGCCGCCCAGCCGCGATTCCTGGTCGAGTCGGGTCAGCTTGATCCGCTTCTTGAAGGCGGTCATCGCGGCCTTGAGTTGGATCTCGTGCTGCTGCTCGGGCGTGAGGTTCGCGGGGTCGGGGGTGGTCATGCGGCGGATGGTACCGCGCCGCCGCCCTCGCCCATGGCGGCCGCTACAGGTGGCCCAGCGCCTGCTCCAGATCCACGATCGCCCCCATCATCTCCACCCGCTCCCCGCCGCCGGACCGATGCCGCAGCGACCGCACCAGTTCCGCGATCTCGCCGCGGAGCGGCGCTGTGAAGGCCATTCCAACGCCGGCGATCGGGTGCGTAAAGCCCAGCAACGTCGCGTGCAGAGCCTGCCGCGTGAGTTCGTGCCCCGTCTCCGGGCAGAGGTACGGCTTCCCGCCGTACATGTCATCGCCGACGATCGGGTATCCCAGGTGCGAGAGATGCACACGGATCTGGTGCGTGCGACCGGTCTTGAGTTCGAGTTCAACGAGGCTGAAGACCTCGGTCTTCCCGCCGGTCTCGACGGTGTATCGCTCGCGCACCCGCGCGATCGTGAGCGACTGTTTCCCGAGCTCATCGTGCCGCACGACGTACTTCTCGCGGTACCCCTTCTCACGCGAAGGATGCGGCCCGATCGGCAGATCGATCACCTCGGCGTTGACGCCCAGGTCTCCGTGCACCACCGCGAGGTACCGCTTCTCAACCCGCCGGTGCTCGAACTGGTGCCCGAGCTTCCAATGCGCTTCATCCTGCTTCGCGAAGACAATGCACCCGCTGGTGTGCCGATCGAGCCGGTGCACCACGCCCGGCCGCGCGAATTCATCGCCCACCTTCGAGAGCTCACCCCCCACCTTCGACCGGTGCCGGAAGTGCCACGCCAGCGCGCTCAGCATCGTGCCCGTCAGGTGCGAACGCGCCGGGTGCACGATGATGTCCGGCTCCTTGTTGAGCACGATCAGATGCTCATCCTCATAGAGCACATCCAGCGGGATGTCCTCGGGCACGATCTCCTTGCTGGGCGGCGGCGGCACCACCACCTCGACCGTGTCCCCCGCCCGCAGCAGCGTCGAGCTCTTGGGCACGCGACCATTGACCAGCACGCCCCCCTCGCCGATGACGCGCTGCAACTGCGTCCGGCTCATGAACGTGATCCGATCGGTCAGGTACTTGTCGAGCCGCTTCTGCAGATCACGCCGGATGCTGAAGGACACCCGCCGCAGTTCCGCATCGTCCTCATCTAGGCCCGCGGCCTGCGCCTGCTCGATCGCGCGGCGGATCGCCTCGGCATCGACCTTGCCGCCCGGCAGAATCAGCCCGGCCGTCGTCGCGACATCGGCATCGGCATCAGCGCCCGAAGCGCCTCGCTGGCAACCACCCTTCGGCTTGGACTCATCGTGACCGGGCACGGCTCACCGGCCGCCGCCAGTCTCGCCGCCCGACCCGCCCGCGGGCGTCTCGCCACCCGGCTGGCCGGCAGGCTCACCAGTGGGCTGACCCGCCGGCTGCTCGCCGCCCTCGCCGGCGCTCGGAGCCTCGGGCATCGCCGGACCCGCCGGATCAACCGGCGCGGCCGCGGGCGTCTCAGGAGCCGGCGGCTTGGGCAGGTCCGCGTCCGACGGCAGCGCGGCGACCGCCTCCAGCCGGCCCATCGTCGCCAGCCGCTCGCGGGCGAGCGTCCGGTGCAGCGTGAAGGTCGTGCCCTCAGTCCGCTCCACGATCGCCTCGTACCGCTGCTGCGCCTGCTCGAAGTCGCCCCGCGACTCCTCAACCGCCGCGAGCCCGAAGAGGGCGTTCACCGCGATCATCTTCTTGGCCTCAACGCCCGCCGTCGTGGCGAGCACATCCGAGTAGAGCGCGTGGGCCCGGCTCAGGTACCCCGCCTTGGCCTCATCATCGAGCACAGCGTTCGGGTCCGAGAGCGTGCCGTCCTGGTTGTACACCGCGCCGGGCTCGATGCCCGAACGCGCGATCGCCAGGCACGCATCCGCGGCCTCCAGCCGCGCCAGCGCCGACACCGCGCCCACACCCTCGTACTGCTCGGCCACATCGATCAGCGAGTTCGGGCTGGGGATCCCGCCCGCCGCGTTCGACACCGCCTCCAGATCCCGGAACGCATCCGCGACCTTCTGCGCCTTGGCCTGCTGCCACCGCTGCCAGCCCGCGTACCCGCCCACGATCAGCGCCAAGACCAGCAGCGCCGGGGTGCTGTACTTCTTCAGGAGGTCGACGAACTCCTGATTAACCCGGGACTCATCAAGGCCTGCCCGGTCGCGGATCTGTTGCTGACGATCGTCCATTGCCTGTATCTGCCTGGATCGCGGCGAGCCGGCCGCGGCGGGTGAAAGTCTGGTGGAGCCACCATCCTAGGAAGGACGCCCGTGGGATACGCGGCGATGCACCCGCTCCCGCCCCCCGCCTCAAGTGTCCCAGAACCGCCACGGCCGCGGGTCATCAAGGGCTTCCCGCGGGGTCAGTCGCTCCCGCACCATCGCCACCAGCCCGGGCACTCCAACCCCGGTCAGGGCCGACACCGCGGCATCCACCTCCGCCACCGGCGGCCCCAGATCGCTCCGGAGCCCGACCCGCACGACCACGCCGCGGGGGCGGATCGCGGGGAAGGCGGTCGCGTGATCGCAGCACAGGAGGACCAGATCGGCCGACTCGGCGACCTCGACCGCCAGCCGCGCCGCCTCGGCCTCCGCCGCGCCTGATCCCTCCCGCAGGCCCGGCGTGTCGATGTACCGAACGACCAGGCCGCCCAGATCAATCAACGCCCCGACGTGGTCACGCGTCGTCCCCGGCTCATCGGCCACGATCGAGAGGTCCCGACCCGCCAGCGCGTTGAGCAGACTCGACTTCCCGATGTTCGCGCCCCCCACTGCAGCCACCGTCGGCGGATCGATCAGCCGGTTTCTGATGCGGTCCAACTCCGGGTCGCTCGCCGCCCCCGCCGCGGCCCACCGCCGCGGCTGCTCGATCAGCAGATCAATCGCCAGCGGGCTCGAGGCCCGCGCCAGCGCACCACTCAGCTCCGCCGCCGCGATCTCAGACTGACCCGTGCCACGACTAAGCTGCTCTGAGCTCAGTCGTGCCCCAGCGTCCGACTCTCTCAGGCCAGCCCCGC
>JBDZUZ010000024.1:0-30716 GCA_040255445.1 Planctomycetaceae bacterium | reverse complement strand
GAGCGGACCGGCGTGGGTTGGAGAAGCGTTCGTCGGGCGGATTCGTGAAGCTGTCCTTGCGAGGCTGGTGGACGGGAGCGGTGGTGCATGCCCGGCGTTGACCAGAACAAAGTCGTCGGACGCGGCGGGGGGCCGCGTGGCATCGGCCGCGGCCCGGGCCTCCGCCGACTCCTTGGCCTGCGCGAGGGCCTCGGCGCCTGGGCGTTCCCCATCGGCCGCATCGGCCCCGTGCGCCTCTACTTCCACGCCATCGCGCTCGTCTGGCTCGGCGGCGAGATCGCCGCCTGGTCCCGCGCCACCTGGCTGCGCCAGGGTGAGTTCGCCTGGTGGGGCCATCTCTCGATCTGCATCGCCATGATCCTGGTCATGGCCCTGCTCCATGAGATGGGCCGCATCGTCTGGCGACGCATCGGCGCTGGACGTACCGCCTCCGCCGAGCCCTCGATCGTCCTCTGGCCGCTGGGGGGTCTGACCCCGGCCGAACCCGTCCTCTGCGCCCGCCCTGTCCTCGCCGAGGCCGGCGGCATGCTCACCACCATCCTCGCCGGCAGCGGGTGCCTCGCCTGGGCGATCGGCGTCGGTGTGCCACTCGACCTCACCGCCGCGGGCCCGATGTGGCCTGTCGATGTCGCGGCCCGCCTCACCAGCCCCGTGCAGGTGGCCGCCTTCTGGTCGCTCCACGCCGCCGTCGTCGTCACCGCCGCCAACCTCCTGCCCGCCCCCGCCTTCGACGGCGGCCGCATGCTCGAGGTCTGGCTCTCCAAACGCCGCGGTTGGCTCGAGGCCGGTGTGCTCGCCGCCCGCATCGGCCTCTTCGTCGGCATCGCGGTCATCACCATCGGCGCCGTCATGGGCTGGACCCGCTTCATGGCCATCGGCGTGGTCGCCGCGATGGGGAGCGTGGTGTGGCAGCGCCGCATCGAGACCCTCGAGTGGTTCGCCGCCAGGGACAACGCCGCCGGCCCGACGCCCGAACGGGCCGCGGCCGAGCCGCTCGCCGCGGGGACCTCGCTGCGGGCCGAGCCCGCCAGCGCTCCCGACGACCCCGCCCGGCCATCCAATATCCACTCCGCCGGACGCGAGGGCCCCGGCCGAGGCCGCCGGGCTGATGTGCCCCCCGGCGGCGGACGCACTTCGCCGCACCGCGGCCCCGATGAGTCCCGGAGCGATCAGACCCGCCCCGCTCAGAAAGGCGAGAGTGCCGGAGCCGAATCAGGTTCCCGATCCGACACCAGCGAGCCGAGCCCGGAGCCCAGCCTTCAGGCGGAGGATGCGCAGCTCGACGCCGTGCTCGAGAAGCTTTCCCGCGAAGGCAAGTCCGGCCTGAACGATGCCGACCGGGAGATCCTCCGCCGCGCCACCGAACGCCGCAGGCGGGGCTAGCATCGGCCGCCACGCGACCGGCCGGCGGTGACGCCGAATTGTCCGTGCCTACGCGGAAGGAGCCGCCAGACCGATGGGTATCTACGACCGGGAATACACCTTCAAGCAACGCAGCGCCGGCCTCGGCGGCGGCCTCTCCGTCACGCTCTGGCTCATCATCATCAATGTCGCGGTCTTCCTGGTCATGTACGGCACGACACTCGGCGGCGCCATCCTCACCGGCGGCCACTTCTCGACGCACAAGATGACCCTGCAGGGCGGCCTGCAATTCTGGACGGTCCTCACGTTCCAGTTCCTGCACGGTGGCTTCATGCACCTCTTCTTCAACATGTTCGGCCTCTTCATCTTCGGCCGCATGGTCGAGGACTATCTAGGCGCCAAGCGATACCTCGCCTTCTACCTCGTCACAGGCATCTTCGGCGCGGTGATGTACCTGATCCTCAACGCGATCGCCCAGATCCCCGGCATCCCCCGCGTCCCCGGCCTTCTGTTCAATGACCCCACCACGCCCCTCATCGGCGCCTCCGCCGGCGTCTTCGGTGTCATCATGGCCTGCGCCTACATCGCGCCCAACGCGATGATCCAGCTCCTCCTTCCGCCCGTCTCGCTCCGCATCAAGACCTTTGCGTACGTCTACGTCGGCATCGCCCTCTTCTCGCTCCTCATCGGCAGCGGCAACGCCGGCGGCGAGGCCGCCCACCTCGGCGGCGCCATCGCCGGCTACTTCTTCATCCGCAACGCCCACTTGCTCCGCGACTTCTTCGATGTCTTCGGCGACTCCCGCAAGCCCCGCGGCGCCGAGCCCGGCCGCCGCCGCGAGCCCAAGCCCAAGGGCCCCCGCAAGCCCGCCGAGAACGAGGTCGACCGCATCCTCGCCAAGGTCGCCAACCAGGGTCTGCACTCGCTCACCGAGGCGGAGAAGAAGATCCTCCGCCGCGCCACCGAGGCCGAGCGTGCCTCGGACCGCACCGCATGAGCCAGGCCCTCCGCTTCGACATCCTCGCGACCGACCCCGCCACACACGCCCGCCTCGGCCGCGTCGAGACCGCCCACGGCGGCTTCGACACGCCCGCGTTCATGCCCGTCGGCACCCGCGGCAGCGTCAAAGGCATCCTGCCGCACCTCATCGCCGACCTGGGCGCCCAGATCGTCCTCAACAACACATACCACCTCATGCTCCGCCCAGGCTCCGCGCTCGTCGCCCGCCGCGGCGGCGTTCAACGCTTCATGAACTGGCACGGCCCCATCCTCACCGACTCGGGCGGCTACCAGGCCTACTCACTCGCCGATGTCAACGCCGTCGACGACGACGGCGTTACCTTCAAATCCGTCGTCGATGGCTCGACCGTCCGCCTCACACCCGAAGAAGCCGTCCGCATCCAGAACGAGCTGGGCGCCGACATCATCATGGCCTTCGACGATTGCCCGCCCTCGGCCCCCCTGGCCGAAGACGCCGCCGCCGCTGACGCCCCCGACAAACGCCTCGCCGCCGCCGTCCGCCGCGACACCCGCCGCAAGACCTACGACCACGCCGCCCGCCTCGATACCGCCAACGAGCGCACCGTCCGCTGGCTCGAACGCTGCAAAGCCGCCCACACCCGCGCTGCCGACCAGAGCCTCTTCGGCATCATCCAGGGCGGCACCGACCTCGACCGCCGCGCCTGGTCCCTTGAGCGCATCTGCAACATCGACCTGCCGGGCTACGCCATCGGCGGCGTCGCGGTGGGGGAGTCCTCGGCCGACATCGCCCGCGTCGTCCGCCACACCGCCCCGATGATGCCCGATGCCAAACCCCGCTACCTCATGGGGGTGGGCTACGAGCGCGACATCGTCGCCGCGGTCCGGGCCGGGATCGACATGTTCGACTGCGTCCTGCCCACCCGCAACGGCCGCAACGCCAACGCCTTCACCCGCACCGGCCAGATCCGCCTCCGCAACGCCCAATACGCCGAGGACGACCGCCCCCTCGAAGAAGGCTGCGACTGCCACGCCTGCGACCCCGCCGGCCGCGGCTGGACCACCGCCACCACGGCCGATGGCCGCCCCGCCCCCTTCACCAGGTCCTATATCCGGCACCTGTTCGCCGCGGGGGAGATGCTCGGGCCTATCCTCGTGAGCCTTCACAACCTCCGGCACTTCCAGCGGCTCATGCTGGAGATCCGCGAGGCGATCCGGCGGGGCGACTGGACCGACCTCATGCAGAGGTGGCCGGTGGCCTCATCGGGCTTTGTTGAAGATCGGTAAGGTGGGCCTCCGCCGCGTGCGCAAACGCCGGGGTGGCCCTGACTCTCGACCCGGCCGGCCTCGACGGCGACCGGGGAATATGGATACACGATGATCGATACGGCAATCGCGGCGGCTCTGGAGATCGTGGTTCTCGCTCAGGACGGCGCTGAAGGCGTCCGCGCCGCCGGCGCACCCGGCGCCGAGTCCGCCGCCCCCCTCCCCGCGGGCGGGAACGGTGCTCCGGCCCCCGCCCCCGGCGGCAGCCTCATCTTCTGGCTCCTCCCCGCCATGCTCGTGATGATGGTCATGATGACCGTCATGGGGAACCGCAAGGAAAAGAAGCGCCGCGCCGAGATGATGTCCTCCCTCCACAAGGGCGCCAAGGTCCAGACGGTCGGCGGTCTCGTCGGCGACATCGTCGAGGTCACCGACGAGTACGTGATCATCAAGTCCGAGGACACCCGCGGCCGGTACAACAAGTCCGCCATCCAGCACGTCATCGAGAGCCGCAACAAGCCGCAGCAGGTTGCGGAGACCAAGCCCGGCATGCAGCCCGCCAAGGTCTGATTCCCCCTGATCAACGCCCGCCCTCCGCGGCGGGCCGCCCACCGATCGCGGGGCCCGACCCCGATCGCCGGATATTGGTGCCGATATGCGTCATCCCTACAGAATGCTCGTGCTGGTCGTCGCGGTCCTTCTCGCGTTCGGCTACGCCATGTTCCCGCCCCAGAAGCAGCTGCGTCTGGGCAAGGACCTCCGCGGCGGCGCGAGCCTCGTCTACGCCGTCCAGATCCGCCCCGGCGAAGACGCCCAGGACGTCCTCAATCGCACCATCGATGCGCTCAAGAAGCGTGTCGACCCCAACGGCCTCTTCGAGATCTCGATGGTCGCTCAGGGACGCGACCGTATCGAGATCACCATGCCCCTCCCCAGCGATGAGGTGAAGAACCTCCGCAAGGAGTTCGAAGACAAGCTCGCCGAACTCGGCCGCGCTGCGCTCAGCGAGGCCCGCCTCGACCGCGCGATGCGCCTCCCCGCCGATGAACGCTCCGCCGAGATCGTCGCCATGGCCGCCGGCCAGGAACGCCGCGCCGAGCTGCTCCGCGAAGCCGCCGCCAGGTACGACGCGTGGATGGCCCTCCGCGCCCGCTACGACGCCGCCGACGACGCCGCCAAGCAGGCCATGGCCGCGGAAGTCGCCGCCGCGGAAATCGCCTACGACAACGCCCGCAACGCGGTGCTCGCCACCGCGCTCTCCGCCGAGGAAGTCCGCCGCGTCGTCCAGCAGTCGACGCTCGCCCGCACGGTCGTCGAGGGCAAGGAAGTCTTCGCACTCCCCAGCCCCCGCCAGAGCGCCGAGCAGCACCTCCGCGATGCGCACCCCGATGCGATCAACGTCATCGACGACCTGCTCGATACCTACGACGCCTACGCCGCCCAGCGCACAACGCTCGACGACCCCGAGGACCTCGTCCGCCTGCTCAAGGGCGCGGGCGTCCTCAGCTTCCGCATCATGCCCCGCCCGGGCGAGCACCCCGAAGAGGACCGCCTCCGCCGTGAACTCCGCGAGCTCGGCCCCCTCAACGTCCGCTCGACCGATGCCCGTTGGTACAAGGTCAACCAGATCGAAAGCTGGCTGAACACCAGGAGCAGCGCGGAACTCCTGCTCTCCCAGCCCGACTACGCCGCCGAGTACTTCGCGAGCAGCTACGGCCTGATCGGTGAGTCCTTCGCCGGCGACTACTACATCCTCGCCTGGGACACCCGCAACACCCGCCTCACGCCCGCCGAGGGCGAGTGGTCGGTCGCATCCGCCCGCCGCGGCGTCGATCCCCTCGGCCTCCCCGCCATCGACTTCACCATGGACCCCCGCGGCGCACGCCTGCTGGGACAGCTCACCGGCGCCAACGTCGGCAAGCCCATGGGCATTCTCCTCGACGACCAGGTCTACACCGCGCCCACGCTCAACAGCGCGATCTCCTCCTCCGGCCAGATCACGGGCCGTTTCTCCGAGGAGGAAATCCAGTACGTCGTCCGCGTCCTCGGCGGCGGCGCGCTCCAGGCCAAGCTCAGCCCCAACCCCATCAGCCGCAACGCCGTCGGCCCCCAGCTCGGCTACGACAACCTCCAGAAGGGCCTCTTCGCCGGCATCGTCTCCCTCATCCTCGTCGCCGGCTTCATGATCGTCTACTACTTCGGCTTCGGCGTCGTCGCCGTCCTCGCCCTCGCCTGCAACGCCGTGCTCATCCTCGGCGCGATGGCCATCAGCAAGGCCGCCTTCACGATGCCCGGCATCGCCGGCGTCATCCTCACCTTCGGCATGGCCGTCGACTCGAACGTGCTCATCTATGAGCGCATCCGCGAGGAGACCGTCCGCGGCGTCGACCTCAAAAAGGCCGTCCGCCTCGGCTTCGACAAGGCCCTCTCCTCGATCGTTGACGGCAACGTCACCAACCTGATCGTCTGCGTCGTCCTCTACTACACCGCCACCCCCGAGATCCGCGGCTTCGCGATCACCATGGGCATCGGCGTTGTCTCCACCCTCTTCTCCGCCCTCGTCATCAGCCGCCTTATCTTCACGCTCGCCCTCGACGCCGGCTGGCGCAGCAGCGCCATGCTGCCCACCGCCATCCCCGGCCTCCAGAAGGCCCTCGAGCCCAACTGGAACTGGCTCCGCTGGCGCAAGGTCTTCTTCCTCATCTCCACCGCCTACGTCGTGCTCGGCCTCGTCATGGTCGCAACCCGCGGCGAGGAAATGCTCGACAACGAGTTCCGCGGCGGCACGCAGGTCACCCTGCAGTTCAAGCCCGGCGCCGACGGCTCGCCCGGCACCATGCCCCGCCCCGAGGTCGACCAGCGCGTCCAGGAGATCGCCGCCGCCAACCCGCAGAGCGCGCAGCTCTCCCTGCTCAAGTCCGCCTCCGTCTTCCCCATCGAGCCCCAGGCCGACGGCGTGACCTCCGACCGCTTCGTCATCAAGACCGTCGCCACCAACGCCGAGACCATCGTCGCGGCGATCATCGAGAAGTTCGCCGACAAGCTCGAGGTCCAGCCGCCGATTTCCTTCGTCGGTGATGAGCTCCCCGCACGCGAAGCGCCTGTCTTCCCCATCGAGCGGCCCATCCTGGGCGCCGACATCGACCGCCCGACCGTCCGCAACGATGTGACGCCCTTCCTCGGCGGCGTCGCCATCGTGATGGAGAACATCGACCCGCCCCAGCCGCTGAACACGATCCGCGACCGCCTCCGCCGCACCCGCGAGACCACCGAGTTCTCCGACACACTCGCACGCCAGCGCGAACTCTTCGTGATCGGCGGCACCCCCGAGGCCGTCACATCACTCGCGCTCGTCGTCCGCGACGACGCCGTCAGCCTCTTCGAGAACCCGGCCCAGTGGGAGACGCAGGTCCGCAACCGCGAGTGGCAACTCGTCCAGCAGGCCCTGACCACGCCCGTCACCCCGGCCAGCGTGCACAACTTCAGCCCCGCTATCGCCGCGACTTTCCGCGCTCAGGCGATCGCGGCGGTCGTGCTCAGCTTCCTCTTCATCGGCATCTACATCTGGGTGCGGTTCAAGACCCCGCGCTACGGCATGGCCGCGATCATCGCACTCGTCCACGACGTCCTCACCGTCGTCGGCCTGATCGCGCTCTGCGAAATCCTCTACGACCACGACTCCACCCGCGGCTTCGCGCAGTGGGCCATGCTCCTCCCCTTCAAGATCGACCTCAACCTCCTCGCCGCGCTCCTGACGATCGCCGGTTATTCGCTCAACGACACCGTCGTCATCATGGACCGCATCCGCGAGAACAAGGGCAAGCTCACCCACGCCTCCGCATCGATCATCAACACCTCGATCAACCAGACCCTCAGCCGCACGATCATCACCGGCGGCACCACCCTGGGTTCCTGCATCATCCTCTACTTCGTCGGCGGCGAGGGCATGCGTGCCTTCGCCTTCGCACTCACCGCCGGACTCCTCGTCGGAACCTACTCCTCCGTCGCGGTCGCGGCCCCGATCGTCTGGTCCCGTCGCAAGGAAGGCACACCCGCCGAGGAGGATGTGCCCGCCACCGCGGCCACGGCCTGACGATCCGACCGCGCCACGCCCGGTCATTGGCGTGAACGCGATCGACACGCACAGGGAGACGCCCCGTGAACGGCAACGCCGGCAGGCTCTCGATCCTCTTGTTCGCGCTCGTCGCGTTCTGGATCGGCGTCTACTGGTGGTGGCCGGTCAGCGACCCCGGCATCTCCGCGCAGCCCGTCCCTGTCGAAGTCGACGACACGGCTGATCTCGCCCGCGACCCCAGGCCGCCGGTCACCGAAGTCGCCCCGCCTGTCGTGCTCCGCGGCACGAGTCCGACCAACACACCAACGCCGACCCCCGCCGCCAACCCGCCGGCCGCTCGCCCCCCGCAGCCCGCCCCCGCCGTAGTCCCGCCGCAGTTCACCGAGCACACCGTGCAACGCGGCGAAACCTTCGCCTCCATCGCGCGCAAGTACTACGGCAACTCCCGTCTCTCCGGCGCCATCGCCCGGGCCAACCCCTTCGTCGACCCCGAGCGCCTCCGCCCCGGCCGCGTCATCCGGGTCCCCAAAGACCCCGACAACATTCAGGGCGTCCCCGCCGAGCCCCCAACGCCCCAGCCGCCAGCGACCGCCACCTACAGCGAATACACCGTGCAACGCGGCGACACGCTCTCGGGCATCGCGCAGCGCCTCTACGGCGACCCGTCGCTCGCATCCATCATCTATCAGGCCAACCGCTCGAGCCTCCGCTCCGAGGACGACATCAAGATCGGCCAGGTCCTCAAGATCCCGCCCAAACCCTGACCGCGCTGCACGCGCGGGGAGTACCCTTCGGCCATGGCCCAGGCGCCCTGCTACATCGTCACCGGCGGCGCCGGCTTCGTCGGCAGCAATCTCGCCGCGGAGTTGGTCGTCCGCGATCCCGAAGCTCGCATCATCGTGATCGACGACATGCGCTCCGGCTCCTTCAACAACATCATCGAGAGCTTCGACCGCAAGGGCCTCGCCCACTTCAGCGGCAGCGTCATCGCCGAGTCCTACGACGCCATCGACTGGGATGAAGCGATCCACCGCGAGAAGCCCCGCGCCATCTTCCACCTGGGCGCCATCACCGACACCACCGTCGCCGATGAGCCGCTGATGCTCCGCATCAACACCACCGGCTTCGTCCCCATGCTCCGCGCTGCGATCCACGAGAAGACCCCGCTCGTCTACGCCAGCAGCGCGGCAACCTACGGCACCCCGCCCCAGGCCCGCGAGAAGAAGCCCTTCCCGACCACCGCCGCCGGCCGCCCCGACAACGTCTACGGCTTCAGCAAGTGGCTCATGGAGTGCGAGCACCGCCGCCTCGCCAAAGAAGCCGCCCACGACCCGCACATCGTCGGCCTCCGCTACTTCAACGTCTTCGGCCCCGGCGAATCGCGCAAGGGCAAGATGGCCTCGATGATCTTCCAACTCGCCCGCCAGCTCATGGACGGCAAGCGCCCCCGCCTCTTCACCGACGGCTCCCAGTCCCGCGACCAGGTCTTCGTCGATGATGTCGTCGACTGCACCATCGCCGCGGCCGGCCTCGGCGACCTCCCCGCCGGCCGCCTCAAGCCCGGGGTCTATAACCTCGGCTCGGGCGTCGCCACCAGCTTCAACCAGATCGTTGATGCCCTCCGCGGCTCGATGGGCTTGAGCCCGGCCGACCGTCCGACCGATTACTTCGACATGCCCGAGTCCATCCGGGCTTTTTATCAGGACTTCACCCAGGCGGACATGTCCGCCACGCAGACCGGTCTGGGCTGGCGGCCCAAGTGGAAACCAGCCGAAGCGATCGCCTGGTACGGAAAGTGGCTCTGCGAGCAGAAGTGATTCACCCGGGCCGCGGCCGATCGCGCGCCGGCAACAGGAGCAGGGAAGCGTCATGAAGATTCGTCGGATCCTCGTCACCGGCGGCGCCGGCTTCCTCGGCTCCCACCTCTGCGACCGCCTTGTCGCCCAGGGCCACGACGTCATCTGCGTCGACAACTTCTTCACCAGCCAGAAGAACAACGTCGCCCACCTGCTCGGCAAGCCCAACTTCGAACTCATCCGCCACGATGTGACCCACCCGCTCTGGCTCGAGGTCGACGAGATCTACAACCTCGCCTGCCCCGCCGCGCCCGGTCACTACCAGTACAACCCGATCAAGACCATGAAGACCTCGGTCATGGGCGCGATCAACATTCTGGGCATGGCCCGCCGCTGCCGCGCCAAGGTGCTGCAGGCCTCGACGAGCGAGGTCTACGGCGACCCCGAAGTCCACCCCCAGCCCGAGGGCTACCGCGGCAACGTCAACCCCATCGGCCCCCGCGCCTGCTACGACGAGGGCAAACGCGCTGCCGAGACGCTCTTCTTCGACTACCACCGGATGAACAAGGTCAACATCCGCGTCATCCGCATCTTCAACACCTACGGCCCGCGCATGCACCCCTTCGATGGCCGCGTCGTATCGAACTTCATCCGCCAGGCCATCACCGGCGCCGACATCACCATCTTCGGCGACGGCACGCAGTCGCGCTCCTTCTGCTACGTCGACGACCTCATCAACGGCATGATGGCGATGATGAACGGCCCCGACGACTTCGTCGGCCCCGTCAACATCGGCAACCCCTACGAGTTCACCATGCTGCAACTCGCGCAGCACGTGATCGAACTCACCGGCGCGAAGTCCAAGATCGTCCACCGCCCCCTCCCCGCCGACGATCCCACCCAGCGCCAGCCCGACATCCGCCTCGCCAAGGCCAAGCTCAACTGGGAGCCCACCGTCCAGCTCAAGGACGGCCTCAAGAAGACGATCGACTACTTCCGCTCCGTCAACCTCGACGACTTCCGCGCGCCCACCCCCAACTTCTAAGCGTGCCACCGAGATCGATCGGGCGTGCCACCGAGATCGCTCTGGATCTCGGTGGCTACCACGCGCCCCACCGCGCATTGCACACCTTACTCGCGCGATCTGCCGACACCGGATGCAACGCGCCGCTCCGCTACACTGCGCGCACAGCGCATGCCCTCCCCCAAACACACACCCCAACGCCTCTTCATCGCCGCCTACCCGCCCGCGGCCTGGACCCGCGCTGCCCTCTCCCTCATCGATGACACCGCCCCCGGCCGCGCCAGCCCCGCCGACCAGCTCCACCTCACCATCCACTTCATCGGCCCCGCCGACCCGCGCGAACTCGACACGATCTCCGAGTCCGTCGCCCGCAGCGCATCCGGCCTCCCGCCCTTCACCCTCACACCAACCAGGATCATCGCGCTCCCAAAGCCCGCCCACGCCCGCGTCATCGCGATCGAGTGCGCACCCGACCCAACCCTCCTCGAACTCCACCGCCGCCTCGTCCTCCGCCTCGCCCGCACCGCGAAGCAGAAGGACCAGGACCGCTTCCTCCCGCACCTGACCATCCGCCGCCTCCCCGGCAGCGGACAACGCTGGACCGCCCCGCTCGACGATGAAGCCGCGGCGGCCCTCGGCCCCTTCGAGGTCACGCACATCGCCCTGATGCGCAGCGTCCTCACCGACTCGGGCGCTGAGCACCGCGAACTCTCCCGCGTCGCCCTCTAACCCGCTCCCGAATCCCACCGCCAACCCCCCGCGAATCCCACGCGTGACCCGCACACGCAAAGGACGTCGCATGCTGTATCTAAAGGGCCTCCTGCTCCTGAGCATCTTTCTGGGGCTGGGCGTCACCGCCGGCTGCGTCCGCTTCTCCGGCGGGACCTGGTACATCAAGTCCGCCGCCACGCCGGAAGGCTGGCCGCAACTCACCCCCGTCGGCAAAGTCGAGCTCCGCGAATACCCGGTCTACCGGGCTGCGGTCGTCGATCAGACCGATGTCAACGGCCGCGGCATGAACCCGATGTTCTGGGAGCTCTTCCAGCACATCAAGACCAACGACATCGCGATGACCGCCCCTGTCGACATGGGCTACGAAGACGCATCGCCGGACAATGCCAGAATGACCTCCATGGCCTTCCTCTACCGCTCGACCCAGCTCGGCAACACCGGCGAACAGGGCCCCGTCGAGGTCCGCGATGTCGACAAGCAGCTCTTCGCCAGCGTCGGCGTCCGCGGCGGGTACAACGATGCCACCTTCGAAAATGGCCTCGACAAGCTCGCCGCCTGGCTCACCGAGCACAACGACGAGTACGAACGCACCGGCCCGCCGCGGTTCCTCGGCTACAACGGCCCCATGGTCCCCATCTTCATGCGCTACGGCGAAGTCCAAATGCCCGTCCGGCCCCGCGATGTAAGCCCGAGCGCATCCAGTTCAAGCGATCCTGACCCCCGCTGAGCCCGTCCCTGAATCAAGCTCGTGCGCGGTAGTATGGCCGCATGAAGACCTCCACCGCGCTCGTGGTGTCGCTGCTCACTCTCTTCGCCCAGCCCCTCGCACACGCCCAGCCAGACGATGCCGATGCCCTCCGCGGCCCGGTCGTCCCCGAGAACGTCGCCAACACGCTCGTCCGCCACGATGCGCAGGGCCGCCTCATCATGCTCGAGGGCCGGCCCGAAGAGGCCGCGATCGAGATCATGCTGCTCCCGCCGCACATCCGCGAGCAGGCCCGCGAGATCATCGCGGACCGCGGCGGCCGCCTGAACCGCATGCTCGTCGAGAATATCGACCTCGTCCGCGAAGCAACCGACGCCATTCGCGCCGGCGACAACCAGGCCGCGCTCGGCTTCTACGAACGTCTGCACGGCCTCTTCGAAGACCGCGAAGAACGCTTCCCGCTACTCAAGCCGCTCAGCGCGGTGCTCGACATGAACCAGCAGGCCCAGTTCACCCGCCTGATCGAAGACTACTGGTCGGCGTGGGAAGCCGCGGAGGCCCGCCGCGCCAATGTCGATGCGGCGACCATCCGCCCCCGCCTGACCCGCACGCTCTTCCAGACCGAACTCCGCCTCGCCTTCGAGCGAACCCTCCGCCCCTTCCAGGAGCGGCTCGAACGTATCTACGAGCTCGCGGAGCCGACCCCCGAGCAGCGCGTGCAACTACGCGCTGCGGTCATCGACTACATCCGCGAGTCCCAGCTCCGTCCCACGCAGGAGCAGCGTCACGAGCTGGCCCGCCGCCTCTACGCGGTGCTCGATGATGAACAACGCATCGCGCTCTTCGAGGCGATCCTGAACCGCTATTGATGAATCGTTGGTGCGTTGCCGGCCAGCAATGGATACAGCCGCGGCGGCGATCACGGCGTGTCCGGCGCATCACCCCCGGGCCACGCCTCCCTCCCGATCAGCGGCACGAAGTGCACGCTCCCCAGCCGCTCCTCCGTGTACGCATCCTCGCCGGTCCTTCGCACCCGCACCAGCTGCTGGTCCACCCGCGATGCACCCACCGGCATCACCAGCCGCCCGCCGATCGCGAGTTGTCGGCACAGCGAACCGGCGATCCGCGGCGCCCCGGCCGCAACCGAGATCGCGTCGAACGGCGCATGCTCGGGCAAGCCCAACCCATCCGCGGCCTGCCTGATGTAGACATTGCTGTACCCGAGCGTCCGCATCCGCTCCGCCGCCAGCGCGACCAGCTCTTCGTGCCGCTCCACCGCGTACACCTCCGCCGCGAGCCGACCGAGAATGGCAGCCGCGTACCCCGACCCGGCGCCAACCTCCAGAACCCGATCGGTCGGCCGGATCTCCAGCGCCCGGGTCATGAGCGCAACGATGTACGGCTGCGAGATCGTCTGCCCCGCCTCGATCGGCAGGGCCCGATCGTCGTACGCCGCATCGCGGAGACCCTCCGGCACAAACGCCGCCCGCGGCACCGCCCGCATCGCGGCGATCAGCCGCTCATCGCGGATGCCGCGGGCGATGATCTGCTCATCAACCATGCGGTTGATCCGCGCGGAATCATCAGCTGGCTGGCGTGATCCGAACATGGGTGCATCAGTGTCATAGCGCGGGCAACGCCGCGACACCGCGCAACCGAGCTACATGAAGAGCACATCTCTCGCGACGGGCTCGCCAGGGCCCGGTCACGCAGCCGCACTATCCTCGACGGTCATGACCGACCCATATCTGGAAGACCACCGTTCCCACTGGCAGCGCATGCTCGCCGGCGACCAGTACATCGCCGGCGGCGATGAGATGTTCCGCCACGCCGACCGCGCCGCCGAGCTCACCGCCCGCTTCAACGCCCTCCCCGGCGCCGACCACGCCGGCCGCGCTGCAATCCTCCGAGACCTTCTCGGCACGCTCGGCGACGGCGCCACCATCCGCCCCCCGTTCCGCTGCGACTACGGCTTCAACATCCACATCGGCGCCCGCACCTTCGCCAACTGGGGCCTCATCGCCCTCGACGTCGGGAAGATCACCATCGGCGCAGATGTCCAGATCGGTCCCAACGTCCAGCTCCTCACCGCGACCCACCCGATCGAGCCCGAGCCGCGCCGCGCGAAGTGGGAGGGCTCAAAGCCCATCACGATCGCCGACAACGTCTGGCTCGGCGGTGGCGTCATCGTCTGCCCCGGCGTCACCATCGGCGAGAACAGCGTGATCGGCGCGGGCGCAGTCGTCATCCGCGACATCCCGCCCAACGTCGTCGCCGTCGGCAACCCCGCCCGTATCGTGCGGCAACTCTGACCTCATGCCGTTGACCGCAACCGGCTGATCACACCCAAACGCACTCGAACATGACCGAGCCGCAAGACAGCCTGTTCTCCCCCGACACACTCGCCGGCCTCCGCGCTGCCGCGGCCGAACTCACCGGCGCTGACCGCGCGGTCTGCAACCTCGTCGAGCAAGCCGTCGCCACCGCGGATTCGGGAAACACCGCCGCGGCCGCCGCGCTCCTGCGTGATGCCCTGCCCCGCACCCGCGACATCCGTCTCCTCTACCTTGGCTTCCAGTTCTTCTTCCGCACCGAGGACCGCGATGAAGCCGAGCGACTCGCCCGCCGGCGACTCGAGATCCTGAGCGAGACCGGCCTGTCTCGATCGCCCGCCGCGGCCCGCGCGTGGAACAACCTCGGTCTCATCGCCTTCTTCCGCGAAGATCTTGATGAAGCACAGTGCCACTTCGAGCACGCGCTCGCGCTCGACCGCGCCGCGGCGGACGATGAGGGCATCGCCCGCGATATCGGCAACCTGGCCCTCATCCCCGAGAAACGCGGCGACCTCGCCAAAGCCGAGGCCATGTACCTCGAATCACTCGCGATCGCTGAGCGGATCGGCGCCGATGCGATCGCCGCCACCAAGCTCTCGAACCTCGGCGAAGTCGCCCTCGCCCGGGGCCGGCCCGAGGACGCCCGCAACTACTGGCTCCGCGCGATCGCCGCCTATCAGCGCGTCGGCCAGAAAAAGGGTCAGGTGCGTTGCGCAGAATGGATCGCCGCACTCGACACCCCGTCCGCGCCATCCGCACCGACTACGAGCGACAGCGCGGCCCTCTGATCACCCCAGCCACTCACGCGACCCCATCAAGCTCCCGCATCGCCGCCGCGAGCGCTGCATCCAGCGGCGCCTTGCACCCCCGCGCGTAGTCATAACTCACGATCACGCTCTCCCCAACCGCCGCCGCGGCACCCTGCGCAGCGCTCATGACCACGTGCGTCAGCGTGAACCGATCCTCCGCGATCGCCGTACACCGCGCACTCACCCGCACCGTGTCCGGAAACACCACCGGCCTGCGGAACCGGCACGATGCCGACTGCAGAATGAACCCGATGCCCGCGGACCCGCCGCGGTCATGCGCGGCGCTGCCGCCCCCGCCCAGCCGCTCGTATCCAACCCGCCGCAAGTAATCGACCCGAGCCGACTCCAGATACCGGTAGTACGCCACGTTGTTCACATGCCCCAGCGCATCCATCTCACCCCACGCCACCGGGATGTCGATGACGATGCGGGCAAGCTCGAACTCGCGGGTGTACGGATCGCTCATACAATGCACGATACAACAGGCGGCCCTTCAGCGCGGCGGGGATCACTTCCCTAGATACCCCGCGACAACCTCCCCCCAGTCCGGCTCCCGCGTGATCTCCAGGATCGCGCGGTTGATCGGCTCGCGCAGCTCCGATCCGTTGGGCAGCGCGATCGCATACTGCGTCGGCTCGAAGCGTGCCTCCAGCACCCGCACCTCGCCCGGGAAGTCCTGCATGATCTGGTACTGCAGGATCGGCCAGTCGTGCACGAAGGCGTCGATGCGTCCCTCGGCGACCGCCCGCAGACCCTCTTCAACCGAGTCATACCGACGCGCGGTCACGCCGCGGCCGCGCAGCGCGGCATCGCTCGCCGACTGCCCGATCGTTCCGACCCGCGCGCTCCGCAGATCGTCCACACCCCGCACAGTGCCCGCGATCTCCGCCGCCGTCAACGACGATGCGATCGCGCCCGTGAACGCCGAGATCACGATGATCGAGGCGAACATCCACACCAGCGAGAGCGCCCTCCCCGCCAGCGTCCGCGGAGCTTTGTCGCCATACCCGACCGTCGTCATCGTCACCGCGGCGAACCAGAATCCATCGCCGATCCCGCGCTTGGGATCCTTCTGGAACTGCTCCTCGTTCCCGCGGCTCTCCACGAACCAGACGAGCACGCCGACGACGAGCAGCAGCACCGCCAGCGCGAGCACCGCCGAAGCAAAGCCCCAGGTAAAGAGGTTCCCCGCCGCGCGCAGCCACGGGCTCCCCTCGGTGTCCGCAGACACCGCGATCCCCAGCCCGCTCGTGAAGTACCCGTGGGACAGGTCCATCGCTTCCTCACGGTCCGGCGTGATGCTGATCGCGGCCACCGCGGCGTCCGCGTTCCCGTTCTGCACCGCGCTCAGCGACTCCTCGAGCGACATCACGCGGAACTCGAACTCGCGGCCGAGTGAGTCGGCCACGCGCTTCCAGAGGTCGATGCTCAGGCCGCGGACCTCCCCGTCGGTCTCGATCACAAAGGGCGGGGCCTCCTTGGTCGCTACGACAAGCGGCTGTCGTTCCGCGCGGGGTTCGGTCGCTGGTTCGGGCTGAGCGGAAGCGACCCGCGGCAGCAGCAGAACCGCCGCGATGAGAACGGTGCGAAGCGTATTGATCATGAAAGCACCCTAGACCCCCGGGGCGGCCCCGGCCATACCACCCGGGCAGTTGTGCCGGCGCGACGATTCCACCGGCCGCGGCGTGGTACGCTGCGCACATGCCCTCCGATCACACGCCGCGCACCACTGTCGACCTGTATGACTCGACCTACGGCCGCTTCGACGAAGCGCTCTACGCGGCGATCCGCCGCGAGGTGTGGGGTGAGGAGATCGGCCAGAACGGCTGGACCACGGCTACGGAGCACGATGCGCTCATCACTCGCCTCGCGCTCGGCGCCGATGTCGCGCAGAAGCGAGTGCTCGATGTCGCCTGCGGCTCCGGCGGCCCGACGCTCCGCATCACAGCCCAGACCGGCGCCTCGGTGGTCGGCGTTGACATCAACGCCGCCGGCATCGCCACAGCCAGCCGCGCGGCCGCGGCCCGCGGCATCGACCCGGCCCGCGCTTCCTTCCAGGTCGTCGACGCCGGTGCTGCGCTCCCCTTTGAGGACGCTTCGTTCGATGCTGTGATCTGCATCGACGCTATCAACCACCTCCCCGATCGCGATGCCGTCATCCGCGAATGGCGACGGCTTATCCGCCCCGGCGGGCGAGTGGTCTTCGTCGACCCCATCGTCGTGACCGGGCCGCTCGCGAGCAGCGAGATCGCGATCCGCAGCTCGATCGGCTTCTTCCTCTTCGTCCCCCGCGGCGTGAACGAGCAGGCCATCGAACAAGCAGGCCTGCGGCTGCTCCAATCCGAGGACCTGACCCCAGCCGTCGCTGCTGTCGCCTCCGCCTGGCACAACGCCCGCGCCCAGCGCGCCGAAGAACTGCAACGCATCGAAGGCCCGACGACCTTCGACGGCCAGCAGCGGTTCCTCCATGTCGCATCGACGCTCGCCCGCGAGGGCCGCCTCTCCCGCTTCGCGTACACAGCAGCGCACCAGTAACCCCCGCTTTCCCGCACGCATGCTCATCCGCAGCATCAGTCTCCCGGTCGCCACACTCACCGGCATCGCCGAGTTCTACCGCCGCGTGCTCGGCTGTACGGTCATCGACTCCGACCGGAAGCGGATCCGCCTTCGCGTGGGAGAGTCGCGGATGACCTTCGTCCTCGCCGCTGATGCCGTCCCGCACCACTTCGCCTGCAACATCCCGCCCGGCACAGTCACCGCCGCCCGAGACCGCCTCGCGCAGCACACTCCGCTCCAGCAGACGGCCGACGGCGACGATGTCGTCCGCTTCGATGACTGGGACGCCGATGCCGTCTACTTCCTCGACCCCGCCGGAAACATCGTCGAGTTCATCGCCCGCGCCGAGTTGCTCACACGCACCCCGCCGCACAACCCCGACCCCGACCCCGTCTCCATCCTCAACATCAGCGAGATCGGCATCGCCGTCCCCACGAGCAGCACCGTCCGCTATGCCGCCGCGCAGATCGAGCGCACCTTCGGCATCACGCCTTACCGCCCCATCAGCGACGACTTCGCCGCGATGGGCTCTGCACAAGGCCTTCTCATCCTCGTTCCCGAAGGCCGACCCTGGTTCATGGGCGGCGGCGCTGTCGCCACGCAGGCGCCGCTCCGGGTCGAGATTGCCGGTGTCACGGGCTCGATGTATATCGGAGCCGCGGAGCTCGTCGGCGAGCCCACCAGCTCCCCGCGGCGGTGATGGTGCCTGTCGCGGTTGCAGTTCCTCGCGAGGCTTCGAGAGGTCAGGATCCCTGGTGGTCGTGCCTTGGAGACACTGACAGACCCGCACTGTCGCTATCCTGTCCCCATGAACCAGAAAGTGTGCATCCGCTGCGGCAGCTCGAAATTGGAATCCGGGTCCCTCGGCTCCTTCGGTCTCACCTTCCGTCCCGCCAACACCAAGTTCCTCACCATGAAGACCAACGATGTCCGCGTCGAGTCCAACATGTGCATCGACTGCGGCACGATCGAGCTCGTCGGCGATGTCCGCAAGGCCGCGCCGCTGGTGGGTGACAAGGCAAAGCCGCATTGAGGAAGGCACGGAGGCACAGAGGCACGAAGGCACGGAGTGGGAAGAGTCAGGCATTCGGGAAGTTGACGGTGCCGCACTCTGAGCACGGCGCTTCTCTCGGCAGGTCGCTGCGGTTGTAACCGCAGTGAACGCAGAGGCTGTGTTTCCGGCGGTGGGCGGTTCGTGCAGCACGGAACGCGATGACCGCGAGGGGCGGGGAGGCGAAGACGAGCGTGTTGATGGCGGTTCCGAGTGGCAGCGGGCGAAGGGGCACGACCGCCTGGATCGCCGGTGCTGGCGGGAAGTTGGTGATGGCGAGCTGCGAGCGGTCCTTCGACGCCCAAGACATCGGGAGAACGAGGCCGTCCGCGGCCCGTCCGGGGCCGCTCACCATGGTCGCGGTCGACCGCACCGGCCATCCCGCGGCGTAGCGCTGTGCGGTCCATTTCGCAGCGGTCGCGCCTTGCTCCGCGGAGAAGCCGCTGAACATCACATCGCCGGAAGCGATGGTGATGCCGGGTCGCTCCCAGTACTGAAGCTGGTATTCCTGCCTCCAATCGGTGAGTTCGCCCGTGAGCTCCGGCCACATCTGGAGTGCAAACGCCTCGGCCCGGCGACCTGCCCGGTCACGAGGTCGGCCCCAGTCACGCGGTCCCCCCTTTGAATCGCGCCACGCCCGCACGCGCAGACCGGAGTCCCCGGCGGCTCGCGCGACCGGCGCCCAGAGCGAGAGCCCAGCGGCGAGGAGGTATTGAGCCACCGCGCCCAGCAGAAGGCAGAACGTTATGGACGCCGCGAGCCTCGGCCGCATGGCGCCAGTCTATCTGGTGAGCGGCGAAAGGGTATGGCATCCTACTGTCCGCTCGACCGGGTCGGTCAGTCCCATCACCAACGCTACCGGGAGTCCACGCATGTACAAGAGCAAGGCCTACGCCGCCAGCAGCGCCACCTCGCCCCTCGCCAGGGCCGAGATCAACCGCCGTGAGCCGACCGAGCGGGATGTGCAGATCGAGATCCTGTTCTGCGGCATCTGCCACTCCGACCTGCACACGGTGCGGAACGAGTGGGCGAGTGTGATGCCGACCGTGTACCCCTGTGTCCCCGGCCACGAGATAGTCGGCCGCGTGACCAAGGTTGGCAGCAAGGTCACGAAGTTCAAGGCCGGGGATCTGGCCGCGGTCGGGTGTCTGGTCGATTCGGATCGGAGCTGCCCCAACTGCCGAGATCACATGGAGCAGTTCTGCCCGAACGGGACATTTACGTACAACTCGCCCGACAAGCACGGCGCTGCGCCCGTCACCTACGGCGGCTATTCCGACAGCATCGTCGTCGATGAGCACTTCTGCCTCAGCGTGCCGAAGAACCTCGACCTCGCGGGAACAGCGCCCCTCCTCTGCGCCGGCATCACCACCTACTCGCCGATGAAGCACTGGGGCGTGGGCAAGGGCAAGAAGGTCGGTGTCGTCGGCCTGGGCGGCCTGGGTCACATGGGCGTCAAGTTCGCGCACGCGCTGGGGGCGCACACGGTCGCTTTCACGACCTCGCCGAGCAAGGTCGAGGATGCGAAGCAGCTTGGCGCTGACGAGGCGGTGATCTCCAAAGATGCGGACCAGATGGGGAAGCACGCGGGGAGCTTCGACTTCATTCTCGACACGGTGTCGGCGGAGCACGACATCAACGCGTACCTGGGGCTGCTGAAGCGCGAGGGCACGCTGACGTTGGTGGGCGCTCCCGAGAAGCCGCTCCCGGTCAGCTCGTTCGCGCTGCTGTTTGGCCGCAAGAGCCTGTCGGGCTCGCTGATCGGCGGCATCAAGGAGACGCAGGAGATGCTCGACTTCTGCGGCAAGCACAACATCACCTCCGATGTCGAGGTGATCGCGATGCAGCAGGTCAACGAGGCATACGAGCGGCTGCTCAAGGGTGATGTGCGCTACCGGTTCTGTATTGATATGGCGTCGCTCAAGAACGGGTGAGTGAGACTCGAAGGGGAGCATCGGATCGGGCGGTGGCTGCGTGACCGGCTCAAGTGTCGCCGCTAGCGCGGCGAAACTTGAGGCACATGGGTCAGGTACAGGCGGGCTTCGCGGGCGTTTTCGGCGGCGATGAAGATGTCGTCAGCGCCGTCGTTGTTGAGGTCGCCGGCGGCGAGGGCCCAGGGGTGATTGGTACCGGCGGGGATGGTGGTTGTGGTCAGCGCGGTCGCGCTGCCGAGGATGATGAGGGTGCGGTCGGAGCGGTAGGCGGCGACCGCTGCATCGGCGATGTCGTCGCCGTTGAAGTCGGCGATGATGATGTTCTTGCCGCCGCGGGCGTGGCGGATGGGGGAGTTGGGGGCGGGGGCGAAGCCGCCGCGGTCATCGGCGAGGAAGATCTGGATCGCGGCGGAGTCTTCGCCGGACGCGGAGATGATGTCGGGTCTGCCATCGGCGTTGAGGTCGGCGATGCGGACGGCGAAAGGTGTCTCGGCAGTGACCGGGGCTGCGCGCTCGAAGGAGATTGCGCCGGGTTTGCTGGTGTTAAGGAGGATGCCGATGTCGTTGTCGTGCGGCGCGGCGAGGTCGGGTCGACCATCACCGTTGAGATCGCCGAGCGCGAAGCCGCGGTAGGGGATGCCGCCGGTCTCGAAGATCGTGCCGGGCGTTTTGAAGCCGTCTGCGCTGCCGCGGATGACAAGCACGCCACCGTCTTCGGGGCGGAGGTTGGGCGAGCGGCGGCCGCGGGGCGAGTGGTCGATGAGGAGGTCGGTGTGTCCATCGCCGTCGAGGTCCGCCGCGGCGACGGTGTGCGGGTGCGGGTCGACATCGACCGCGAGGGGTGACTGGGGTGATGGGGTGAAGCCGCCGCGGCCATCGCCGAGCAGCAGTGTGATGTAGTGGACATCGTGGTTGGCGATGACGATGTCGGTGTGGCCATCGTTGTTGAGGTCGGCGAGCGCGAGCTCGGTGGGCTGCTCGCCGGGATCGGCGCGGTTGTGGCGGCGGAGACCGCCGCGGCCGTCGCCCAGATCGATGGCGATTCGGCGGCCGGCGGTGAGGAGGTCGGCGTGGCCGTCGCGATTGATGTCGGCGATGGTGGCGGTGGAGCCTTCGACGGTGATGGTGCGCGGAGTGAGGGAGATGTTGTTGAGTTGGACAGTGGGTTCGGGTTGGTGGGAGAGGGCGATGAGGAAGAGGGTGGTGGGGTGCATGGCGGTCTCCTCTGTGCGGGGCTCTCGCAGCTTTACAGGATGCGCTGGTGGGGCGGATCGGGTTCGGCTGGCGCTGTGCAATCCATGGATGAGGCGGCGTCAACGCGTGGTGGTTTGCCGGCCGTTGGGTACATTGAGGGGGATGAGCGAAGCGACGGTCCGGGGTGAGCGCGTTCAGGGCGAGCGGTACTGCCGCGGGTGTGGGTATGCGTTCGGGGCCGTTGCGGTCGCGGCATCGGGCGCGGGGGAGAGCGGGTCTTCTTCGTGCGCGTGTCCGGAGTGCGGGCGGGGGTTTGATCCGGCGGATGCGTTGAGCACGCGCGGTTCTGAGCGGGAAGGCGTGCGGGGCCTGGGCGGATGGGGTGCGCCGGTGTTCGCATCGGCGCTTGCGGTGGGCGCGCACGGCTATTCCTTTGTGACGGGTGACCATGTGGTGCTGTGGATCGCCGCGGTGCTGGCGGCGGCTCCGCTGCTCCTGGCTGTGGTGGCCGCGGCGACGCCCTCTATGCGGATGGTCGCGGGGCTTCGCGCGATGACGCTCGTGAGCGCTGCGCTCTTCCTGCTTGTGGTCACGACTTCTTGGCCATTTCGGATGGCATTCTCGCTCAATCGTGGCGCGATGCAGCGGTACGCGTTGCGGGTACAGGCGGGGACAGCGCCGGTGGATGCCGGGCCGGTGTGGGTTGGCATCATGCGGATCAGGAACGTTGGGCAGAGTCCGTGGGGGAGCGTGGGCTTTCAGTTTTCGGGGCGGGACTTTGGTGTCGTGGCGGTGTGGCACACTGCCGGCACAGGGCGGGCGTGGTACAACACGAACTGGGAGCGGAATGTTGGGGGCGGGTGGTATTTGGTGTGGCAGGATTGAGGTGCGCGGGGAGGGTTGTTGCCGAGCCGGGCTCAAGTGTCGCCGCTGGGGCGGCGAAACTTGAGGCACAGCTTGCGTTGTGGAGGGTGAAGATGTCGACCTCTGTGACGTATGAGCGAGAGCGGTACTGCCGCCGGTGTGGGTATCCGTTGCAGGAGGTGATCGGTGCGACGGGAGTGGGGCTGGATGGGCTGCCGCGGAAGTGCGTGTGTCCGGAGTGCGGGCGGGGGTTTCAGCCGGCGGATCCGCGGAGCACGGCGGATCGGCCGGAGCGGGATTGGGGAGAGGAGCTTGCGCCGCTGGCGCGGGTGCTGACGATCTGCGCGGCGGTGCTGGCGGGTGGAGCGCTGCTGGGCTCATTTGTGAGCGGGTTTGCGTTCTTCTTGAGATGGTTCGGGATGCTGGCGGTGGTGCCACTTGCCGGGGTGGTGCTGCTTGTGGCGATTCCGCGGGTGCCCTTGCGGGTGCGGACGCGGGTGCTTGCGCTTGTAAGCGTTGCGTTGTTCGCGAGCATCGTGCTGACGGGGTGGCCGTTCAGACTTTCGTTTGCGTTGCATCGGGCTGCGCTCGATCGGCATGTGGCGGCGGTGCGGGCGGGGACTGCGCCGGTTGATGCGGGGTCGATGTGGATCGGGGCGATGCGTTTCGTGAATGTGCGGCAGTTACCGGATGGGACGGTGGGGCTGCAATTGACGGGCGGTCGGAGTGGTGGCGATCTGTTGGTCAAAGGCATGCCGGGGGCTGCGCAGCTCTGGGGCAACATGACGTGGGAGCGGGAGATGGGTGGTGGGTGGTGGCTGGTGTGGGAGGATTGAAGCGCGCGAGGTGGGTCGTTGCTGGATTGGGCTCAAGTGTCGCCATTTTGGGCGGCGACACTTGAGGCACGGGTTGCCGATGTGGTTCAGGTGAGGATCCATTCCAGGTCTTCGCGTGTGAGGGCTTTGAGGGCGGGGCCTTGCTCTTCGACGATGGCTTCGGCGAGGTCACGCTTGGTGGCCTGGAGTTCGAGTATGCGCTCTTCGACGGTGCCCTTGGCGATGAGGCGGTAGGCGGTGACGGAGCGGTTCTGACCGATGCGGTGGGTGCGGTCGATGGCCTGGGCCTCGACGGCGGGGTTCCACCAGGGGTCGAGCAGGAACACATACTGCGCTGCGGTGAGGTTGAGGCCGACGCCGCCGGCCTTGAGGCTAAGAAGGAAGACCGGGCAGTCGTCGCCTGTCTGGAAACGATCGACGAGAGCCTGACGCTCGCGTGCGTTGGTCGACCCGTCGAGGCGGAGATACGGGACGCCCGCCGCGTCGAGCGCTGTCTGCACGAGATCGAGGAACGAGGTAAACTGCGAGAAGACGAGGGCTTTGTTGCCCTCGGCCTGCAGCTGTGCGAGCATCTCGGTGAGCGTTTCGACTTTCGCCGAGGTGGCCTTCTTTGCCTTGGGTTCGATGAGCGTGGGGTGGCACGCGGCCTGGCGCAGGCGCAGCAGGGCTTCGAGGACGTGCATCTGGCTCTTGTTGAGCCCATCGCGATCGATCCGGCCGAGGAGCTGATCGCGGTAGTGCTTCTGGAGGCTTCGGTAGAGGGTTTCCTGTTTGCCGGAGAGGTCGCAGAGGATGGTCTGCTCGGTGCGCTCGGGGAGTTCGGGGGCGACATCGCGCTTGGCGCGGCGGAGGATGAAGGGGCGGAGCGCCTGGCGGATGAGGGCGAGGTCGGCGGCGTCCTTCTGCTGGCCCGCCGCGCGGGCGATCGTGGCGAAGGCCGATGCCGAGCCGAGCATGCCGGGGTTGAGGAACTCGAAGATCGACCACAGATCGTCGAGGCTGTTCTCAACGGGCGTACCGGTCAGGGCGAGGCGCTGGCGGGCGCGGAGGAGTCTGGTCGCCTTGGCGATCTGCGACGTTGCGTTCTTGATGGCCTGGGCTTCATCGAGAACGACGCCGGCGAAGTCGATCTTGCTGAGGCGTTCGATGTCGCGTCGGAGTGTGCCGAAGGTGGTGAGCACGAGGTCGGCGCCGTTGAAGCCCGAGTCCGGACCGGAGCGGTCGGCGCCGGTGTAGTCGGCGGTGCGGAGGTGCGGCGTGAAGCGATCGGCTTCGCGCTGCCAGTTAAAGATGAGTGAGCGCGGAGCGACGAGGAGCCAGGGGCCGGCGTCGGCGCGTGCTTTCGGTGTCGCGCGGTCGGCGAGGAAGGCGAGGATCTGCACGGTCTTGCCCAGACCCATGTCGTCGGCGAGGCATCCGCCGAAACCGAACTCGCTCAAGAAGCGGAGCCAGCCCAGGCCGGTGCGCTGGTAGGGGCGGAGCTCGCCGCGGAAGGTCTTTGCCGGATCGGCGGGGCGGATGCCAGTGAACTGGGCGAGGCGGGCGCGTGCGGCGGCGAGCTGTTCATCGCAGGTGGCTTCGGGGGTCTGGAGCAGGAGGGCGTCGATCAGAGAGAGCTGCGCGCGTCCGAAGCGGAGGCCCTCTCCGGCGGGAGCGCCGAGGCGGAGCCATGCGGCGTGTTTCGCGAGCCACTCTTCGGGGAGCATGCCCTGTGAGCCGTCGCTGAGGGTGACGAAGGTCTCGCCGCGTTTGAGTGATTCGAGAAGATCGGCGATGGGGACGGCGGCGCCGTCGAAATCGGCGGCCCCTTGGACATCGAACCAGTCGATGCCGGTCGAGACGCGGATATCGAGCTTGGTGGGGGTGCGGAACTGGCCGTGTTCGCCGCGGATCTCCCAGCCGCGGGACATGAGCGCGGCGGCGATACCGCCGAGCTTCTTTGCGGGGAAGGTGACGCGGTCGGGCTTGTCGCGATCCTGCTTTGCGCCCAGTTCGTGAAGGGTGGCGGCGTGTGTGCGTTCGGCGTCGTGGTCGCGACGGATCACGGCGGGTTGCCCATCGGGCGTTGAGCCCTCGACATAGAGGCCATCGGTATCGGTGGTGCGTGCATCGTCGGCGTAGCGGAAGGCGAGGGTGGCATCGAGGGTTGGGGTGACGGGCTTGTAGTCGGTGCGTGCGCCGATGGTGAGTGTGGGGCGGGGCGGGATGTCGGCGCGGAAGGGGATGGGCCAGTCGGCGGGCCAGCGGACGGGAACTTTGATGCCGCGCTTCTGGAGGGCGCGGATGAGTGGGAGGGTGTGCTGGGGGAGGATGCCGGTCGGCGGGAAGCGGGTGATCCACTCGAAGTGGCGTTCCGTCAGCAGCGTCTGGAGAGGAGAGAGGGCGTTTTGGTAGAGCACGTTGGCGGGGAGATGGCGGGTGACGAGATCAGGCTCGCTGAGCGGGATGGTGTGGTCGCCGCGGACGAGGCCGATCTGGAGATGATGCGGGAGCTGTGCATCGGGGGCGCGGCTCGTTCGTCCGTGGCGTTCGATGTCGGGAGCCGGGTCGGTGCGAACGATGATGGCGAGCTCCCAGGGCGTCTCTTCGATGCGCAGGGGTTCGGGCTGCGATTCATCGTCGCGGGCCCAGTAGAGACGGCCGGTTTCGGCGAGGAGGGGAAGGAGGAAGTTGTGGAGACCGGGGTCGAGTTGCCAGATGCTCGATGGGGCATCGCTGCGGTCGTAGACGCCGTAGGCGGATTCGCGGCCGGGGCGGGCGGCGCCGGTGAGCATGGCGCAGATAGTGCGGTCGGCGGGGTCGGTGATCTGGGGGATGTCGGCCTGGGTGATGGTGGTGCGTTTGGAGCGTGCGGCGAGATCGGAGAGGCGGGTGAGCGCGATGGTGAGGTGGCCGTTGAGGTATGAGCGACCGACATCGAGGATGTAGGCGAGCTGCGGGATGGGGCCGCGGGGTGTGGTGGGGCGGCCGTAGTAGCGGTTGTCGGGGGCCTGGTTTAGCAGGCGTTGCCAGGCGGGGGGCTTTTCTTTGCGCGGGCGGTCCGGGTTGGATTCGCGGCGTGCGAGGAGCTTCTCTGTGGGTTTGCTGCGTCGCGATGGTGCTGCGGCGGCGCCGCGCGGGTCTTCGATGGCGTCCTCGAAATCGGCGGGGTCTATGTAGAGGCGGATGTTGCCGACGGGCGGCACACCCCACTTGTACACGATCTGGTTTCCGGCTTTGGCGAACGCGGCCCAGATGTGCTTGCACGGTGCCTGCTGCGCGTAGGGGCAGTCGCAGAGCGCGAGGATGTCCCAGCCCGCCCCTTCGGTGTTGAGCTCCGCGATGACGTCGTAGAGGTGGGAGCCCTGGACCTGGCAGACGAGTGTCTGGCGGTCGATGCGGAGTCGCTTGACGCGGCCGGTGTTGGCGTACACCGTGCCGCGGGTGCGGACTTCGGGTTCGAAATCGTCTTGAACGAGGTTGAGGAGCATGGCACCGCGATGGTACAGGGCGGACCGCGAGCGGGCGGCAGCGTTTCCGTGGCGCGGGCGTGCCGCGGACATCGGGGTGTTGGTTGCTGTCGGTTGTGGGTGTCTGAGTCAGCGTGAGAGCGTACGGAGAGTGAAGCTCTGATCACGATCGGTGACGGCGTGCGCTGGGCACTCGCCAGGGGGCGGCCTCAAGGGTCGCCCCGTTGGGCGGCGGAACTTGAGGCACGGGTTGGCTGAATTCGGGCGACCTGGGGTGCTGTCAGTGGTCGGCGCTGAGGCGGGCGAAGCGTTCGGCTTCGGTGGTGCAGTCGGCGAGGAGAGCTTCGAGCTCGCGGAGTGTGTAGATCCGCTGAGCGCGGATGCGGGTATCCGCGGGGGTGGATGCGGCCTGGTCGATGTGCATCACGTGGATGAGGAGGGACCGATCGCTGGCGGCTTCCGCGGTGTTGCCGTTCATGACAACAGGAGCGACAGCGTTCACCTCGACCGCCGCGCTGCTGGCCGTGGCGTTCCAGATCGGATCGCCGGTTCGGTCGTTCCAGTATTCGCTGTTGGTCTGCGCGGAGGGGAAGAGTGCGCGGAAGGCGAGGGCATCGGTGTTGGTTGATTCGAAGTGCGCGAGCGACTTCTCGCGGTCGATGCCGAGCAACGGGGCGCGCTTCAGGATGATGGGCGCGGCGAGGAAGATCCCGGCGCCGGCGAGCGCGGCGATGAGCAGTGTGAGTGCGATTCTGCGGGGTCTGGTCATCTTGCTGGATTATCGCGGGTGGAGGGCTGGTGGGCCGCGGTGCATTTGGGGCGCTGTTGCCGCGAGGGCCTCAAGTGTCGCCGCTTTGGGCGGCGAAACTTGAGCCACCGGTGTGGTGGTTTGCCGGGGGGTGTGCTGCGGTCGTCGTTTGTTGGACGTTGTTCGCCGCGGTGGTCGTGGTTGTCGCGTTCTGGGTGATCCTGTGACGGGTGTTTTCGGCGGAACGGTCTGTGGCGTTAGTTTGAGCGGTCGACTCGGCCGGCCTGGTGGGCGCGGGTTGCTGGCGCTGGGCGCGGGGGGTTCGCGGGGGGCGTTGCTGGTGATGGCGGAGGATGGCGGTGGCGGCGCGGCGGCGTTCGGCGTGGGCGGGGGTGAGTTCGGGGGCGGCGAGGGTCTCGCGGAGCGTGTCGAGGGCGGCGCGGCAGTCGGCTTCGCGTTTGAGGCGGCCGAGGGCGGCGAGGTAGGGAGTGATGAGGGGGTGCTCGAGGTAGGCGATGACTTCGACTTCCAGGCAGCCCCAGCCGCGGGCGGTGGCGGTGAGGTCGCCCTTGTGGACGAAGAGGTAGTCGTTGAGCTTGCGTTTGTCGCGGTCGGAGAGGTTGGGGAGGGGGGCGGGGGCTTGGGGATCTTCGGACTTGGTTGCCGTGGTTTGTTGACGGTTGAGCTCGGTCTGGGTTGTGATCATTTGGCAAGGTGACGGGTTGTGCGGGGCGTGTCAATAGGTGTTTGTTTGGATTTGTGCGCGATTCTTCGGGCGAGGCTCTACTGATAGTCGTACCAAAGGTTTCGCTGCGGTCCGGAGGACGCACGGGGCGGATTGGGAGAGACTTTGGTACGTTGGGTGAAGGGAGGGGAAACCTGATGCACATCGACGTTCACGCGCATTTCTTCAATGCGAGGTACATCCCGCTGTCGGGCGTGGCTCGAAGCCGCGGGGCGCCGCGATTCCTTGCGCGGTTCCTGGCCTGGGTGCTCATCGGGCTGACCAGCGACGATCGAAGCCTCGAGACGCGGGGTTCATGGTTTCGTCGCACCGGTACACACCGGGGCCTGGCGGTCGCATCTTCCGGCGGGGCGGGCGAAGCCGGCTCCGATCCGGCGGCGGCTATCGGGTGGTTCGCCGACAATGTCCCGGAGGAGGCGTTCGCATCTGAATGCTTCCGCGAGGTTCGGGAGGAAGCGGCGCGGCTCCGGGCGGAACGGGTTGTTTGCGCGCCTCTGGAGACTTTGGGGGCGGCCGCCGCCCGCGACTGGTTGCGCGGGTACCTCAAGGACGTACACGCATCTGGTGAACGCGTGTTGTTGGAGGCCGAGCACGCCGAGGGGGCGGCTGCCGGTATCGGAGGGTTTCTCGCGTTCGTGCGTCATTTGCTCGGCAGCGAGAAGGCGCTTGCCGAGGAGCTGCGCGACTCGAGTCCTGGTGTAAGCCTGTTTGTACACCTGATGATGGACATGGATCATCCGTACGGGGATACATCGCATTATTCCTATCCACATGCGATCCGGCGGATACGAGAGCTCTGTCGCCAGAGTGGCGGTTGCATCGTCGCTTTCGTAGCCTTTGATCCCTATCGGCCGGAGTGCAATGAGGTTGTTGAGGATGTGCTTCAAGACGATGTCTTCATCGGTATCAAGTTCTATCCACCGAGCGGGTATCGGCCGGACCGGAATGAGGAGGCGCGTCGAGCGCCGGGGCGGTCGGTATCTGCATCCGAACTGGACCGACGGTGCAGGAGACTGTTCTCGTTCTGCAACTCAAGGCAGATCCCGATCATGACGCATTGCACGCCGGGGGGGATGCAGGTATCACCGTCGGCAATGACCGGGTGGAACAGTAACCCGGATCACTGGCGGGAGACTCTCGACAGGTTTCCCGACCTCCGATTGTGCTTTGGTCACGCGGGCGGGAGCGGTCGGTGGTTCGATGAGCGGGCCGCGGAGGCCACGGATCCGCCGGGGTACCCCTGGGCCGACGCGGTCGTTGACCTGTGCTCCCGGTACGAAAATGTGTATACCGATTTCGGTCACGCGATCGAGATGCTCGATGCGGGGAGAGCATCTCGCTTTGCGAACGAACTCGCCGCGGCGATCCGGCGGGGTGGCGAGTTTGCCTTTCACAAGAAGGTTATGTATGGAAGCGATTTCCCGATGCCTATGCCTTCGGGTGGATGGCGCAAGTACTATGCAGCGTTCTTGAATGCCATCCGGAGTAACGTAGAACTGCGTGAGCATGAGGAAGCGATCTTCTCGCAGAATGCCGCGGATTACCTTCGGCCGGATCTCTTTCTATCACGCGCGGCATCCGGCCTCTCGGACGAGGAGCGGCGGATGATCCAGCGCTTCGTCGGGTGAGCTGCTCGATGGCTCCCGGGGCTTGGCACGCGGCGATTTCATCCGAGGGGCCTTTCGCGCTGGCGTCATCTCATCGGAGCGGGATTGGGTGGCGAATGGCTTTCGCCCGGCCGCCCCGATCCGCGGCGGCGCATGCTCGCCGCTCAGTAGGTCATCACGCTCCACTCGGTGCTCTTGAGGAAGCGGGTGAGGGGCTGGCCCATGTATTTGACCTCGACGCCCTCGATGGCGCGGAGGTCTTCGGCGATGCCGTAGGAGTCGGCGCAGGCGAGGCAGGCTTCGACGGTGACGCCCGCCGCGGCGAGCTGTTCGATCTTGGCGCGGATGTCCTTGTCGGCGACGGCGAGTCGCTGGGAGGGGCCCCAGATGACGAGGCGGACGTTGGTGAACCATTCGTTCTTGTTCGCCGCGGCTGTGTACATGAGGGTCATGCGGTGTGCGACATCGGGGTCGCCGCTGGTCCAGACGATGGCGAGGTTGGTGGGGTCGGCGGGTTGTGCGGCGGTGACAGTGGCGGGGCTGTTCGGCGCGGCGGTGAGGTGGGTGTAGAGGGTGGTGGAGGCGAGTGCGGTGATGGCGACGGCGAGTCGCTGGGAGGGGCCCCAGATGACGAGGCGGACGTTGGTGAAC
>JBDZUZ010000203.1:0-5626 GCA_040255445.1 Planctomycetaceae bacterium | reverse complement strand
CCCCGGCTTTTGTAGCGGCGCCTTGAGCTCTTTGTGATGTGTGGGAGGGCCGGTGCGCGAGCGCCGGCCCTTCTTGTTTCCTGATTGAATCGTGACATCGGCCACCAGGCTGATGTGGTGGCGTGCGTGACGCAGCACCGCCGCGGATGGTGCAGCGATGGCTGTGCATTCGGCCCTGCGCGCCGCTGCTCTACCTCGGTCGACGCTGCGCGAGGCGCGCTGGTACACCGGTCTGGTGACAGGTGCCACGATGGGACTTCAGGTTGTGTGGAAGAATCCCAGGTGCAGTTCCGCGTGGCGCAGGTTGAGCTGGATCCACTCGGTGTGCGTGAGCTGGCCGAGGATGATGTTGGGCTTCTGCGGGGATTCGGATTCGAGCCGTCGCCACGCCGCGGCGAAGCGGGCGAGGCCGTCATCGAGTGGCGTCGGCTCGGCCGCGAGCGTTCCGCCTTCGACGTTGGGGATGCGGACACCCGGCGTGAGGCGGCCATGGACGAATCGCTTCTTCATCAGCCGGAGAAGTACCCGCATCGCGAACGGCGGCGTGGGGATGGGCGGGCCGGTGTAGCTGTACTCGATCCACACCGCGAGGTGGTTGAGCGCGGTGCCGAGCGACCAGTTGCCGGTGGTGGTGAGGCGGCCACCGCGCTCGGCCTCAACGAGCCGCTGGACCTCGGCCCCGGCCTCGGCGGGGGTATTGAAGCGGAGGCGGCGGTGGTTGGCGGACTTGGTATCGATGGGGGGCATGGAACCAGCGTAGCGGTGCCGCGTCCGACAGGTCGCAGGTTCACCGAGGGCAAGGATTATGGGGCGGTTTCTACGCTGGGCGAGTCTGGTACTTCTTGTCGTCGTCGTTGTTGCCTTTGCTTTGAGCCCGTGGTTGCACGCCGAGGGTGGTCTTCGGCTTACCCATGAGCGTCCGGATGACTATCCCTCTGGCTCGATGACAGTTGTCGGATTCTCGACCGGAACGATCTATGTGCGGCACTCTGCCTACTCCGTGCTCGTCCGCGGCGAACCGGGCGTATCAACCTACTGGCACGGACGTTGGACGTTCTTTCGCGACCGCTGGTTTCACTGGACGGCCGCCGAGACGTCGGCGTTCTGGCCCGGGCGGGCAAGGTACGACTCATTCACATCGCATAGCGCATCGGACGAGTACGAAGTCTGGCTACCGCTCTGGATGCTCACGCTTGCCGCACTCACGCTATGCATGAGGATGTGGTGGACTCCGCTTCAGCAGTGGCGTCGCCACCGCTCCGGTTGCTGCGTGGCGTGCGGGTACGCGTGCGATGCTGGTGGTGTTTGCCCGGAGTGTGGAGCTCAGCGGCCATGATCGCTGCCGGGTGGAGTTCGTATCGATGAGTCGGTTCATGCTGCGTCTGAGCTTGTTTGTGCTGCTGCTCACCTGCAGCGTCTGGGTGTTCAGCTATCCGTGCTATCTGCAGCTCGCGCGATACTCCATTCGGGCGGACCCGCGCGACGACCACGGAGACCCTGCCTTGTTGGATGGGGCCGGCGACTATGACTACCACGCGCATGCCGTGACGGTTATTGGCATCGCGTACGGACGACTCTACTGGGAATCCGAAACGTCCACGGATGCGATGTCGGAGCCGCTGAATCGAACCGTGCACGTCTGGTCCGGAGTACGCCCTGAGTGGGACGTGACGATCGCTTCAGAGCCGGATAGGGGCGATGGTTGGTTGCCAACCGCGTCGGCCTATCACGGCGGTAGTACCGGTGGGCAGCGTCGAGGGTTTACCGGCAATCGCGGGTCGGTGCCGCTCTGGATGATCGCCGCGGCCCCGGCCGCGATCTGCGGGCGACTCTTGTTTGGTTCGTTCACTCGAGCCCATCGCCGCCGCGCTGGCCGATGCACAGCGTGTGGTTACTCCGCTGCGAAGGGAGACGACTTCTGCCCCGAATGCGGCACTCCGCACGTCGAATGAGCAGAAGGCATCGAGACAGGCGGCATCAAAGGGCGACTTTCCGCCGGTCGCTGCTCCCTCGCGAACCATGCGGGATCACGGCAGAAACTTCGCACGGATCTGCGGCGGGAACATTGGGCAGGCCGCGCTCGACGCCAGTCGCTTGCGCCGTACGGCCACCGCATCGTAAAGTCGGTCACCGATCGCGACCGGCACCAGATGCATCAGGTGTGCGGTGAGCGTCCAGAGGCCGCCGAGCCGGTAGAGCGTGTGGCGCACCGCGGCGAAGCGGGTGGTGATGCGGCCATCGGTTGTGTGCACCACGATGCTGTCGGGAAGCGCTGATCGATCGACGCCGGAATGGTCCATCGATTCGATGAAGGTCGGGCCTTGGAGCGGCGCGATGCGCAGTTCGCCGCGCTGGTCCTCGGAGATCAGGAGTCGCACGAAGCGGTTGCAGAGCGCACAGCCGCCGTCATAGAAGACGATGGCGGGCGTGCTCGCCGGCTTCGGTCGCACCCAGCCGGGGTCGAAGGTGAACATGTGCAGCAGCACCATGCCCATACTGAGCTCGGCGAAGTCGATGAGCACGATCAGGCTCAGGTGCATGCCGAGCATTGCGAGCCAGATGAATGGGCGTGTACGCCGGAAGATCGCGAGGGGCAGGAAGGCGAGTTCGAGCGCGAGACCGGACCAGGTCGCCGCGCGGAGCAGCCCATCGGGGAGACTGAGGAGCCAGTCTCGGAGCACGGTCGGGCGGGCGAGCGGGTTCTCGAGGACGTGCCGCAGCGCGGAGCCATCGGTCCAGGAAGGGCTGATGAGCTTTGTGTAGCCACTGTAGGTATAGCCCGCGGCCATCACGATCCATGCCGCGGCGAAGATCGCCGCGGGGAACCGCCATCCGGCGCCCGCATCCGCGCGACGGCGGCCGGCGATCGATCCGGCGGGAGCGGTCGGCAGGAACACGTGAGCGAGCAGGATCCAGCCGATGAATGGGAGCGAGGGGTTCGCCGTGAGCGGGTTTCGCCCGAAGAAGCACGCGAGGATGTACCAGAGCCCGATCGCCGCGATGCGGTCTCTCCATCCAACGAGGCACATGATCGCCAACACCGATCCACACCCGGCCATTGCCTGCACGACGAACGGATGATCGCTGATGAGCAGGATGTTGGGGAACAGGCCGAAGAGCGGGCTGTCGCTGCCGCGTGGCAGCACGCCGGCGCTGGAGTAGACCTCCGCGCCCCAGGCGAGCAAGCTGACCATGTGCGCGAGTAGGAACGCGCCGATCGAGGCGCGAACGAGGCTGTACTGCCATCCGGTCCAGGCCGGGCCGCGGAGATCCGGGGAGCACAGACCGGGCGTGTCGGGCTTGCGCTTTGTCATCGCGGAGCCTCCAGGTGCAGCGGAAGTTCATCGAGGCGTGCGCCCTCGAGCGGCTGGTAGCGGATGCGGACGGGCGACACGCGGCCGGTGTCGTCGATGCCCAACTCGCGGAGGAGCCTGCGCTCTCCCGAGAGCGCATAGGTCAGTACGGCGTGCAGCATGGGTCGGGTGCGATCATCGGCGTCGAGCACCGGGCCATAGGCCAGGGCCGCGCCGTAGACGTTGCGCCGCACGTAGGGCCCGCGGAGTCGCTCGTAGAGAACCGGCGTCAGCTCGATTGATACCTGCTCGGCATCGGCCGCGTCCCACTCGATGAAGAAGCGTGTTGAGTAGGTTTCCAGTCCACGAACGGCCGAGAAGACCTTGGGCGCGGGCGATGCGGCGGTGGCGGCCGCGACGCCCTTGAGCGGCGGGATGCGGAGAAGGTCGCCCGCGATCTGCGCGAGGCCCAACGCGGCGAGACCGATCGCGACGAGCGTTGTGCGGTTCATGGCTGCACCCGCGGCCTGGCCGCGTTCGGGGCGGTCACAGGCGTTGTCGCGCCCACGCCGGTGATATCAACGCCGCGGAGCATCTCGCCGATGCGACCTTCGCCATCGCCGAAGCCGCAGCGAAACTCGGTTTCCGTCGGGTTCTTGAAGGTGCCAAAGAGCATGTCCCAGAGCGGGAGGTCGGAGAAGTTGTAGTGGTGGATGCCTTCCTGGTGGTGGACGCAGTGGCTCTCGGGGCGTTGGATGATGTATCCGAGCCAGCGCGGCGTGCGCACGTTCCAGTGGTAGAAGAGTTCTGCGAGACCGGTGAGCAGGACCGCTGTCGCGCCGGCCTCGGGGCCGAGGCCGACCACCAGATAGAGGATCGCACTGGAGATCACGCTGTTGGCGATGATCTCGAAGGGGTGCTTGTAGAAACTGGTGATCACCTCGATGCGCTGCGGGCTGTGGTGGAGCTGGTGGATCCAGCGCCAGAGGAACGGGACCTCGTGGCGCCAGCGGTGCCACCAGTAGTAGACGAATGTGATCGCGAGATATCCGAGGATCGCACCACCGCTCAGGCCGAGCGCATCGGCCGACCAAGGTTGCCACGCGGCGAAGTAGCGGTCCCACGCCCACCCGGCGACGAAGACGAGCGCAACCTGCACGGCGTTGACCGCGATCGCTCGGGGCCACCACCCGCGCACGCGGGGCCAGTTCCGCGCGGGCCGGAGCAGTTCGACCAGGAACATGAGGGCCGCGGCGGCGAGCACGACGAGGAAGACGACCATGGAGTCAGTGTAAGTGAATACTAACTTAGTGTCAACTAAACTTCTTCGAGATTTTGTTAGCATTTTGTTTGTAAGTGCCACGAATGGCTCTTCACCCGCGATGAGCGCTGACGGTGAGGTCGTGATCCCGTACCACCAGTGAGGTGGCAGTGGCTCCTTCGCCGATCTCAAACTCGATGCGCACATGCGGCGCGCCCGCCGGGAAGAAGCTGTGGCCGGCGCGGCGGAAGACTTGGCGGCCGGTCTGGTCGTCGCGCTGGAGCATGAGGCGGCCGCGGGAGGTGGTGATGTTGATGGTGAAGTTGTGGTCGATGGCGCGGTACGAGCCGGTGTAGTGCGCGAGCTCGGCTTCGGTGAGTGGCTGCGACGGCGCGGGTTCGTCGGCTCCGTCGATCGTCTGGAGGTAGTCGTAAACATCGCGGGCGGCTTCGCGACCGGCGCGGGCGTGGGCGAGGAGGGTGATGCCGTGCGGGCCGTGGATGCGCTGGATCCCGGGCTGGGCCGCGATCATCGCGCGAACGGCGGTGAGATGGCCGAGCATCGCGCAGGCGAAGATGTCGGGCCGGGCGCCGTGCTCGATGAGGAAGAGGGCGATGTCGCGGTTGCCCACGTGCGAGGCGGCGCCGAGCGCGGTCTCCCAGTCGCCGAAGCCCCAGTCCCACGCGGCGTTGGCGAGCGTCGGGTGGGCGGTCACGAGTTCGCGCACGCGTTCGAGGTCGCGGTGCGCGGCGCCGACGGTGGCGGAAACGAGCCTGGGGTCCTGCTGGGGGAAGTGGGCGAGGTCATCGTCGCCGCGCTTTGGCGCAAGCACGATCGCCGCGGCGCCGGGCACCGCGGGCGTGAAGCCGAGCAGCGCTGCCGCGGTGAGGACGGAGCGACGAGAGAGACTGGATTGGGCTGGCCGCTGCATGACGGTCTCCAGAGGAGTGGATGATCGCTCGGTGAACTTGGATGCGCTGACAGTGCGGTTCTGTCGACGGGCGCTGTGGCAACGGCCGGCCGCACACGCGGGTTCGCCGGGATTCAGCACCCGCCGAGCTTGGGTCGCGTT
>JBDZUZ010000023.1:0-30931 GCA_040255445.1 Planctomycetaceae bacterium | reverse complement strand
TCACCGGCGAGTATGCCGGCTCCCCGTTGAGTCCGCCATTCGTGGGCCACCTCAGTTGAAACACGCCGAGATTGATGCCTGGTGCAACCGACCGTTGCGTCTGTCGTCCGTATCGGATGGACAGAACGTGCATCTCCGCGGTCTGATCGAAACTGTCTGGCAGGTTGACAAGCGGCTGAATGGGGATCCGTTCGTCCAGTCAGTACTGCGGTCGCACCCGACCGGCTCGTTTCGGGCGTTCATCCTGGTGTCGCGGTCGTACCCGCAGTATCTGATGACGTACACAACCACTTCGGTCCCGCGCATCCCGGTTGTGTATGTCTACCTGCGCGAAGAGCCGTTCCGCGGCCTGAGCAAAGAGGGCATGCTGCAGTACGTGATGCGGGCCTTCGCCGCGGCGATCGTGTTCTACGGGAAGAAGCGGAAGGTTGACGAGGATGCGCTGTTGGAGTGGTTTTCGAAGATTGCTGGGGAGGATCGGTTTGAGCCGTCGGGTGAGGGCAAGACTCCGACTGAGTAGTTCGGACCGCGATGCACGTGGGAGCGTCGGCGACGTCAGGTTGTGATGGAGCGGAAGGCATCGAGGCAGTGGGCATCGAGGCATGAGGGGCGGTGAGGCGCGATGGTGTGGCCGTTCGGGGATGCCCGGGAACTGGCGTGGTGGAAGGAGCAATGCCGCGGGCGGCCGCCGTGGTATCACGTTCTCGAGAGGGAAGAACTGGATGCGTTTGTGCTGGCGCTGACCGAGCGGCTGCGGATGCGGCCGTTCGCGACATCGCTCGATGCGGCGCTCCAGCACGCCGCGGCCCTGGTCTACAAGCAAGTCGAGTTCCGTGATCGCGATACCGACCTGAACGACATCTTCAAGTGGGGGCTCCTGCCGCGCGATGGGGTCGTCGTATTGTGCGACATCGGGATGGCGGTTCGGATGTGCACGGAGGATGTGCTTCGGTATCGGCCGCGGGTGTGGCGGCGTGTTTGGGTCGTAGACAACGAGCTGCGGTGGATGATGATGTGCGATGTGGCGGCGTCGCACGCGGTGGTTGAGATGGAAGGGGCGCCGCGGGTGAGGGTGGGATAGGAGGTTCGTATCGCCCTCTTCGAGGGCTGGGGGCGTCGCTTCGCGACGGGATCGGGCGTGTTGTGTTGCGGAGGCGCCGACAGTCTTGCGGTGAATCACGACTGACCGCAGAGCCGGTCAGTCGTGGCACGCGGGTGCGGGCATCGCGCGGTTCGTGTTGTCGTGCGCCCAACCACGGCTGCTCGCCTCGCAGAGCCTCGGCTCGGAGCCGTGGCACGTCGGACGCGTCGTTGGACGGATGAAGGGCGCGGTTCGTTGGCGCGGGGTGCGCCTGCGCACCGGCGTGGTCGCCGGTGCCACGGCGCTACGCGCGGCGTTCGTTGGGGATGCGGAGCATGCTGAGGAAGAAGGACATCAGCACCGTCTGCACGCCCATCGCCACCAGCGTGGAGCCGATGATCATCGGGCGCAGCGACCGCGTCACCTGATCCGCCGGAAGGCCCTCGCCCAGGAACGCCCGGTAGGTGAGCCAGCCGATCAGCACAGCGCCCAGCAGCGCGAAGCCCGCGCCGGCGAGGATGCCGCGTTCGAGTGTGTAGAGGCTTGAGAGCCGCTCCAGGAAACGGTCGGGCGGGCCGATCTCTTCGTGCAGCGCATACAGCCGCGCCGCGACCGCCGCGATCAGGCCGCTGTAGCCCAGCAGCACAAAGAGGCAGCCCGCAATCAGCGAGTGCACATCGAGCATGTAGCCGCCGATCGTGATCGGGCCCGCGGCGACAAGCAGCGTGATCATCAGCCCCGCGAGCAGCATCACCATCGAGGGCGCCGCGATCGTCCAGCGCGGGCTCAGGAGGAGCATGAAGCGCAGGTGCCGCCACCCATCGCGCCAGGGCCGCAGGTGCGGCGGGCGGTCGCGCCCATCGGGGTGCACCGTGATCGGGATCTCGGTGAGCTTGAGCCGGCCGCGGCGGGCCAGGAGCGAGGCCTTGACGATGTGCTCAGAGGCGAACTCCATGCCGCTGGCGCGCGGGTGCATGAGCTCGAACGACGCCTTCGTAAAGCCGCGGAGGCCGCAGTTGAAGTCGGAGAAAGGCGTGGCGAAGAGGAGCTTGCCCACCAGCGTGATCACCGGCGTGCCGATGTAGCGGCTCTTCCAGGTCATGGCGCCTTCCATGGCCATGCCCTTGGTCCGCGAGCCGACGACGACGTCGTATCCCTCGCGGAGTTTCTCGACGAAGGGGAAGCACGCGGCGAAGTCGTGCTGCCCATCGGAGTCGCCCATGATGATGTACTTGCCGCGGGCCGCGGCGATCCCGCCGCGGATGGCAGCGCCGTAGCCGCGGACGGGGACGGGGACGACGCGGGCGCCGGCGGCGCGGGCGATGTCCTGGGAGCCGTCGGTCGAGCCGTTGTCCCCGACGACGACCTCACCATCGATGTTGTTCTCGCGGAGGCAGCGGACGGCGGCCTCGACGCAGGGGCCGACGGTCTTGGCCTCGTTGAGGCAGGGGATGACGAAGGAGAGTTCGGGTTCGGCGGCGGACGCATCGCGGGTGCCGCGGAACGGCTTCAACTCGGTCGTTGAAGCGGCGGGGCGGGCGGGTGTCAACGCGGCGGGGTTGGAGTCTGTACCGGCCCGCGGCCTCGCCGCGTCGTCTGCAACACCCCGAGATGAAGATCCGGCCGCGGTCATTGGTCCCTCCGTGTGCGGAACGACTGTAGACGGGGAAGAAGGGACAAAGGGACGGAGGGACAGAGGGACAAAGTGGTGTTCTGAGCGTGGCGTGTGCGAGCCGCGCTATCCTCGACTCATTGGCTGCGGGGGCGTGCGCGGCAGCGTTGGCGGGCTTACCGGGCGCGCGGCCCCATGCACGGGAAAGGATTCCATGCTCGGTCGGCTGCTGGCATCGCGGATCTTGTTCACACTGACAGCGATCCTGCTGGCGGTGGTGCTGGGTCCGCTGGTGTGGCTGGCGGTGTGGCCGGGGTTGTGCGAGCGGACGGTGTGGTTCGACCTGACCCTGCCCGCGGAGGAGGAAGCCCGCGGCGACTGGGCGCTCACGTGGGAGCGGGGCGGGCGCGAGAACGGTGCGTGGATCCTGCCGCCCGTTGAGGCGACGACGGCAACGCTGACGATCGAGCACGACGGCGGCCGCGGGCCGACCGGGGCTGCGCGGCGGTTGTGGCTGTACGGGTACTCGGTCGATGGCGGTGAGCGCCGCGATGCGGTGGAGCTGCTGACGCGGGCGCGGACTACGGGATCATGGCGCGCCACCGAGGGCGGTGTGATCGCGGATGGGCCGGGGCCGGGGTCGCTGCGTGTCGAGCTCCCGCGGGGCGAGTTGACACTGTTCACCGCGGCGACGCCGAACACAGGCACGGTGCGCATCGCGTGGGATGGGGGCGTGCAGGTCGCGGATCTGGAATCGGCTGCGGTTGAGCCGCGGCGGATTGTGCTGGAAGAGCCGCAGGCGGTACCGCTGCGAATCAAGGTGTCGCAGCGTGTGCCGGCGAAGGCGGGGGACGGTCTGCACCTGGCGTGGCGAAATGCGGCCGGCGAGGCGATCCTGACGCGGCCGATGGTGCGGCGCTCGATCCTGGGTGTGGTGTTGCCCAGCGTTCCGCTGGAGATGGGCGAGCTGTCGGGCGCGCGGGGGGTGCAGACGGAGAAGGGGGCGCGGCTCTACGAACTCGACGGCGCGGGCGAGCTGGCGATCGGGCCGCTGCCGGGCTTCCACTGGCGCGAACACGCGGTCGGGGCGGGGCTGCTCTCGCTGGTGATCGTCGGTGTGCTCTTGGGCGTGCGGGCGGTCTGGTCGATCACGGCGGGCCCGGGCGGGCGGTGGATCAGCACGAAGCTCAGCCCGGAACTGGTGGCGTGGCTCGTGGTGCTCGGCGTGCAGACGGGGATGCTGTGGGCGCCGGTGGTGTACGCGCCGGATTCGCTCGACTACTTCCTGGGTGCGCGGGCGATTCTGGAGGATGGCGACTGGCGCTACTTCAACGCGGCGCGGCTGCCGGGGTACGGGCTGGTGGTGGCGGCGGCGATGAAGCTGGCGGGCGCGGGGAGCCTGAACTTCGCGCTGGGCGCGATCCAGACCGGGCTGCATGTATTGACGACGGTGATGGCGGCGAGCATCGCGCGGCGGGTGACGCCGCGGCCGTGGCCGGCGGTGGTGGTGCTGCTGGTGGGGTTGCACCCGCTGCTCACTTTGTGGGCGCGGGTGGGGCTGAGCGAGTGTGTCGCGACGTTCATTGCGACGCTGACGTTCTGGCTGTTGTCGCGGCGGTGGTCGGTGGCGACGCCGGGGATGTGGGTGATGGCGTGTGCGCAGGCCATGGTGCTTGGCGTCGTGTGCGCGGCGGGGGCGTATGTGCGCGGCAACTTTCAGTTGCTGGTCGTGCTGATGCCCGCCGCGGCGGCGTGGATTGCGTGGTCGCACACGTTCACGCGGCGGGAGTTCGTGCGGGCGGCGGTGGTGGCGTTCGCGGGCTGGGTTGTCGCGGCCGGGTGCCTGGCGCCGTGGGTGGTGCGGAACGAGAAGCAGTACGGGCGGACTGCGTTCGTGATCGGCTCGGGGTACATGCGACTCTTGATGAGCTGGAACGCGGGTGTGGTGGACCCGAACCAGACGGCGGTGGTTGGCCCGGAGGAAGCCGCGCGGCTGGTCGAGGGGAAGCGGTCGCGACAGGTGAGCGACTTTGAGTACCTCTCGACGGTGTCGAATTCGTCGGTGATCACGGGTGATGAGGACCTCAACCCATGGGTGCGTCAGGACGAGCGTGGCGCGTGGGTGAGCGACGAGTCGCTGGCGCGGGACCCGATCGGCCGGCTGGAGGCGGCGGGACGCAACCTGCTCGAGGTGCTGTGGCTGTGGCCGTACGCGGAATCGCGGACGCTGGGTGAGACGCTGTACTGGACCAAGCCGCTGCGCGGGGAGTCGTGGGGAACGGGGACGAACCATCCGATCACCGCACGGGACCTGGGTGAGCCGCGGGCGACGACGCACGCGTGGGTGTTTGAGCGCACCGCGGTGAACACCGCGCGGTGGGAATCGAATTGGAGCGCCCGAATCCTGAACGATGCCGCGCACGGCTGGCTGATCCTGCGCGTGGCGGTGGGGGTCTTCTTCGTGATCGGGACGGTGATCGCGGTGGTGCGGGGGCGGTGGCTGGTGGCGGCGCTGGGCGTCGTCACGGCGGTGCACGCGCTGGCGATCGCGTGGCTGGCGTTTACCTCGATCGACCGGTACACGCTGCCCTTCGAGGCGGCGGCGGTGATCGTGGCGGTGTTCGGATTGTGGAACACGGGCCGGAACTGGTCGCGGGGCCGGGCCTTTGCGAAGCGGGGGTGGCTGGATGCCTAGGTCTGTACTTGCGATCGGCGCACCAAAGCCGGCGGGGTTCTATTCGCAGGGGATCGTGCACGGCGGGGTGATCTACGTGTCGGGGCAGTTGCCGATCGATCCAGCGCGCGGGCCGGTCAAGGCCGGCGAAACGCTGCCGGCGATCGAAGAGCAGGTCGAGCGGACGCTGCTGAATGTCGAGGCGGTGCTGGTAGCGGCGGGGAGTTCGGCCCGTTCGCTGGTGCGGGTGACGGTGTACGTCAGCGATGTGGCGTTGTGGCCGCGGGTCAACGCGGCGTACGAGGCGTTCCTGCGCGCGAGGGGTGTGACGATGCCGCCGGCGCGCACGGTGGTGCCGACGGGGCCTCTGCACTTTGGGTATGAGGTCGAGATCGATGCGATCGGAGTGGTGGAGCGGGACTGAGCGGGACTCGTGATGCCGAGCGGGGGCGACGCGATGCGTTGGGACTTTGTTGCGAGCGATGGACGGTCGTGGCCGGGTGATGCGCGGCTGTGGCGCGTTCCGGGGTCGGATGTGGCCCATCCGGAGACCGCGCTGCTCGACCTGCAGTTCGAGGATGCGCGGATCGATTCGGCGAAGTTGAGCGGTCGGGCGCCGGGCTTGTGGCGGTACCGCGAGGCGTTGCCGGTCTCGTTCGACCGCGAGCCGGTGACGCTGGGCGAGATGATGACGCCGCTGATCCCGATGGATTGGGGCGGGCGGCGCCCGTCGGTGAAGGTGGATTCGCTGTTTCCCAGCGGGTCGTATAAGGACCGCGGCGCTGCGGTCCTGATGACGCACGCGCGGAACATCGGCGTCGGGCGCGTGCTGGTCGATTCATCAGGGAACGCCGGCGCTGCGGTCGCGATGTACGCCGCCGCGGCGGGGATCAAGGCGGAGGTGTACGTTCCCGAGTCGGCCTCGGCCGGGAAGATCGCGCAGGCGGTGGCGGCGGGCGCGGAGATCCACCGCGTGCCGGGCGATCGCGCGGCGACGGCCGCGGCGGCGATGGCACGCGCGGAGGATGTGTACTACGCGAGTCATTGTTGGAACCCGGTCTTCTTCCACGGGACCAAGACGTTCCTGTTCGAGGTGATGGAGCAGCGCGGGTGGAGAGCGCCCGAGGCGATCGTGCTGCCGGCGGGGAACGGGACGCTGCTCCTGGGGTGCGCGATCGGGCTGCGGGATCTCGGGCGGAGTGGGCTGCTCGATCGGATGCCGCGGTTGATCGGCGTGCAGTCAGCGCGGTGTGCGCCGCTGGTGGCGGCGTTCGAGCGGGGTGAGGACGCGGCGGTAGCGGTTGAGGTGACGCCCACGATCGCGGAGGGTGTTGCGATCGCCGCGCCGGTGCGGGGCGGGCAGATGCTGCGGGCGGTGCGGGACTCGGGCGGGCGGATGGTGGCGGTGAGCGAGGAGCGCGTGATCGACACATGGCGACGGCTGCTGGCGCGGGGTGTGTGCCTGGAGCCGACCTCGGCGCTGGTGTTCGCGGCGTTCGAGGATGCAGAGGATCTGGGCGATGACACGGTGATCGCCTTGACGGGGCATGGGCTGAAGGTGGGCGGGAAGCTGGCGGGATGAAGGCGGTTTCATCGCTCGGCGCTTGGTTGCGCGTGTTCTTCGGGCTGTGCGAAACCCCGCCGCGGTTATACTCGCCGGGCCATGGTCGCGCGATGGATCGGAGTCTCGCTTGCAGCGTTCGCCTTCCTGGGCGGCGCGATCACGTTGATCGGCTGGTTGTCGGGCCGGCCCGATCTGACCGATTGGGACGGCGACGGCATCTCGATGTTCGCGAACACCGCTTTCGCGATGATGTTGTCCGGGCTGGCGACGATGCTGCTGCAGTTCGGGGGACGGCCGTGGATCGCCGGTGTGGTTGCAACGCTCGGAGCGGTCGTAGGCGTACTCGGTGCTGCGATCTTGAGCCAACATCTGTTCTCTACCGACCTTGGAATCGACAGGCTTCTCGTCGAGCCGGCTTGGGGCCAGAAGGCGGCGATGTCGCCGGGCCGGATGGGACCGCCGGCGTCATCCAGCTTCACGCTGCTGGGCGCTGCACTGGTGCTCTCGTGCTGGAGCGGGTGGCCGCGGCGGGCGGCGGCACTGCTCGGCGTGGCGGCGACACTGGCGCCGGTGATCTCGTGGACCGCGTATCTGTACGAAGCGGAGATGCTGTACAGCATCCCAAAGTACACGGGGATCGCGCGGCAGTCCGCAGCGCTGATGATCTGCGCTGCGACAGCGCTGGTGGTCGGTATCCACGAGCACGGGCTGGGGAGGCTGCTGCGGCGTGACGACGCCGGCGGAACATTGACGCGGCGGCTGCTCCCGATCGGCATTGTGTTGCTGTTGGCGACAGGGTGGCTCGAGAGCGTTGGGAGCAACGCGAAGCTGTACGACCCTGCCTTCGGCAAAGCGATGCTCACGGTTGTGCGGATCTTCATGTTCGGCCTGTTGATCTGGTGGACTGCCAATGCCCTCGTGGCGCAGGGCGAGCGGCGGCGAGCGGCCGAGCGGAAGCTGCTGGCTTCGGAGGAGCGGTTGCGGCAGCTTGTGGATGTGATCCCGCAACTGGCTTGGACGGCCGACAGCGCGGGGCGGGGGCTCTGGTACAACAAGCCGTGGTACGAATACACGGGCGAGTCGCACTCGGAGCGTGCGGCGGGATGGATCGATCTGGCCCATCCTAATCACCGTGAAGAGGTGCGGCGGACGTGGGAGCGTGCGGTGCGGGAGGGAACGCCGTGGGAGCACACGTTCCTCCTGCGGGCGCAGGGCGGCGGCTACCGCTGGTTCCTCACGCGCGGGCGGCCGCTGCGGAATGCTGAGTCGGCCGGAGAGACCGGCCCGGACCAGTGGTTCGTGACCGCGACGGACATTTCCGACCAGCGCGCCGCCGAGGATGCGCTGCGGCACGCCAATCAAATCAAGGACGAGTTCCTCGCCACGCTCTCCCACGAGTTGCGTACGCCGATGTCGGCGATCCTGGGGTGGTGCAAGATCCTGGAACGAGCGGCGGCGAAGACCGCGAGCCCCGACCCGCGGCTGGCGCAGAGCGTCGAGGTCATCGGCCGCAACGCGAAGCTGCAGGCGCAGATCATCGACGATCTGCTCGACGTCAGCCGGATCCTGTCGGGAAAGGTGACGATCTCGGTCGAGTCGATCGAGCTCAGCGAGGTGGCGAAGGCCGCCGTCGAGGCGGTGCGTCCCGCGGCGGAGGTGAAGGGCATCGCCGTCGAGGTGGAGTGCGAGCCGGACTTCCCCACGATCCGCGGCGACTCGGCCCGGCTGCAGCAGGTGATCTACAACCTGCTGACCAACGCGATCAAGTTCTCGCAGCGCGGCGGGCGTGTCGATGTCTTCTGCCGCCGCGTCGGCTCACACGTGGAGGTCGCAGTACGCGACCAGGGCAAGGGGATCGCGCCCGAGTTCCTGCCGTTCGTGTTCGATCGATTCCGCCAGGAGGACGCGAGCACCACGCGGTCGTTCGGCGGACTGGGGATCGGCCTGAGCATCTGCAAGCAGATCGCCGAGTTGCACGGCGGGTCGATGGGCGTCGAGAGCGAGGGCAAGGGGCGGGGCGCGGCGTTCACACTGCGGCTGCCGATCGCCGCGGCAGTGCTCGGCCCCGCGCCGAGCGCGGCCGATGGGCGGGCTGACGCGGCGGGGCGCTCTTTGAACGCCGCGGGCGGCGGACCCGAGGAACGCCTCGACGGGGTCTCGGTGCTCGTCGTCGACGATGAACCCGATGCGCGGGCGATGCTGGTGAGCCTGTTCGAGGATGCGGGGGCGCGGGTGCGGGCCGTGGGGACCGGCGGCGAGGCGATCGCCGCAGTATCCGCCGAGCGGCCGGATGTGCTGCTATGCGATATCGGGATGCCGGGGATGGACGGGATCGAGGTCATCCGCACGGTGCGAGCGATGTCGGCGGAAGAGGGCGGGTCGACGCCGGCCGTCGCGCTGACGGCGTTCGCCCGCGCCGAGGAACGCAAGCGCTCGCTCGATGCGGGCTTTCAGGTGCACCTCTCCAAGCCGGTCGACTTCCGCGAGTTGGTGGCGTGCGTGCGGACGCTCACACCGGTGCGGCGCTGAGAGCTGCAGCGCGGAAAAGAAACGACGGGCGGTTTCCCGCCCGTCGCACGAGTGCATAGTTGATGTGAAGTCGCCGGCTCAGCCAGCGCGGCGGGGCTTGGACTTGCCGCGGCTCATGAAGCCGCGCTTGGGGCCGGCCGTCGTGGAAGAGCTGGACTTGTTGCGCGGGCCGGCGCCCGCGCCGGGCTTGCCGGCCTTGCCGGGCTTGCTCGCACGGCCGTCGGCCGCGGCGGGCTTGCCGCCCCGGTTGCGGTCGCCGTTGCCGGGCTTCTGACGCGGGCCGCGGCGGGGGGCGTTGCTGTTGTGCGGGTGGCTGGGGCGGTGCGTGTGGCCCCGGTCCATGCCGCGGTCGTCGCGATCGCTGGTCTCGCCCTCCGCGCCGAACTCCGCGCGGGGCGGGGGCTCGGGGAGCGGGGGAAGTTCGCGGATCGCGTTGATCTTCCTGCCCGTCAGCTTCTCGATATCGCGGAGGAGCGGACGCTCCTCGTCATCGCAGAAGGCGATGGCGATGCCGGTTGCGCCGGCGCGGCCGGTGCGGCCGATGCGGTGCACGTACGCCTCGGGCTCGACCGGAAGGTCGAAGTTGAAGACGTGCGTGATGCCGTCGATATCCAGGCCGCGGGCCGCGACATCGGTGGCGACCAGCACGCGGCAGCGGCCGGTGCGGAAAGCGTCGAGGGCACGCTGGCGCTGGTTCTGCGCCTTGTTGCCGTGGATCGCGGTCGCCGGGATGCCCGCTTTCTCGAGGCGGCGGGTCACCTTGTCGGCGCCGTGCTTGGTACGGGTGAAGACCACCGCACGCTCGACCTCGCCGACGAAGTCGTTGTTGGTGAGCGCGTGCTCGAGCAGCGACTGCTTGTAGCGGCGGCCGACCATGTAGACCTTCTGCTCGATGAGGGGCGCGGCGGAGGCGACAGGGGTGACCGCGACCTTGACCGGGTTCTTCAGGAGCGAATCGGCCAGGTGCATGATCTCCTTGGGCATCGTCGCCGAGAAGAGCAGCGTCTGGCGCTGTGTCGGAAGGGCCGCGGCGATCTTGCGGATCGGGTTGATGAAGCCCATGTCGAGCATGCGGTCTGCTTCATCGAGGACGAAGACCTGCACGTTGGTCAGGTTGACGAGGCGCTGCTCCATCAGGTCGATGAGGCGGCCGGGCGTGGCGACGAGGATGTCGACGCCGCGGTGCAGGGCCTTGACCTGGTGGTACTGGCTCACGCCGCCGAAGATGCAGGTGTGGTAGAGGCCGGTGTGGCGGCCGTAGGTGCCGAAGCTGTCACCGATCTGCGTCGCGAGCTCGCGGGTGGGCGAGAGGACGAGCACGCGCGGGAACGCCGGGCCGCGCCGAGTCTTATCGACCGGCGCCTCGAGGAGGCGGTGCAGCAGCGGCAGGGCGAACGCGGCGGTCTTGCCAGTGCCGGTCTGCGCGCAGCCGAGGACATCGCGGCCCTCCATGACCGGCGGGATCGCGCGGGCCTGGACGGGCGTCGGCGTCTCGTAGCCCTCTTCGCGCAGGGCGCGGAGGAGCGGCTGGGCGAGGTTGAGTTGCGTGAAGTTGAGGGTGGAGGACGCGGAGGAATTGGGGGACATTGCGGACATCAGATCGTTGGACGTAGTCAAGAACACAGTCTCCGCCCGAGCAACGGCATCCGCGTGAATAAATCACGCATGCCGAGCGAGGGCATGGTTCGGGCGTCTGTGCACCAAGGGGCCGGGTGGCTCACTCTGAGCCGGACGTGGCTGATATTGGGGCGAGAAGCCGTACTGGGGTGGAGCGTCGTCGCGCATCGTTGCGGATTGGACGCCGCCAGCAGATTCCCAGAGCTTCCGTTTCAGCCCGTGTGACGCGAGTCGTTCGCGTGGGGGCTGGGTCGGGTCGCGGCCTGAGGCCACCGGCAAGTTGGGGGGAGTGTAGGCAGAGGCGGGGAGGCACGAAGGCACGCAGGCACGAAGTGGGGGAAACACCCGATAGGAGGGGGGCAGCGAGCGGCCCGGACCGCGATGAAAGTGAAGTCGTGACTTGACCGGGGTCGATAATCTGGCCACACTCATGCCGCCGCGGGGAGATCCCGGCGGCGGAGCCTGAAGAAGAGCCTCGACTCAGAACCATGATCCACCTGACCAAAAAAGCCGCGAAAACCGCCAAGACGCACAACGCGTCCCGGCTGTCGCCGCGGCTGACCGAGGTCGGATCGCTCGCCTGAGAGAGGCGGACGAAGAGACCGAAGCAGAAGCAAACGACCCCCGGACGCGTGTCCGGGGGTTTTTTCGTTTGGGGATTTCGAGAAAGCGGGCCGCGGGCCCGGCGACTGGCAAGGAGTTTCAGCAATGTCGACGACGACCACGACGGTGACGGCGGTGTGCCCCGAGTGCGAGGGCCAGGTGCGGTTCGACCGGGCCCCGATGGCCGGCCAGGTGGCGCGGTGCACCGACTGCGGGAGCGAGCTCGAGGTGACGAGCGTGTCGCCGGTGACGCTGCAGCTGGCGCCCGAGGTCGAGGAAGACTGGGGCGAGTGAGCGGGCGCGGGGAGCGCGACCCTGCACAGGACTGATCGCGGTTGGGTTAAGTGACGGATCGAGGTTGGCACAGCACGGGCGGAGCCCGAGGACCAGGAAGGAACCGATGCGGATTGCACTTCTGTACACACGGCTGCGGGTCGAAGAGAGACTGCTGCACGATGCGCTGGTAGCCCGCGGCATCGAGGTCGAGATGATCGACCTGCGGACCGTCGTGTTCGACTTGTCGGACATGTCGGCGTGGCGGCGGTTCGATGTCGTGCTCGACCGCTCGGTGAGCCTGACCAGCTCACTGACGGCGGTGCGGATCCTCGAATCCGCCGGCGTGCGCTGCATCAACCCGGCGGAAGCGATCGAGGTCTGCAGCGACAAGCTGCGGACGACGCTCGCGCTGCTGGCCGCCGGAGTGCCCACGCCGCGGGTGACGGTCTCGAGCGATGAGCAATCGGCGCTCGGAGCGGTCGAAGCCATCGGCTACCCCGCGGTGCTCAAGCCGACGGTCGGCTCGTGGGGCCGCATGGTCGCGCGTGTCAACGACCGCGATGCGGCCGAGGCCCTCATCGAACACCGTGCCACGCTCGGCTCGGTCGGGCACCAGGTCTTCTACGTCCAGGAACACATCAATAAGCCCGGCCGCGATATCCGGGTGTTCGTGGTCGGCGGCGAGCCGATCGGCGCGATCACGCGGACGAGCGCGCACTGGGTGACCAACACAGCACGCGGCGCAACCGCCGCCGGCCTGGCGATCGAGCCCGCCATGGCGGATCTGTGCCGCCGGGCCGCCGCGGCGGTCGGGGCCGACATCGTCGCGATCGATCTTCTCGAGTGCCCGCAGCGCGGGCTGCTCGTCAACGAGCTCAATCACTCGATGGAGTTCCGCAACAGCATCACGACCACGGGCGTGGATATCCCCGGGCTGATGGTGGAGCACGCGGTGCGGATCGGGTCGGGGCGTGGGGCGATCATCGAGCCGAAGGCCGCGGCGGTCGTGGCCGCACCGGTGGGGGTGCCGGCGTGAGCCCAGCGAACTCGAACCCATTGCGGGCCTCGATCATCGGCGGCAGCGGATATACCGGCGGTGAGCTCGCGCGGCTCCTGTTGTCGCACCCCGGCGTGGAGCTGGCGCAGATCAGCTCTCGTTCACTGTGCGGCCAGCCGCTGCACCGGTCGCACCCGAACCTGCGGGGGCGGACGGACCTCCTGTTCTGCTCGCCGCAGGAAGTCGGCGCCTGTGATGTACTCTTCCTCTGCCTGCCGCACGGGCAGGCGGCCCCGCAGATCGACCGCTACCTCGAGCTCGCTCCGGTCGTGATCGATCTCTCGGCGGACCTTCGTCTGCGCGACCCGGCGCGGTACGAGCGTTGGTACGGCGAGCCGCACCCGGCGCCGGCGCGGCTTGCGCAGGCGATCTACGGCCTGCCCGAGCTTCGCAGGAACGATCTTGCGGCGAAGCGAGAGAGCGCCGCCACGATCGTCAGCGGCGTCGGCTGCAACGCGACCGCGATGAACCTGGCCCTCCTGCCGCTGGCGCGGGCCGGCCTCATCGAGCGGGCGGTCTGCGACATCAAGGTCGGTTCGAGCGAGGCGGGCGCTGAGCCCTCCGCGGGATCGCATCATCCTGAGCGGAGCGGCGCGGTGCGGAGTTACGCCCCCGCCGGCCACCGCCACGCGGCGGAGGTCGAGCAGGAACTCGGGGCCCGAGCCGGCCGCGATGGCGAAGGCTTCGCGCTCGATGTCTCGATCACCGCGATCGAGATGGTCCGCGGCGTGCTCTGCACCGCACACGTCTTCCCGAATCGCCCGGTCGATACCAAGGAACTCTGGAAGCTCTACCGAGCCGCCTACCGCGATGAACCCTTCGTACGCATCGTCTGCGAGAAGTCGGGGCTGCACCGGCTGCCCGACCCCAAGATCCTCGCCGGGACCAACTACTGCGATGTCGGCTTCGAGGTGGACCCCAACTCGGGCCGCATCGTGGTGATCAGCGCACTCGACAACCTGATGAAGGGCGCGGCGGGTACGGCGGTGCAGTGCATGAACCTTGCGCTGAGCCTGCCGGAGACGAGCGGGCTGGAGTTTGCGGGACTGCACCCGATTTGATGCGGAGCGGTCCGCGGCGGCGAAATGACGCTGATGCGGCAGTGCAGGTGCGTTGAGTGGGCGAGAGAACACCAGGCAGGCAACAAGCAGGAACGCTGTATGTCCACAATCGTGATCAAGATCGGCGGCGGCGCGGGCATCGAACTCGAACCCATCCTCGATGAGTTCACAGCGCTCATCCGCGGCGGCGAGCGGGCGGTGCTGGTGCACGGCGGATCCGATGAGACCAACCGGCTCTCCGAGCAACTCGGCCGCCCGGCGAAGTTCATCACCAGCCCATCGGGCCACACCAGCCGCCGCACCGACCGCGAAACGCTCGACATCTTCACAATGGTCTACTGCGGCCGCATCAACAAGGCGATCGTCGAGGGGCTCCGCCGCCGCGGCGTCGATGCGATCGGCCTTTCGGGGATCGACGGCGGGCTCTGGCAGGGCGAGCGCAAGGGCGCGATCCGCGCGATCGAGGACGGCCGCACCGTGATCATCCGCGATGATCTCTCGGGCCGCGTCACCTCCGTCGATACATCGCTGCTGCGTGTGCTGATGGACGCCGGCCGCGTACCGGTCCTCACGCCCCCCGCGATCACCCACGACGGCGTCGCGATCAACGTCGATGCCGACCGCGCGGCGGCGCTCACCGCCGCAGCGCTCGGCGCGGATGAGCTGCTGCTCCTGTCCAACGTCGTCGGTGTTATGCGCGACCCGATGCAGGCCGACTCGCTGATCCCCTCCGCCGCGGGGGCCGGGCTCATCGCCGTCCGCGATGCGGCGAAGGGCCGGATGAAGAACAAGGTGCTCGCAGCGGAAGAGGCGATCGTCGGCGGCGTGGGCCGGGTCACCATCGGCTCGGCACGCGGCCAGGCCGCGATCGCGCGGGCCCGGTGCGGCGCGGGAACGACCTTTGTCGCGGGCGAGGTTGATGTCAGCGTGGGCGAAGGGTTGGGCAAGGGTCTGGGCGAGGGGGTGGCGCCGTGAGCGAGGGTGTGATGGAACTCGAACAGACAGCGACACGGACGCCCGAATCCGGAGCGGTACCGAATGAGGATGGCTTGGAGCCGAGCCCCGCCGCGGCGTTCCTCCGTGATCTGGTCGCGATCCCGAGCGTGCACCCCAACGAGGATGCGGCGGTGGCTCGCTTCGCGGCGGAAGCAACCCAGCTCGGCTTCGCGGTCGAGATCGATACGGTCGGCAACGCGATTGCTACACGCACCATCGGCGAAGGCCGCGGCCCGCAGGTCGTGCTGCTCGGCCACATCGACACCGTGGGAGGCGACATCCCCGTGCACGTGGAGCACGGTGTGCTCCGCGGCCGCGGCAGCGTCGATGCGAAGGGGCCGCTCGCGGCAATGCTGTACGGGGCTGCGCGAGCGGAGGCTGCCGAGGCGTGCGTGATCCGCGTGATCGCTGCCCGCGGCGAGGAAACGCCGCGGTCGCCCGGCGCACGGTACCTGAGCGATCAGCTCCGTCCTGATGCTTGCATCATCGGTGAGCCCAGCGGCTGGGACGGCGTGACGCTGGGGTACAAGGGCCGGCTGGTCGTGCGGGCGCGGTTCGAGCAGGAAGGGGCGCACAGCGCCGGGCCGGACGGGTCCGCGGCGGACACAGCCCACGCCTGGTGGGCGGCCGCGCTCACGCTCGTGAGTTCCCTGAACGCGGAGCACGCGCCGAGTCGCGAGAGCGCCTTCGACCGCGTGCAGGCGACCATCCGCTCGATCCGCACCAGCAGCGACGGTCTGCACGATGCCTGCGACCTCGAGGCCGGCTTCCGCCTGCCCGCATGGATCGGCCCCGAGGAGCTCGAAGAGCGGCTGATCGCCCTGGATCCCCACATCTCGCTCCGCTTCGAGGGGCACGAGCGATGCTGCACCTCCGACCGCAGCGATCCCGTGGTGTGCGCGCTCACCGCCGCGGTACGCGCTGCGGGCGGCACACCGCGGCCCAAGCGCAAGACCGGCACCTCCGACTGGAACGTGGTCGCCCCGGTCTGGCGCTGCCCCATCGCGGCCTACGGCCCCGGCGACAGCTCACTCGATCACACGCCGCGGGAAGCGATCTCGCTCGCGGAGTTCGAGCGGTCGATCGGGGTCGTGGCGGATGCCGTGGGGCGGGTGGTGGGGGCGCTGGCGGGGCGGTAGGCTTGCTCGTCATTCCGTTGATGGTGGATCGATGCCTGTGTTCAGCGGCCGCCGCGAAGCGTGGCGAATGTGGAGCACAGAAACCACTCTTCCGTGGATTGTGAAGAGGATGCGGTGGGATCCGTACACATGTTGTCGGATCTCGAGGCCGAGCCAGCCGTTCTCCGGCGCCAGGGGGCACCGGTTCGGCATGGTGGCGAGCGACTGAATCGCCTCCATGACTCCTTCGAGCCAGCGTTCGGCGTTGAGCGGCGCGCCCTGCGCTTCAATCCACTCGAAGTGCGCCTGCAGATCACCCGCAGCGCGCGTTTCGATGATGACGCGGTACTTCAAGCACGACGCTTCTTTCTGATGCCAAGCTTGCTCCGCATCTCCGCGAGAACCTCATCAGCATCGCGGCCTTGACCGCGCCGCATCGACTCGAGCCCCTCTGCGATGCCGACCAGAGCCTCCGCCCGATCCAGCGCATCGAGCAGCTTCTGATACGCCTCCGCATCCTGCACCACGATCTCGGCGCGGCCGTCCACCGTCAGCACCTCGGGCTGCCCGGTCTTCTTCAGCCGCTCGCGGAAGGTCGTCGTGTCGCGTTTGAAATCTGTCAGCGGGTGGATGTTGTTCAGGTGGATCATGGGCCGGAACTCCGGGTGCAAGCGACGAGAGCCGCATCGTTAAAGGATCGAAGAAGATGCTACCGCCATCCCTCCCGCGCGGCAACTGCTTTTGCCCGCCGTTCGCCCCCCGCATCGCGCTGCCGCCCCGCGATACGCTGTGGCCCAGGCGAATGCCGCCTCCCGGAGAGCCCACACACACATGCCCCACCGCCCCGAATCCCGCCCGCCGCTCTGGGTCTTCGCCGGCGCCGGGCTGCTCGCCGCGATCGCCGGGTACATCAACTCGGTCGTCCTCGAAGCCGGCTACCTGCCCGTCACACACCTCACCGGCAGCGTGTCGCACCTGGGCGGTGATCTTGTGCAGGGCAACGAGTCGCACGGCTGGATGCTCCTCTCGATCCTCATCGCCTTCGTGCTCGGAGCCACCGTCTCGGGGGCGTTGATCGGCGGAACGCGGCTCAGACTGGGCCGCCCGTACGGCCTCGCGATGCTGCTCGAGGCCGCCCTCCTCGCGATCGCCGCGTTCACTCTCCGTCCGGCGCCCCTCGCCGCGCTTCCCATCGCGGCGTTCGCGGCGGGGCTGCAGAACGCGATGGCATCGACGTATGGCCGCCTTATCGTCCGGACCACGCACATCACCGGCGTCGCGACGGACCTGGGGCTCGAACTCGGGCGGGCGCTCCGCGGCGTGCGTGCTGAAGGGTGGAAGATCGGGTTGCTGGTTCTGCTGATGGGGGCGTTCTTCGGTGGCGGCGTGCTGGGGTGGCGGGTCGCGATGGTCTGGGACGGGCTCGCCCTCCTGGGCGCGGCGGGCGTGCTCGCGGCGATGGGCGGGGGCTACCTGGTCTGGCGGCGGGTGCACCACGTGCTGGTGCGGTGAGCACCTCCGTGGCCGAGTCTCCGGCTGCCATATACCCCATGGGGGTATAATGACCGTATGGAACAAACCCAGACAGCGGCGATCCGGATCGAGGGCATGAGCTGCGGCGGCTGCGTCCGCTCGGTGGAGCGTGCCCTCGCGGCGTGTTCAGGGGTGAAGGTCCGCGAGGTCGAGGTCGGCCGGGCCGAGATCGAGGCGGTCGATGAGCCGGCGGTGGCCGGCGCGATCGCGGCGATCGAGGATGCGGGGTTCGACGCCGCGCGGGCGTGACGAGCGCTTCGTGCTTGCAAGCGCGAGCCACAAGGCTGGTCGCGATCAAGGAGACAAAAATGCCCAGGAAGATCGAGAACGGGGCGCCGTGCGCGTGCGCTGCCGAGATGACCGGCCCCGGCGGCAAGGCCGTCGCGGTAGATGAGTCGGTCAAGTCTGCGAACCTCGTACACCTCCGCCGCATCGAAGGCCAGATCCGCGGCCTGATGCGGATGATCGAGGAAGACCGCTACTGCGCCGACATCATCACGCAAATCGCCGCGGTGCGCGAGTCGCTCCAGACCGTCTCGAAGAACCTGATGCGGAATCACCTCAAGCACTGCGCCGCCGCGGCGATGCGCGAGGGCGGCGATGCCGGCGACCGGATGATCGAAGAATTGCTCGCGATCGTGGGGAAGGTGGCTCGGTGACAAGCGAGGGCGACACGGGCACGGCGACCACCAGACTCGAGCTGGCGATCGAGGGCATGACTTGCGCTGCGTGCGCTGCGCGGATCGAAAAGCGGCTCACAAAGCAGCCGGGTGTGTCCGAGGCGCATGTCAACCTGGCAACCAAGACAGCAACCGTGCGCTACGACAGCGCCGCGGCGGAGCCGTCAGCGCTGGCCGGGGCGGTGGAAGCGATCGGCTACGGCGCGAAGGTCCGCGGCGGGGCAGGAAATCAGCGGACGAGCGGCCACGCTGCGGACCGTGAACGAGAGGATGCCGACAGCCACACGGACCACGACCATGCCCACGCCGCGGATGAAGACGAAGCCCGGGCGATCCTGCGGAAGGTGATCATCGGCGCAGTGCTCGCTTTGCCGGTCGTCGTGATCGCGATGTCGCACGGAGCGATCGACTGGCTCTCGGGCGCGTGGACCATGTGGGCTCAGCTCATCCTCACCACGCCCGTTGTGTTCTGGTGCGGCTGGCGGTTCTTCCGCTCGGCCGTCAAGGGGCTCCGACACGGCAGCGTGAATATGGACACGCTGATCGCGATGGGCACCGGCGCGGCCTACTTCTATTCGCTCGCGGCGACGATCTTCCCCGGCTTCTTCCTTGCGGCGGGTGCTGATGCCGGAGCGACGCACGCCGATCACGCGGACGAGGCGCACCATCAGGTCGCGGTCTACTACGAAGCCGCGGCCGTCATCATCGTGCTCATCCTGCTCGGCAAGTACTTCGAAGCCCGCGCCACCGGCCGCACCACCGCGGCGATCAAGCGGCTGATGGGCATGGAGCCCAAGACCGCCCGGATCGTCCGCAACGGCGAGGAGCGCGAGGTCCCCGTCGGCGACGTTGAGGTTGGTGACCTCGTCGTCGTGCGGCCCGGCGAACGCGTCCCTGTCGATGGGAGTGTGAAGCGGGGCGAATCCACAATCGATGAATCGATGCTGACCGGCGAGAGCATGCCAGTCGCGAAGCGCGAGGGCGATGAAGTCTTTGGCGGCACCGTGAATGGCAACGGCTCGCTGCGGATCGAGGCGACCAGGGTCGGCTCCGAGACCGCGCTCAAGCAGATCGTGCGGATGGTGCAGGAAGCCCAGGGCAGCAAGGCGCCGATCGCGCGGCTGGCCGACCGCATCAGCGGCGTCTTCGTTCCAATCGTGGTCGCGATCGCTGCCGTGACCTTCATCACATGGTGGTTCGCCGCCCCCGAAGACTCGCGATTGAACATGGCGGTTGTAACCGCGGTCTCGGTGCTGGTGATCGCCTGCCCCTGCGCTCTGGGTCTGGCGACGCCGACAGCGATCATGGTGGGAACCGGCCGCGGCGCCACCGAGGGAATCCTCATCAAGGGCGGCGCGGTCTTGGAGACCGCGCACCGGCTCAACGCTGTCGTCCTCGACAAGACCGGCACCGTCACCCGCGGCAAGCCGGAACTGACCGATGTCGTCGCCGCGGAAGGCCAGGATGAGCGCGAAGTGCTCCGCCTCGCGGCCTCGGCCGAGCGCGAGAGCGAGCACCCGCTTGCCGCGGCGATCGTCGCGGGGGCGGGGAAGCGCGATGTTGCCCTCGCGGACCCGGAGCGGTTCGAAGCGGTGATCGGCGAAGGCGTCAAGGCGCGCGTGGACGGCCGCGATCTGCACATCGGCACGGCAACGCTCCTCGAAGGCGCGGCCATCGAAGGGGCCATGCGCGACACTGTCGACCGCCTCGCGGCGGAGGGCAAGACGGCGATGTTCGTCGCCGCGGATGGACGCGTGATCGGTGTTGTCGCCGTGGCCGACACGGTGCGGGACGAAGCCGCCGAGGCGATCCGCGGCATGCACGATGCCGGCCTCCGCGTCGTCATGATGACCGGAGACAACGAGCGCACCGCGAAGGCGGTTGCTGATGAGCTCGCGATCGACGAGTACTTCGCCGGCGTGAAGCCGGAGAAGAAGGCCGAAAAGGTGGCTGAGCTGCAGTCGCGCGAGGGTGCCGACCGCGGCGATGCTCGCTCCGTCGTCGCCATGGTCGGCGACGGCATCAACGATGCCCCCGCTCTCGCCCGGGCGGATGTCGGCATCGCGATGGGCTCGGGCACCGATGTCGCGATGGAGTCGGCGGACATCACCCTGATGCGGAGCGACCTGCGGCTGGTGTTGAGGGCCGTCACGCTCTCGCGAGCCACAATGAGCACGATCCGGCAGAACCTCTTCTTCGCGTTTGGCTACAACGTCGTCGCCATCCCGGTCGCCGCGGGGCTGCTGTACCCGGCGACCGGTTGGCTGCTCAGCCCGATGATCGCCAGCGGCGCGATGGCGATGAGCAGCGTGAGCGTGGTGCTCAACAGCCTGCGGCTGCGACGGATGAAGATCTGAGCGGCATCCGCCCGTACCCGCAGTCGCGGGCCCCCGGCATCAGGCCGAGGGAGTCACGCCGGCCCGCCGTAGATCGGCAGCACCACCCCATTCACAAAGCTCGAGTCCGCGTTGCTCGCCATGAAGACGAACGCCGGCGCGATCTCCTCGGGCTGCGCCGGCCGCCCCATCGGCGAGTGCCCCGTCTCGTCGCCGAATTTGCTGACATCTTCCGGTGTGAACCCGGTGTCCGATGGGTTCAGCGGCGTCCACACCGGCCCCGGAGCGATGCAATTGGCGCGGATCTGCTTGTCCTTGAGTTCCTTCGCCAGGCTCATCGTCACCGCATGGATGGCGCCCTTCGTCGCCGCATAGTCCGTCAATTGGTCGCTCCCTTGGAGCCCCACGATCGAACCCGTCGCGATGATGCTGCTCCCCGGCTTCATATGCGGCACCGCCGCCCGGCACAGCCGCAGGTACGCGTACACATTCGTCTTGAGTGTCCGGTCGAGCTCATCCTCGGGCAATTCCGTCACCGATTTGCGGTTCTGCCACGCCGCGTTGTGTACCAGCACATCGATGCGGCCGAATTCGTCGACCGCCTTCTCGACCACCTCTTCACAGAACTGCGGATCAGTGAGGTCCCCCGTCATGACCAGGCACTTGCGCCCGAGTTCCTCGACGGCCTCCCGCACCACCGCCGCATCCGACTCCTCGCTGGGCAGCGCGGTGATGAGCACATCCGCGCCCTCCCGCGCGTAGAAGTACGCCACCGCACGCCCGATCCCCGAATCCCCGCCGGTGATCACCGCGCACATTTTCTCGAGCTTGCCCGCTGGGCGATAGCGTTCGCCGCGCCACCGGGGCTCGGGATCGAGCTTGCTCTCCAGCCCCGGCGGCTGCTGCCGCTGCTTGGGAAAGGGCGGCTTGGGCTCGGCGAGTGGCCTACGCACCGTACCGCTTTCGGCCCCACCGCCCGCCCGCTGCTGCTTCCCGGCTTTGCCACCGGTCTTCTGGTCTTCTGACTTCTTCTTATTCCGTTGCGTCGCGGGCATCGCAGCGTGCCTCCTGGTACTCCGTTGGATTCAGAGTACGAGGAGCATGTCGGGCCGCCGTGAACCTGCCGTGAATCAAGGCTGAGCCCTGTTTCACCACCAGCCACGCTTCACCACCAACTAAGTGCTTCACCACCAACTACGCTTCACCACCAACTACCGCGGCGGCTCGCCCGGCGCTTCAGGCACGCGCTGCGGCTCCGGCTCGGGCGGCTTCTCATCATCAAAGTCGAAGTTCGGCACCGGCACCGCCCGCCCGGCACGCCCCGTGAACGTCTCGTCCTTTCCGGTCGTCGCGATATCACCCGATGTAGATGGACCGAAGCCGAAGAACCACAGATCATCGCGATTGGAGCGGCCGACCTTGGGTCCATCCGAGGCGATGAACTGCCCCGTGTCCGGCCGGTACGCAACATACGCCACGCTCGCGACACCCTTCTGATCCACCCGCTTGAAGAGCGCCAGCTCGGGTGTCACGAGCGAAGTGTTCGGAGTGCCCGTGGTTGTCCCCGCCGGGATCAGAAAGGCCGGGATACCGAAGAGGTAGTCGTCGCGGTCAATGCCAACACCGCCGGACCGCAGCTCGACGATCACATCCGCATCCTCGCGGCGATCGACCAGCCGCACGCCGTAGTGCAGCATCCGCGAGCGGACCTCACCGATGACGTACATCGGCTCCGAGGAGACATAGTGCGTCGTATCCAGCCACGCCGACCGGCCCGCGATCCCGTGAAACGTGAGTTGTTCGACGGCCCGCGTCGCGGCCTGCGACATCAGGAACTGCTCGGTCGCTGTTCGAGATGGGTCCGTGATGCGCGAAGCCGCGCATCCGCCCATCGCCGGCAGCAACAGGAAGACCGCCGCGACGACCGCCGCGGCGAGGGCACGCATGGGGTGGTGTGGGTCGTTCACGCTGGCAGCGTATGGGTTTCGTTGGCGTCTGGCGACCCCGCCCTCCTCGGTCCAACGCCACATGCGAGCGTCCCCTCGGCCCCCGCCCGCCCGCCGTTCCGGACGAAACCCCGCGGATTCGCCCGGGTTACATCAGTGTTGCGCACCAAGGACGGACCCGGGAGTACAACCCGTCCAGAAGACCCGTCCACAAGCGTAATGGGCGATGCGGCATGCCGCCGCGGCGGATCACCCGGACGGGCCGGACCAACACGTGCTGAAGGAGCGATGACATGCGAGGAATCCTGCGAACAACGGGCGGAACACGGCGCACAGCAGTCGGCGTGCTCACCGCGCTGGCGGTGACGACGCTCGGAGCGGCCGTGGTCTGCGCACAGACCGCGTCGACGAGCACCGATCGGCGGCCGGCACAGCCAGCGCAGATCGACGGCCCGCAGATCATCATCCCCAACGTGCAACGCCGGGTCATCGGGGTCCACCGCGAACACAGCCCGCTCGAACTGACGAAGGTCGATGCCGCGGTCACGATCCGCGGCCAGGCGGCCTCCACGACGCTCACGCTCACGCTGCACAACCCCGCGGGCCGGCAGCAGGAAGCCGTGCTGCTCGTTCCGGTGCCTCACGGCGCGGTGGTGAAAGGCCTGAACTACGACACCGGCGGCCCCGAGCCCGTCGCCGAACTCCTCCGCGCCGATGAAGCCCGCCGCTACTACGACTCGATCGTGTCGAGCCTGAAGGACCCGGCCCTTGTCGAGTTCGCCGGCTGGAACCTGATCAAGACCAGCGTCTTCCCCGTCCCCGCCGGCAAGACCGCGCAGGTCGGTGTGGAGTACGAGCAGGTCCTGCCGCTCGAGTCCGGCCGAATCGATTACGTCCTGCCCCGCGGCGAGGCTCTCGCCGCCGGCGGCGCGGCATGGACCATCACCACCCACATCACCGGCGATGTCGATGCCGCGTTCTCCACCAGCCACGATATCGTGACCAAGCGCACCCGCTCGGGCCTGCAGATCGAGTCGATCAAGGAGAACGAAGCCCGCGGGGCCTTCCGCCTCTCCCTGATCCCCGCGACCGTCGCCGGCGATGAACTGCGTGCGACCGTGCTGACCGCGCCCGATCCCACCGATCCGAACGCGGGCTACTTCATGCTGCTCGCCACCGCCGCGGACCAGAAATTGCGCCAGCCGCGGCAGCGCGAAGTCGTGCTCGTGCTCGACCGCTCCGGCTCGATGCGCGGCGAAAAGATCGTGCAGGCCGTCAACGCCGCCAGGCAGATCGTCTCTGGTCTGCGCGAGGGCGAATACTTCAACATCATCGACTACTCCGACTCCATCCAGTCCTACGCCGACAAGCCCGTCGAGGTCACCAAGGACGAGGTCGCCAAGGCCCTCAGCTACTTGAGCAGCATCCAGGCCAACGGCGGCACCAACATCCGCGATGCCCTCCTCGAAGCCGTGCGCCCCGATCCGACCGGCGAAGCCCTCCCGCTCGTGCTCTTCCTGACCGATGGTCTCCCCACGGTCGGCGAGCGCAACGAGGTGCGGATCCGCGAATCGGTGAACGCAGCCAACGACGACAACCGCCGTATCTTCACCTTCGGTGTCGGGTCCGATGTCAACGTCCCGCTCTTGAGCGCGCTCTCCACAGCGTCACGCGGCGCAACCAGCATCGTGACCCCCGGCGAAGATGTCGAGACCGCGGTCTCCCGCGTCTTCGCCCGCCTCGATGGCCCCGTGCTGCTCGAGCCCGAGCTCACCAGCACCGGCGGCATGCGCCTCGTCGACATCGCGCCCGCTGTGCTGCCCGACATGTTCAAGGGCGAGCAGCTCGTCGTCTTCGGCCGCTACAAGACCGGCGAGGAGAAGGATGTCACCGCCCAGATCAAGCTCACCGGGACGGCCGGAGACCAGGAGCTCGCGGCGATGGTCACGCTCGACCCGGCAACCGCATCCGAATCGCACTCCTACATCCGCCGCCTCTGGGCCGGCCGCCGTATCGCTGTCCTCGGCGATCAGATCCGCCAGGCCCAGGCCGACGGCAGCATGAGCGAAGACTCGATGAAGGAGATCATCGACGAGATCGTCCGGCTCTCGCTCGAGCACGGTGTGCTGACCGAGTACACCGCGTTCCTCGCCCGCGAGTCGACCGACATGAGCGATGGCCTCGCGGGCATCGCGCCCGCCGCAGAGCCCGCCGCACGCGAGGTGCTCCGCTCCCGCGCCGGAGAAGCCGCGGCGGGGCAGCAGATGGACATGAACATGAAGAACGCGCAGGTGGCCGCTACCAACACCGCCTCTTACTACGGACGCGGCATGTCGGAAGAACGCGTGAGCGTGGTCCAGAACATCGCCGGCCGCGGCTACTTCAAGCGCGACGACCGCTGGGTCCAGGGCGAGGTCCTCGCCAAGAAGGAACGCGAGCCCGACCGCACCGTCGAGTTCGGTACCGAGGCCTACACCAAGCTCGTCGAGGCCCTCACCAAGCTCGGCCGCCAGGCCGAGCTGGCCCAGGGCGGCGACATCCTGATGCTCGTCGAGAAGGAACTGATCCTCGTGAAGGCCGCAAAGGACGAGAAGGCCCAGGAGAAGGACGCGAAGGAATCGCCCAGGAAGTGACGGATCGCCGATGAGTACACCCGGGCCCGCGACCCCCGCGGGCCCGGGTTTTCGTGCGCCGGCCGGCCGCGGCCGGCGCGCAGCAAAGATGCGCACCACACGCGCGATGGAGGCAGGCTCGTGCCGCTGGGAACGCTCCTTGTTGTCGAGGATGATGCCGCGATCCGCCGCGGCATCGCCGACCTGCTCTCCGTCAGCGGCTACCGCACGCTCGAAGCCGCGGACGGCGCTGCGGGCGTCGAACTCGCCCTCTCCGCGGAGATCGACCTCATCCTCATGGACCTGCTCATGCCGCGGATGGATGGCATGACCGCGCTCAAGGAGATCCGCCGCGTCCGCCCCGGCCTGCCGGTGATCATCCTCACCGCCAAGGGCGAGGAACAGGACCGCGTCCGCGGCCTGCGCGAAGGCGCCGACGACTATGTCGTGAAACCGTTCAGCGCGGCCGAGCTTCTCGCCCGTGTCGAGGCCGTCATGCGCCGCAGCGCCGAGCGGCCCAAGACAGTGGGCCGGCTCGATATCGCCGGACGCGCCATCGACCTCGAGAAGCGCGAGGTCGTCCACGGCGATGGCGAGCGCTGCCGATTGACCGAGCGCGAGGTGGGGCTGCTGCAGTACCTGGTAGCGCACCGCGGCCGCGCGGTCTCGCGTGATGAACTGCTCAGCCGCGTCTGGGGCCTCGATCCCCGCGGCGTCCAGACCCGCACGGTCGACATGGCGGTCGCCCGGGTCCGCGAGCTGTTGCGTGATGATTCCGCGCAACCGGCCGTGATCGTGACCGTGCGCGCCAAGGGGTACATGCTCGTTGACAAGGGAACCGAAGACGCCCAAGACGCCAAACACGCCGCGGACAGCGGTGAGGAGTCGCGCCGGTGATGCGTTCGCGCTGGTGGCTGGTTGCGTTCGGTGTTGGAGTGCTCGCGGTGCTCGCCGCGATGGCGTGGATCACGCGCCAGTCCGTAGCGCTCGAGGCCCGCGAGCGCGATGCCCAGCGCGAGGCCCGCTACCAGGAATCGCTCCGCCTGGTGCTGTGGCGGATGGATGCGCGGCTCACGCCCATCGTCGCGCGGGAAGCAGCCCGACCCTACTTCGAGTACAAGGCGTTCTACCCCGCGGGCCGCGCCTACACGAACATGCTCCGCGCCATCGAGCCCGGTGAAGTGCTCGTGCCCTCCCCGCTCCTCCGCGAATCGGGCGAGTTCGTGCGGCTCTATTTCCAGATCGATGCCTCCGGCGAGATCACCTCCCCGCAGGCGCCCGAAGAAGTCATGCGCAAGCTCGCCGAGGGTGTCTACGCCCCCAGCTACACGCTCGAAAGACGCGAAGATGAGCTTGCAGCGCTGCAGCGGGAACTGACCGCCACCGAGCTTGGGGCCGCCGTGCTCGGCGCGCGACCGCTCGCGCTGCGCACGACGGCCCCGTCACCAGACCCCCGCGGGCAAATGGTCCTTCGAAGCCGGTCATCTCCGGATGTGGTGCTGGCCGAGGCGGCCCGTGAGTCCACGAGCACCGACCAGATGGCCGCCGCCCCGGAGCGCGACCGCTCGGACGGAGCCGCAGCGCCCGCCGCGACACCGCCTGTGTATCCATCCGCCGCAGCGCCGCCACGCCAGCCCCTCGCTCAATCGCAGAAGGACGATGCCCCGCAACTCAAGTCCCAGCAGGAGTACGCATCGCGCCAGCGTGCGGCGGAGCTCGCGAAGAACACCGAGAACGTCGCGCCGCAGACAGCCGGGCAGATCAACGTTGTCGGCCCGGGTTCACAATTCTTCGACACCGGTAGCGACCTCCCGCTCCAGCTCGCCAACGTCGAGTCGCCCCTGCCCGTGGTCCAGACCGCCTTTGAACCGGTCTGGCTCGAAGCGGGCAGCGATGCACCAATGCTGCTCTTCGTCCGCCGCGTGATGATCGGTGAGGAATCGATCCAGCAGGGCTTCTGGCTCGACTGGCCCGCGCTGCAGCGCGAACTCGAAGCGATCGCCGGCGAGACGCTCCCCCAATCGCAACTGCGGCCGATCGTCGACCGCTCGCGGCTGGACGATCCGGAGATCGCGGGGCGTTCGCTCGCCGTAGTCCCCGCCGAGCTGCTCGCCCCGATGCCCCCGATGCCCGCCGCGGCCGGCGTCTCGCCGGTCGTCACCTCGCTCATCCTCGCGTGGACGGCGGTGCTCGCCGCGGTGCTGATGATCGCGCTCGTCATGCGCAGTTTCTGGGATCTCGCCGAACGCCGCGGCCGATTCGTCTCCGCCGTCACGCACGAACTCCGCACCCCGCTCACCACCTTCTGCCTCTACTCCGACATGCTCGCGGGCGGGATGGTCCGCGATGAGGACCGCAGAACGCAGTATCTCTCGACGCTCCGCAACGAATCGCGTCGGCTCTCGGCGATCGTCGAGAGCGTGCTCGATTACGCGCGGCTCGGCCGCTCCTCACGCGCAAATCGGCGAGCGATCTCCGCGGCGGACCTGCTCGGCGGTCTGGCACCCGTCCTGCAGGAACGCTGCCGCCAGGGCGCGCTCGAGCTGCGCCTCGTCGATGAACTCGGTGATGAGTCGGCGAAGCTCACGCTGACAACCGATCCCGGAACGATCGAGCGCATCGTCTTCAACCTCATCGACAACGCCTGCAAATACGGCGACGGCGAGGTTGTGCTGACGATGACGCGCTGCGGCAAGGACCTGTGCCTCTCGGTCCGCGATCACGGCCCGGGGCTCGATGGGAAGGATGCGAAAGAGATCTTCCGCCCCTTCGTCCGCGGCCGGCGTCAGGCCGATGGTTCGACGCCCGGGCTGGGCCTGGGCCTCGCGCTCTCCCACGGCCTCGCGAAGCAATTGGGCGGCTCGCTCACGCTCCGAACGCCCGATGGCGGCGGCGCCGAGTTCGTGCTGCGGCTGCCGATCGCGTGAAGAGCGCGGCCCACGCGCGGCAGCTACGGCAGCGGCTCCAGCCACTCCGCGGGAACCTCCTGCCAGGATGTGGCCGAACCATCCAGCAGTGATGACTGAAACGACCGCTGCGAGTGAAACCGCGCAATGCGGTTCTCGACATGGTCCGCGTTGCGATAGTCCAGCACACTCGCCGTGCGCTCCGGCGGCGGCGCGGGCGGCGGGATGACCGTCGCCTGCGCATCAACCAGCAACGGCCGCAACGAGGGGAACAGCACCGCATCCATATCGATACTCGCGCCCTCCCCGCTGTCGAAGGAATCAGGATCGCCCGGAGCGCCGGCGTGCCCTGTCGCGTTGATCGCGTAGGTCCGCGTCATCTGCGGCCCGTACACGGCCTTGGTGGTGGGGCAGACCAGCACCGATGACCGCGTGAAGAGCTCGCCCGGCGTCGAGCCCGACTGCCCCGTCGAGCTCTGCACCACCAGGCCCCAGTTCGGGAGCGACCCGTACGGCACACCCAGCGCGGGCGACTGGCCCCGGTTCTCATCGGCGTAGGCGCGGATGGCGATGAACGACTGGCGGAGGTTGGAAAGGCACACCGTCGCCCGCCCCGCCTCGCGCGCCTTGCCCAGCGCGGGCAGCAGGATCGAGATCAAGAGCGCAATGATCGCGATGACGACGAGCAGTTCGATCAGCGTGAAGCCGCCATGCGCTGCCCGCGGCGATGTGGCGTCTCCATACTTACGCATCGCGTGACTTCGGCGCTGCCGCCCAGTGGAGCTTCCCGATCAGCCGCGACCAGTAACTGGTCTGCTGATTCTCAACGAACCGCACAGTGCGGTCGTGCTTGCGGATGACCAGCCGGTCCCCCTCGTGGATCCGCGTCTGCACCTGCCCATCCAGCGTGAGCGTCGTGCCCGAGCGGCCCGATTCATCATTCACCCGATCCGCCCGCACCTCGATGCGGCTCGTCCCCGGCACCACGATCGGCCGGAACGCCAGCGAGTAGGGCGCGATCGGCGTGATCGCAAAACCATCGGTCTTGGGCGACATGATCGGCCCGCCCGCCGAGAGGTTGTACGCGGTCGAGCCCAGGGGCGTTGAGATGATCAGCCCGTCGCCGCTCACCGTCGGGCCGCCGTTGCCGTCGATCGAGAAACTCAGCGTGACCAGCCGGTAAGGCGGCCCCGCCGTCACCGCCGCCTCGTTGAGCCCGATCCCCGTGAACCGCGGCGAACCATCACGCCCGCCCAGCACCTCGGCCTTCAGCAGCTGATACGCCCAGGTCTTGATCTCCCCCGAGCCAAAGAGCGAAGCCGCTTGCTCCTCGAGCGCGGCCATGTCGAACTCGGCCATGAACCCGATCCGACCCAGGTTCACACCCAGCATCGGGATGTCCAGGTCGATGCACCGCCGCGACTGGCTCAAAAGCGTGCCATCGCCCCCCAGCACCACAACCATATCACACCCCGCGGCCTTCTCCGGCGGCTCACCACCATCCGCCTCGTACACCCCCCGCAGCTCCCCATGCCGCTCTATCAGCGCAGCCACCCGCGCCTCGGCGTCAAGCGCCTCGGCCTTCGACCGGTTCACAAGCAAAATGGCAGACCGCGGCATGGCGGGACTGTAGGAAGCGGTCGGCCACCGATGCGGCGCCGCTGACGGTTCTCGGCCCCGCAGTTCGGGAGTGGAGTTCGGGAGTTGAGCTCGGGAGTTGAGGAGGAAGCGCCCTGTCCACTGACAACACCATGTCAGCGGCGCCGCCCGGATTCCGCGCACCCCTCTTGCACACCGGTCGGACGCCTGTACGCTCCCAGCATGGTCGCACCCAATCACAATTCGGATAGCACGCACGCCCACACCAGCCACACCGATGCCCCGCCCCCGGGCTCGCTCGAGCCCCTGAGCCCCGAGCAGTCCCGCTTCCTGACCCAGTTCTTCCGCGACTGCAGGGAAGACCTCCTCGCCTGGTCCGCGGCGACCGGCATCGCCATCGACGCCCTCGTCAAGTGGCTCAACGAACCCCTGATCGCCGCGTACGTCTCAGCCCTCCGCCACCACCAGGCCCAGGCCGCCAAGCGCCGCTGCATCGACCTGCTCACCACCATCGTCGACAGCGATGAACCCCTCCCCGAGAAACGCCGCGCCGCCACCACCCTCCTCCGCGCCATCGCGCCACCCGGCCGCGCCCCTTCACGCCGATCCCCGCGCAACGCCAACGATGAGGACGCCGCCCACGGACAACCGCACCGCGGCGGAGATCAGCACCAGCCCGCGAGCTCGACCCAGACGACCCACACCGCCGCGCAGCAAACCTCAACCGCCACGCACGCCACAGCCCAGGCGGCCGCACCCATCTCCAAGAGCGGCACGACCAGTCAACACCACAACCCCACCCATAGCCCCACTCACCAAACATGATCCCCGCCTTCAAGCCCGAAGGGCGAAAGCACTTCGCCCCCAGGGCCGCGGCGAAGCCGCAAGCCGTGGGTCAGCATCCCAACATCCGCAAAGCCCTCGAAGAGGGCGACACCAGCGTCCAGCGCTCCCCCGTCCCATCGGACCTATTCGCCCTATAGGACCTATGAGACCTATCCCCCAGCGCGCCCGCCAGCAGCACGCCGGCGGGTGGCCCGGGCACGTCAGGGTGAGTCTGTTCGCGACATTGTCCGAGCGTTTCGTGGCACGGGGTCGAGGCTTTGCGAGTCCCCGTGCGTTGGGCTGCCG
>JBDZUZ010000202.1:0-5676 GCA_040255445.1 Planctomycetaceae bacterium | reverse complement strand
GCACCGCGACCTTGGCCTCGACCTCGGGCGTGAGCGCGACGGTGTGCTGCGCGACTTCGCCGAGGTAGACGGTGTCGGTCAGGCGGCCGGCGAGGGTGTTGGCGCCGTCGCCGTTGGCGAAGGCGAGCGATTCGGGTCGGATGCTGACGAGGACCTGGCTGTTGGCTTCGTGGCCCGGCGGTGGGGGGGTTGAAGCGCGGAGGCGGCCCGCGGGCGTCTCGACGATCGGCGCTTCGGGCGTCGGGTCGATGAGGCGGCCGGGGAGGATGTTGGTCTCGCCCAGGAACTCGGCGACGAAGCGGCTCGCGGGGCGGCGGTAGAGGGCCTCGGGCGTGCCGAGCTGCACGACATGGCCGGCCTCGAGGATGGCGACGCGGTCGGCCATGCTCAGGGCTTCTTTCTGGTCGTGCGTGACGTAGATGGTGGTGATGCCCGATTCCTTGCAGATGCGGCGGATCTCGGAGCGGAGCTCGATGCGGAGCTTGGCATCGAGATTCGAGAGCGGCTCATCGAGCAGGAGGACGCTGGGGCGGATGACCATGGCACGGGCGAGCGCGATGCGCTGCTGCTGGCCGCCGGAGAGCTGGTTGGGCTTGCGGGCCGCGTAGGCGTCCATGCGGACGGAGCGGAGCGCATCCATGATGCGGTCCTGCTTGTCCTTGCCGGAGATGCCGCGGACCTCGAGGCCGAAGCCGACGTTCTGGGCGACGGTCATGTGCGGCCAGAGGGCGTAGCTCTGGAAGACCATGCCGGTGTTGCGCTTGTTGGGGGGGAGCCAGGTGATGTCGCGCTCGCCCTTGCCATCGGTCACGAGGATCTGGCCGGAGGTGGGCTCGATGAAGCCGGCGACCATGCGGAGGAGCGTGGTCTTGCCGCAGCCGGAGGGTCCGAGCAGAAAGAAGAGCTCCCCGGCCTCGATGGTGAGGCTGATGTCGTCCACGGCGACGGTGGTCCCCCCGGTGGCGCTGGAGGGGAAGGTCTTGCGGATATTGCGGATGGTGACCGTGGTCGATCCCGCGGGCTGAGGCATGGTGGGGGAGGGTAGCAGGATGGGGCCGCTTTGGGGCCCGGGCGCGGAGGGTCGTACCATCGGCCATGGACCCCGATCCGGTCAGGGAACTGGCCAAGCTCAGGAAGTTCCGCAACCGTGCGCCGGCTGATCTCTCGATCGCCGGGGTGGTGGAGCAGCTGCGCAAAGATCTCGAGAAGCAGGTGAAGCGCGCGGAGGGGATCGGGCGGGTGTGGGAGACGGTGGCGCCGGCGGATCTCGCGGCGGTGGCGCGGGTGGACCGGCTGACGCCGTCGGGCACGTTGAGCCTGACGGTGGCGGATGCGGGGGCGCGGTATCAGTTGGATGTGTGGCTGCGGTCGGGGGGATTGGCGGCGTTGCAGCGTGCATCGAGCGCGCCCATCCGGCGGGTGAAGGTGGGCGAACGCAGGGCGGCGGCGAAAAAGACGGGGGCGAAGGTGGCGGGGGCGAAGCGCACGGGGCGCGGCGGAGGATCGGCATGACGGCGGAGGCGGGTCATCAGGAGGCGGCGAGCGCGCAGGAGGAGTTGAGCCCGCTGCACAGCTATCTCGCAGCGCGGGATGTGCCGTGCGCGAATTGCGGCGTGAACCTGCGGGGCGTAACGGAGGATGCGTGCCCGGCGTGCGGCGAGGAGTTATCGCTGGAGACGCTCAAACGCGGCTGGGCGATCCGGCGGCCGATGTTCCTGTCGGTGGCGACGGTGGGGGTGTCGATCCTGGGGGCGATCACTTTCCTCGCGCTGATGGGTTCGTTCGGCGGCGTGATCGATTCGCACGGCGGGCTGACGCAGCTCGCGCTGCTGGCGGCGCTTGTGGGTGAGTTTCTGCTGGTGTGGCTGCTGGTGAATGAGCCCAACGACACCTTCGCGCAGAACCGGCGGCCGTTCGTGCTCTGGATGATCATCGGGCTGATCGCGTTTACCGGCATCGGCACGGCCGCGGGCGCGGTGTTCTTTGCGGTGACGGCGCTGGTGCGGGCGATAGTGGGATAGAGAAAGGGACAGAGGGACGAAGGGACAGAGGGACAAAGTGGTAGACGCGTCCTTCGGCCGCGGATGGTTCCTCCACTCTGTCCCTTTGTCCCTCTGTCCCTTCGTCCCTTCTATACAACAACGCGGCCCGCTGTTGCGGGCCGCGCTGGAGCCGGATGGACTTGCCACTCGGCGGGCACGCCGCATCTCGCGGCGTTGTCGGGATGTGCGCGTTCTGCGCGCGTGCGGCCGGTTAATCGGCCGCGTCTTCGATGGCTTCGCCGGCTTCTTCGATGTCCTCGCCGGCGCCTTCGGTCGTGTTGCAGCCGGTCATGCCGACGGTGAACAGGCCGAGGAGCGAAAGCAGAAGAAGTGTCCAGAGTGTGCGGGCCATAGTTCCTCCGTGCTGAAAGTGGTGGCGGGTGGTGGAGACGGCCGCGGCGCCACCGGGCCGCGGCGTGCGTCGTGTCATTTGATTGGCGTGATCAGTCCTTGGCGTCTTCCGCGGCGTCGTCGATCGAATCGCCCAGCGCCTCGACATCCTCTCCGAAGCCCTCGGTGGTGTTGCAGCCGGTGAGAAGAAGTGCGGCGAGCCCGAGCGTGATGATCCCGAGCAGCGAGCAGATGGTCCGAGACATTCCGACCTCCGAAAAGCAACCGTGGCGATCCGATGTGGCCCTGCGAATGCCCCGCCACGAGGCGCAACCTTCGCCGACGCCGCGTACACGGACCGGCGTCGGGATCAGGCTAGATTTCGCCTTCATGAGCATCGAGGCCACGGAGTGAAAATGAGCCGACCCTCACGCGGAGGCTCTGAGGGGCGTTTTCCGGGCGGGCGGGCGCCGCGACGGGGCGGGTCGGAGGGCGGCGGGGTCAACCCGTCGGGCCTCATCGTCGTAGAGACTGGTGACCCGATGACCGATATTCGGACTATGCCTGGCACCCCCCACACCGATCTCTCGCCCGAGCTGCTGGCCCACATGCAGCGCATCAAGGCCAAGGCGATCGAGTACGGGCTCGATTTCTACGAAGTCGTCTTCGAGGTGCTCGACTTCGACACCATGAACCAGATCGCCGCGTACGGCGGGTTCCCGGTGCGGTACCCGCACTGGCGCTGGGGCATGGAGTACGAGAAGCTGCGGAAGCGCGATGCGTACGGCCTGGGTCGCATCTACGAGATGGTGATCAACAACGACCCGTGCTACGCGTACCTGCAGGAGTCCAACGCGGTCACGGACCAGAAGCTCGTGATGGCGCACGTGTATGGCCACGCCGACTTCTTCAAGAACAACTTCTGGTTCGGCAAGACCGACCGGAAGATGATGGACCAGATGGCCAACCACGCGACGCGCGTGCGTCGGCACATCGAGCGGCACGGCATCGAGGCCGTCGAGCGGTTCATCGATGCGTGCCTGACGATCGAGCACCTGATCGACCCGCACTCGATGTTCGTGCAGCGCGATGAGCCGCGCTCGGCACGCGGCGGCGAGGAGCACTTCGAGGCCGACAAGCTCCCGGCCAAGGAGTACATGGACCCGTTCATCAACCCGCAGAAGGTGCTCGAGAAGCAGCGGGAGGACTACGAGGAGAAGAAGCGGGCCGAGAAGAGCCGCTTCCCGCGCCGGCCGATGCGCGATGTGCTGCTCTTCCTGCTCCGGCACGCGCCGCTCGAGGACTGGCAGTCCGACATCCTCTCGATCATCCGCGATGAGGCGTACTACTACGCGCCCCAGGGCATGACCAAGATCATGAACGAGGGGTGGGCGACCTACTGGCACTCGAAGCTGATGACGCAGCACTTCCTCGAGGCGCCCGAGATCATCCACTACGCGGACCAGCACTCGGGCGTGGTGCACATGCCCCCGGGGGGCTTCAACCCCTACAAGATCGGTGTCGAGCTCTTCAAGGACATCGAGCGCCGCTGGGACAAGGGCCAGCACGGGCACGACTGGGAGGCGATCGAGTCGATCGGCGTCAAGGAGCGGCACGACGACAAGAGCATGAAGGGGCGCGAGAAGATCTTCGAGATCCGCCGGATCTACAACGATGTCTCGTTCATCGACGAGTTCCTGACCGAGGAGTTCGTCGAGAAGCACAAGATGTACCAGCACCGCCGCGACCCCAACACCGGCGAGGTGCGGATCGTGTCACGCGACTTCAACCGCGTGAAGCAGACGCTGCTGCACCACCTGACCAACATGGGCCAGCCGTTCATCTATGTGGTGGATGCCAACTACCTGAACCGCGGCGAGCTGTTCCTGGCGCACCAGTTCACGGGGCTCGAGGTCGAGGCGGCGAAGGCGGCGGAGGTGCTGACAGCGTTGCGCGTCCTCTGGGGACGGCCGGTGCACCTGCAGGTGCGGGTGAACGAGGAGATGGCGCTGCTGTCCTGCGAATCGCCGGATGCGCCGATCAAGCGTGAGCGGATTACGGAGGATACGGCGGCGCCGGCGCACATTGTGGCTTGAAAAGCTTACAGCTTACAACTCACAGCTTACATGATGCCGTGACGGATGCCGAAGGCGGTACAACGCCCGGCCTCGGCTCTAGCCTCCGCTACCGCAACATGTGAGCTGTGAGTTGTAAGCTGTGAGCTTTACTCATCTCCCCGCCGCCGCTTCTTGATTTCTCCCCGCTTCTTCTTGTCATCCAGCCGGCGCTGCTTGGCACGCTTCGACGGCTTCGTCGGCATTCGCTTCTTTGGCGCCACGAGCGACTGCGCGATGAGGGTGCGGAGTTTCTCAAGGCACTCGGCTTTGTTCCGCGGCGCGGTGCGGTGTTCATCGCTGGGGATGACCAGTTCACCGGCATCGGTCAGGTAGCGCGAGCCGTTGGCCGCGAGGCGTTCGAGCTGGTCGGCGCGGAGGGGGAGCTCGGGGAGCGATACGCGCAGGATGCACTTGGTCGCCCGCTTGTTGACGTTCTGCCCGCCGGGCCCGGAGCTGCCGGCGAAGCTGAAGGTCAGCATCGCCACGGGGATCACCACCCGCGGTGTGACGACCAGGTCGTCCGGCCCGGGGGTTGGCGGTTCGGGGCGTGGGGGGCGTGGGGGGCGCGGCTCGCTTCCGGGCGGTCCCCCTCTGGACGGTTCGTCTCCGGGAATCATGCGCCACCAACCTAGCATGCGGGCATGCTCAAGGCCGATTCGACGCTCCCCGAACTGAACGCCGCGGACCGGGCCCTGCACCTGGAGTGGCTCCGCGAGATCACACCGCTCCCGACCGCCGCGGGCCGCGAGTTCCGCGTGGTCCGGTGGATCGAGGCGTGGGCGAAGGACCGGCCGGATGTAGCGCTCACGCACGACCCCGCTGGCAACATGGTGCTGTCGCTCCGGGATGTCGTCCCCTCCGATGCGCCGGTGTTCTTCACCGCGCATCTCGACCACCCGGCCTTCGTCGTGGAGCGGATCGTGGCGCCGGGCCTCGTCGAGCTGGGCTTCCGCGGCGGCGTCATGGATGAGTACTTCGAGGACGCCGCGGTTGCGATCCACACCGAGGACGACCAGCGGCTGCCGGCCCGTCTGACCGGCCGCGCCGATGCGGCGGGCGCAGAGGCCGGAAACAGTGGTCAGCGCACCGGAATCCACCGCGTCCGACCCCCATCCCCTGGCCACGATGCTCGGCCTGGATACCGCGGCCACCCCGACACTGACCGAAACCGAACGGATCTATCTGGG
>JBDZUZ010000201.1:0-5735 GCA_040255445.1 Planctomycetaceae bacterium | reverse complement strand
ACAGAGGCCGCATAAAACCACCCCCGTTGAGTCCGCCGTTCGTGGGCCACCTCAAACTCTCCGGCTCCCGGGCCCCGAAGAGGACCGTCAAGAGAACGCCCAACCCTACCACCACCGCCCCCACCACATCCCCAAATTACACAGCGGCCACGCCAGCCGCCAGTGCTCGCCCGGCTGCTTCGCGACCGCCTCAAGAATCTCCGGCCGCACCACACCCCCGAGCGGCGCCAGCGCCCCCGCCGCGAGTTCCGGCGTGATCCATTGCTGGAACGGCAACGGGAAGCTCGCCTTGGCACGCTCGACCGCCACACCCGGCACCCGCCCCGCGAACGCCGCGCGCAACGCCCACTTTGTCTTTGGGATCCCCGCCCCACTCGCCCCAACCGGCCGTTGGCCGACGACCGCTCCCTGACGGCCGTCGGCCAACCACCCGGCTGCGAGTTTGCTGTCCATCGGCAGCCCCGCCGCGAACCCTGCAACATTGCCGTCCGCAAATGGCGTCCGCCCCTCGACCCCCTCGAGCATCATGGCCGTGTCCAGCCGGCCCAAGAGCCCCGCCAGGTTGATCTCTCGCTGCAGACCGAGGTACGCCGCGAACAGGTCGCCGCCCGCTTCCTCGACCGCCCGCCCGTACGCGTTGCGGTACACACCCACCAGTTCCGCATCGCCCCCGGCCGCGGCCATCACCTCATCGCGCAGCACCTGCCCCTTGAGCTCGACCGGCACCCACGCCGCCTCGGCCAGGTGCACCAGCCCGCCATCGCGCTCGCCGCGCTGGACCGCCGCGTGCGCGGTCCGCAGCGGACCGTCGTACCCCGCGAAGAGTTCATCCGCGCCCTCGCCGCTCAGCGTCACGATGCAGCCATCGGCCCGCAGCGTGCGCACCACCTCGTTGATCGCGACCTCGTTGGGAGTCGACAGCGGCCAGCCCATCCGTGCCACCATCCCACGCCACCGCTCGCGGAACATCGCGGCATCAACCACGGCCTCGGTGTGCTCTGATCCGAGCGCTGCGGCGACCTCGCGGGCTGCGCTGAAGTCATCAAGCCCGCCCGCCGGACCCGGTTCGGTACGGGCGCCGCTGCAGTAGGTCCGCAGCGAACCCAGCTCGTCCATCGCCACCCGGGCGATCACACTCGAATCGAGCCCGCCACTCAGGAGCGAGCACATCGGCACATCGGTGCGCAAGTGCGCCCGCACCGAAGCCTCGATCACCGCGCGAGTCTCTTCCATATCGCGCTTCGCGCCGGGCGCCCGCCACCACCGCTCCACCCGCGGCGTCACACCACCCCCCGCTACATCCACCTCGACGCAGCACCCCGGCTCGACCACCCGCACACCCTCGAAGAGCGTCCGCTCGCCGATCGTGGTGCGGATCGTCGTCAGGTACGCGCTCACCGCGACCATGTCCGGTTCGGCCCGGATCCCCGGGTGCGCCACGATCGCCGCGGGCTCGCTGGCAAACACGAACTCCGGCTCACCGCCGATCACCCCGCGCCACCAGTACAACGGCTTGACGCCCAGCGGATCCCGCGCGAGCAGCGCCCGCCCCGTCTCCAGATCCAGATACGCAAACGCGAACATCCCCCGCAGCCGCGTCAACGCCCCCCGCCCCCACTCGCGCAACGCGTACAGCAGCGTCTCGGTATCGCAGTGCGTCCGGAACACCACGCCGCGCTGCCGAAGCTCGCGCCGCAGTTCCAGGTCGTTGTACAACTCCCCGTTGTAGACCAGCACGCCGCGGCCATCGGCCGTCCGCATCGGTTGCCTGCCCGCGGCGGTCGGGTCGATCACGATCAGCCGGCGGTGCCCCAGCATCGCCCCGCCGTCGGCCACCCGTCCTACCCACGTATCGGCATCGTCCGGACCGCGGTGCGACAGCCGGTCCCGCAGCCCGTTGAAGGCCGCCGGATCGATCCGCGGCGGACCGCCGCGACCACGCAGGATGCCGATGAAGCCGCACACACCGCCAATATCGGTGCGATCACCGCCGCGGCCGCAGCTTCCGCGGTTCAGCACCCACGCGACGTCAACTCACAGGCTCAGAGCCAGAGCTGCACGATCATCTGCGGCTCGCGGCTGGTCTTGCCCACCCACTCGCCCACCGAGGTGGTCACGAACTTCACCACATACTCGGGGTGATTGTCGAGCCACTCGTTGATCTGGCTGTCAAGAAAGTCCATGCTCTCGTTCGAGAGCTTGCAATGGAAACTCTTGCAGTGCGTCGCCCCGGGCGAGGCCGGATCGGGCTGCCGCGTCCAGTTGCTCTCGAGCGCGCGGCTGCCGCTGCCCAAGGCGCCGATCTTGTTGGTCTCGATCGCCTGGATCTTGGGCGAGCCGCGATCAATCGTCGGCCCGCCGCCATTGCCCAACGGTGAAAAAACGCACGGATTCCGCATACCTGGTGCCTCCATTGCAAGAACAGCAAGGAACGGCCCGCAGAACGAATCACGAGCAGGTCGAGACTACCACACCATCGACCAAACCGCGAGCGCCGACAGCAGGTTTTCGTGCGGGTGCCGGGCCGGGCCGAAACGACGACCTCTTATGCGCACACCGCCTCGTCACGCACCACCCGCCACGCATCCCCATGCACCCGCATGATCTCGACTCGGCGCGTGGCGCCGTCGGTCCAGGCCGCCAGCAGCGACACCCGCCCCTCCTCGACCACCACGCCGCCGCACCGCCCCTCCGCCACGCGCCGCACCTCGCCCCGCCCGCCCGACACCTCGCCCTCGTATTCCAGATACACCCGCCGATGGTCCGCCAGCCGCGTCACCTCCGCCCCGGCCGCCCCTTCATCGACCCGCACCCCCGCCCGGAACGTCATCACCCGCTCCGCCCCCGCCGCGTGCTCGATCAGCCAGTCGAAATGCCACGACCCATCCGGGAGCGTGTGCCGCAGCAGAGCCATCCTGAGTTCGAGCCCGACCACAGCGCCGCTCCTCCGGTTCCGACCGCCCATTCCAGCCCCGCCGCCCCCACTGCCGATAGCATGACGGGATTCCCGGACCTTGCCGGGCCCACCTTCCGGAGCCTCCCGACGATGCGTCAGATCATTCCGCTCTTCGCCCTCCTCCTCCCCCTGGCCCTCGCTTCCGGCTGCGCCAAGCAGCGGCCGCTGAACATCGTCCGCTCCGATGCCGAGGCCGCGGCGTATCAGAACAACCCCGAGAAGGCGGTCGCCGACTACGAGGAATACCTGAACCGCCGCCCCGAGGCCGCGGATGTCCGCGCCGAGTACGCGAAGGTCCTGATGCGCGTCGGCCGCCCGGACGACGCCGCGGTTCAGCTCCAGATCGCCCTCGATGTCGAGCCCCTCAACGAGGAGTATCTCGACCTGCTCGCCAAGGCCCACTTCGAGTCCGGCGACCGCGAGGAACTGCTCTCGCTCCTCAACCGCGCCACCATGGAACGCGGCCGCGTCGCCGATTACCTCCGCCTGGGCGAGTACAACGCCAAGCTCGGCAACGCCGATGAGGCGGTGACCGCCTACCTCACCGCCGCCCGCATCGATCGCGGCCGGTCCCTCAAGCCCCAGATGACCCTGGCCCGGTACTACGCCTCGATCGGCGACCGGACCCGCCAGATCCGCAGGCTCCGTGCCGCGTACTACATCGCCCCGCAGGATCCGGATGTGATCGCGGCGATCCGCGAGGCCGGTGAAGTCCCGGGCCCGGCGTTTGCGCTCCCCCCCGAGGAAGTGCGGTAAGAGCGTTTGAACCGGCCTGAATCTGCTTCTACCATTCATCCGCATAAACGGATGAAGCAATGAAGCAGGCCCCCGCAACCCCCATCCACGAGCGCCTCGCCGCCCTGAGCGAGCCGATCCGCCTGCGGATCGCGCGGCTCGTCGCGGCCGAGGAACTGTCGGTCGGGGAAGTTGCCAAGGTTCTGCAGGTCCCCCAGTCCACCGTGAGCCGGCACCTCAAGCTGCTGGCCGAGACGGGCTGGATCGGCCGGCGGTCCGAGGGGACCGCGACGCTGTACCGGCTGCACGCCGACGACCTGCCCCCCGAGATCCGGCCGATCTGGCTCGCGGTCAAGGACCAGGCCGCGGAGCCCGAGACGAAAGACGACTTGTTGCGGCTGCAGGCGGTGCTCGCGGAGCGGCGCACGGACAGCCTCTCGTTCTTCGGCCGCGTCGGCGGCGAGTGGGACCATGTCCGCGATGAGCTGTTTGGGCGGGACTTCACCGCCCGGGCGATGCTCTCGCTGATCCCGCCGACCTGGACCGTCGCGGACCTTGGTTGCGGGACCGGCAATGTTGCGGAGCTGCTCGCGCCGGTCGTCGGCAAGGTCATCGCGGTTGATGGTTCGGAGACGATGATCGGCGCAGCGAAGCGACGGCTCGACGGCGCGAAGAACGTTGTCTTCAGGCTTGGCACGCTCGATGCGCTCCCGCTCGAGGACCGCTCGGTCGACGCCGCGGTGCTCGCGCTGGTGCTGCACCACATGCCCGAGCCGGCGAAGGCGATCGCCGAGGCGCGGCGGGTCGTGAAACCCCGCGGCGTCGTGCTCGTCGTCGACATGGTTTCGCACGACCGCAACGAGTACCGGCACACGATGGGCCACCAGCACCTGGGCTTCTCGCACCGCGACATCGAAGCCATGTGCACGGCGGTCCGTCTGCAGAACTTCAACTACCGCATCCTTCAGCCCGCCGCGGATTCCCGCGGCCCCGCGCTGTTCGTTTCCACGGCCACCGTGCCGTAACGCACGATTCTTTCCGATCGCACACGTTTCACTCACCGCTTTGGAGCAACGCATGCCCGCGACGACCAAGAAGACCAAGACCGACACGCTCACCGCCCCCGACTACCGCGTCCGCGATCTCAACCTCGCGAAACTTGGCCGCGACGAGATCCGCCTCGCCGAAGACGAGATGCCCGGCCTGATGGCGATCCGCCAGCGCTACGGCTCCAAGAAGCCGCTCAAGGGCGCGAAGATCACCGGCTCGCTGCACATGACCGTGCAGACCGCCGTGCTCATCGAGACGCTCGTCGACCTGGGCGCCGATGTCCGCTGGTGCTCCTGCAACATCTTCTCGACGCAGGATTCGGCCGCCGCGGCGGTTGTCGTAGGCCGCAAGGGCACCGTCGACAACCCCAAGGGCGTGCCCGTGTTCGCGTGGAAGGGCGAGACGCTGCCCGAGTACTGGTGGTGCACCGAGCAGGCGCTGACCTGGCCGGACGGTTCGGGCCCCAACATGTTGCTCGATGACGGCGGCGATGCCACGCTGCTCGTCCACAAGGGCGCCGAGTACGAGAAGGCCGGCAAGGTCCCCTCGTTCAACGCCAAGAAGGACTCGGAGGAATGGGGCGTCATCCTCGACACCATCCGCAACAGCATCAAGGAGAACCCCAAGCGGTTCACCGAGATGGGCAAGGTGATCAAGGGCGTGACGGAAGAGACCACCACCGGCGTCCACCGCCTCTACCAGATGCAGGAGAAGGGCACGCTGCTCTTCCCGGCGATCAACGTCAACGACAGCGTCACCAAGAGCAAGTTCGACAACCTCTACGGCTGCCGCCACTCGCTGCTCGACGGCCTGAACCGCGCAACCGATGTCATGCTCTCGGGCAAGATGGCGGTGGTCTGCGGGTACGGCGACGTCGGCAAGGGCTGCTGCCAGAGCCTCAAGGGCCAGGGCTGCCGCGTCGTCGTCACCGAGATCGACCCGATCTGCGCCCTGCAGGCGGCGATGGAGGGCTACGAGGTCGTTGATCTCAACG
>JBDZUZ010000022.1:0-31322 GCA_040255445.1 Planctomycetaceae bacterium | reverse complement strand
GGCTTCGGGGCGTGGGGTCTGTACGACGCGCTGGTGGCGTAACCCGCCCGCGGCGCCCGGGCCGCCGAGCGGGCCGAGCACGACTATCTCGACCAGTACGCCGAGTACGCGGCGACCAACCCGCTGGTCCGCCGCGAGGCCGCGATCAAGGACCCCGCCGCGGAACTCGACCGGCTCCGTGCTGCCAAGGACAGCCTGCCCTCGGGCGAGGCGCTGCCCGCGCTCGACCGCACCGCGACCGAGTGGCTCGAGCAGCTCGAGCGCATCGGCAGGCTCGACGCCGCGACCGCGACGGATATCCCGCGGACGGACTTCCGCGGTGACCAGGTCAGCGACCTGCGCTCGCGGATCGATTCGCTCCGCCAGAAGTGGACGACGACCGACGGCGGCATGAAGAAGGCCAACCCGCTCTCGCGGTTCGACATCCCCTCGCAGTGGCTGATCACCGCGGTCGGGTTCATCGGCGGGGCGTGGATCGTGGCGTTGATCGCGCGGGTGAGCGCGAAGACCTATCGCTGGGAGCCGGCCGCGCAGCGCCTGACGCTGCCGGGCGGCGCGAGTGTAACGCCGGCGGATGTGAGCGAAGTCGATAAGACGCTCTGGCACAAGTACTACGTCGAGCTGCACATCAAGGCCGATCACCCCAAGCTGGGCGGCAAGAGTGTGAAGCTCGACCTGATGCGCTACGAGCCGCTCGAGGCCTGGGTGCTGGAGATGGAGCAGACCGTGCACCCGGAGCGGCCGGCGACAGCGCCGGAAACGCCCGCGCTTCAGTCTGCCGACAGCGCGGGCTGAAACCCGGCCCCGCCGATCCCAACACCTTGTGCGGGGAGGGTGTCGTGGTGATCGTCGAATGAACTACGCGGACTGGACAGACTGGCTCACACTGCTGTGCGTCCTGCTGGCATCGCTGGCAGGGGTAGGGCTCACCGCGCTCACGCTCCCGGGCACGTGGCTCACCGCGGCGGTCGCGGCGGCGGTTGCGCTGCTCGAGCCGGAGTTGATCGGCTGGTGGGTGGTGGGATCGCTCGTGGCGCTGGCGGTGGTCGGTGAGATCATCGAGTTCTTCGCCTCGGCGATGGGCGCGGCGAAGTTCGGGGCTTCGAAGCGCGGCGCGGTGGGCGCGGTGATCGGGTCGATCGTGGGCGGGATCGCCGGGGCGCCGTTCCTGTTTCCGCTGGGCTCGATCGTCGGGGCGGTGGCGGGCGCGGCGGGGGGCGCGATCCTACTGGAGCGATCGGGGCAGCGGACCTGGAAGGAGTCCGCCCGGGCGGGGCAGGGTGCGGCGATCGGGCGGGTCCTGGCGACGGTGGGCAAGACCGGCATCGCGGCGGTCATGGGGATCGTGGCGGTGATCGCGGTGATCATCGATTAATCGCCGCCGGCACGTGACACGGGGATGCGGCAGCCCTCGGGGTTGGGTGGCGGGCGATGTGTGATGGGCGTCGAGCGCGATCCCCCGAGCACGGCGGGCGTATGTCGGTAGCCGGGCGTTGAATGGCTGTCGGGTGCCGCGGCGCGGTATGCTGGCGGGGCGGGCGGATGTGAGCGTCCGCGGTGATTCCAAAGGAGTGGTTTTCACTGCCTGAGAGAAGCAACAAGCGGGGACAGATGGCCGAGACTGTGATGGCCGGGCCGGGCGGCGGATCGCCGCAGACGGCGGAAACGCGGACCGATGCCTCGAACGCGGCGGGCTCCGCACCCCAGAAGGACACCGTGACCGCGCCGAAGGAGCGGCGGGAGAAGGACACGGCGGTCAAGCACTTCGTCATCGACACGAACGTGCTCCTGCACAACCCGGATGCGATGTTCGTGTTCGCCGAACACCATGTGGTCATCCCTTTCATGGTGATCGAAGAGCTCGACAAGATGAAGCGCAAGGAGGACGACCTGGGCCGCAACGCCCGGGCGTGCATCCGGCACCTGGATCGGCTGCGGGATATCGGTTCGCTCAGCGACGGCGTGGCGTGGGGCAAGCTCGGCCCGCGCGCGGGCGCTGCGGCCTCGGCCACGCGGAACGCGGGGCAGACCGGCACCGTGCGGATCGACATGAACGATTACCCGCGGCCGCAGGCGATCAGCGAGGACTCGCCCGACAACCGCATCATCGCCGTGGCGTATCACCTCAAGCAGACGGGTGTGCGCACGGTGTTCGTGACGAAGGATCTTTCGGCGCGGATCAAGTCTGATGCGTTGGGGATTCGCACCGAGGACTTCGCGAATCAGAAGGTCGATGCCGACCGGCTGTACACGGGGTACTTGAACGCGACCGCGCCGGGCGACCTGATCGATGAGCTCTACCGCGATCGGCTGCTGCCGCTCGACCGGCTCGTCGATGTGCTCAAGATCACCGAGGACGATGGGGATGTGTACGAGCGCCAACTCGAGCCCAACCAGTTCCTGGTCTTGAAGGACCAGGACGATGAGAACCACACGGGCCTGGCGCGGCGACTCGCGGACACGGATCATGTGATCCCGGTGACGGGCCCGCGCAAGCCGGTCTCGGGGATCATGGCGCGCAATGTGCAGCAGACGATGGCGCTGGATCTGTTGCTCGACGACGAGATCCGCATGGTCACGCTGCTGGGCACGGCGGGCACGGGCAAGACCCTGCTCGCGATCGCCGCGGGCATGGCCAAGGTCTTCGGCGAAGAGCGGTACGACAAGATGCTGGTGGCGCGGCCGATCATGCCGATGGGCCGCGACATCGGGTATCTGCCCGGCGACAAGGACGAGAAGCTCACGGCGTGGATGCAGCCGATCTTCGACAACCTGGGCTACCTGCTCTCGACGCGCGGGGCGCATGCGCAAGGCGCCGACAGCCACACGACCGAGCAGCGGATTCAGAAGTTGATGGCCGATGGCAAGCTCGTGCTCGAGCCCTTGACCTACATCCGCGGCCGCAGCATCCCGCACCAGTTCATGGTCGTCGATGAAGCGCAGAACCTGACGCCGCACGAGGTCAAGACCATCGCGAGCCGTATCGGCGAGGGGACGAAGCTCGTCCTGACCGGCGACATCGCGCAGATCGACAACCCGTATCTCGATCAGTCGAGCAACGGGCTGGCGTACGCGGTGGAGCGGATGCGCGGTGTGCGCCTCTTCGGGCATGTGACGCTGGCGCGGAGCGAGCGGAGCGAACTGGCAAGCCTCGCGGCGTCGCGCCTCTAAACCGCGCCTTGTCACAGCGCCGTGCCACAGGCTCGCAGGCTTTGCGGCGAGCCTGTGGGTTGGGCTCACCTCGCGCAGAAAGCCGGGCTGCTCGCACGCCACCCGTAGCATCGCCGTTCCGGCGATGCGATCTCCCCGTCCGTGCTCCGGTATCCTCGGACGCCGCGTCGGAAACGGAGTCGCCGTCAATCTCTTCTTGAGATGTGCTTGTGAGTATCACACAATCCTGACATGTCCAACGACGATGCCGTTACGGGGGATGTCTCCCAGCCCCGGCCGCTCAAGCGATCCACCGACAGCACGGTCGCATCCGCCGTGTCTCGCGCGGAGGCGGTTCTCGCAGGCAAACTCCTCGAAGGTCTCGAAAGCGGCGACCCGATCGCATTCACCGACGAGTACACCGGCTGCAAGAAGGCGGCCTTCCGCGAGCGATTGCGAGCGAGCAAGAAGAAGCCGTGATCGATCGAGCGATGGTCTTCATTGAGGGTTCGCAGCGAGGAGACCGCCACGAAACCGGGCGGGGATGATCCGCGCCCTACGACGCCTTCCCCAACCGCCTCCGAAACTGCGCACTCAACAGCGCCCGATACCCCGCACCCGTCCGCGGCACGCCCGGCGGCAGCGGCGGCGCTGCTCTTCCGAGCCCCTCCAGCACGCCGCGGCCGACGCGCTTCAATCGCCCCGCATCCGCGCCCGCCAGTTTCGCCGCCCACGCCGCGCCCGCGGCGATCCCCAGCGGCAGGTCGCTCCCCTTCGCGTGCCGGCGTGTCATCCAGATCCAGTTCCGCGTCGCCAGGTGCAGCCAGCGGTCCGACTTGCGGCTCGCCGCGGGGCTGTCGTGCCAGACGATCAGCGATGGGTCGCAGCGGACCTTCCAGCCCGCGCTCAGGAGTTTGAGCGCGAGGTCCGCATCGTTGCGGTAGAGGAAGAACGATTCCTCGTACCCGCCTGTCGCGTTCCAAGCCTCGGTCCTGATCAGGTTGCCGCACCCCAGGATCGGCCAGTCATCGCGCGGGCGATCGGGCACGGGCCATTCGATCTCGTTGGTGACCGGGTGCGTCGGCAGCAGCGCCACGGCGCCGAGCGTGGCATCCGCCTCCATCGCCGCGACCGCCGCGGCGAAGGTCTCCGCCTCCGGCCACGCATCATCATCAAGGATCAGCACCGCATCGCAGGGTGTCGCCGCGACGCCGCGGTTGAAGGCCGCGACGCCGATGTTCGCCGGGAGCGGCAGTGTCTCGACGGTGGGGAAGTCGCGCTGCACCATCTCGACGGTGCCATCGGTCGAGGCGTTGTCGACGACAGTGATGCGAGCAGCGCCGAGCGTCGAGACATGCGCGAGCGTACGCGCCAGCGCTTCGCGCCGGTTGTAGCTCAGGATGACGATCCCGATCCGCACGCCCGAGCCCCCGCCTGCCCCGCACGAGCGTTCACTCGCGATACCTGATCATGCGTTGCCGACGATCACGCCCCCGCGCCCACCATCTCCGGCGCCCGCTGCGGCGCTGCGGTCTTCCGCTGCGGAGCCGGCACGAGCGGCGCGATGTAGTCGCCTTCCTTCTCGATGCGCTTCGCCAGCTTCCACCCGCGGCGGACCACGCTCACCGCCTTCTTGATCGCGTCCATCGGCTTGACCTCACGCACGAGAAAGCCCTCGGAGGTGATCTGGATCATCACCTTGCCGCGAAACCACGCGCTGGGCCAGCCGGTGGGCACGATCGCGACATCGGCGGTGGGGCCGGTCACAGCGCGCCACATCGCCGCCATCGAATCGCTCTTGAGGTGCCCGCCCAGGTTGCGGGTCTTCCACTTCGGGCGGCTCGCGGGCCACTCGAACTTGATGTTCTTGAGCTCGCGCCGGAAGCCCTCGAGCCCGGCGATCTTGCTCTTGAGCAAGGGGTGGACCCACAGCGTCGCGTTGGGGCCGATCTTCGCGAGCTGAGCGCGGACCTCATCGGGCAGCTTGCTGTAGGGCTGGAAGCCCAGCGGCTTGAGCAGGTTCTTGGGCTCGATCTGCTCGAAGTTGCCGTCAAGGAAATCGGTCATGCCGCGGAGGTGCAGTTCGGCGAGCTCGTCGAGCCCCATCATCGACTGCGCCACCGCCCGCTCGATCTCGACCATCGCCCGGCGGAAGCGGACCTTGGGCCCAAGCTCCATCAGGTTCACGGTCGAGAAGCAGTTGCGGGAGATGTAGTAGCGGGCCCAGGTGCAGTAGCGGCGGTCGCCGGGCGGGTGCCAGGCTTTGCTCCTGGTCGTCGCGCGGACCTTCATGCCCGTCTTGCGGTGCATCTGCAGCGACCAGTCGATGTCGTCGTAGTAGATGAAGTTGTCGGGGAAGAGCCCGGTCTTCTCGACCGCCTCGCGCCGGACCAGCGCGCTGCACGCGGCGACGTAATCGGGCTTCACCAGGAACCGCTCATCGGGGTTGCCGCAGGCCTTGGGGTAGACCGTGCCGCGGTGCTTGTCGATCCCGCCGCCGATCTCCCAGACCTGGCCGGTGGCGACATCGCGCATCGCCGAGCCGACCGCGCCGACCTTGGGGTCGCGGGCCATGACCTTGACAAGCTCGCGCAGGCAGCGGCGGCCGACGCGGGCATCGCTGTCGACCCACCAGATGAAGTCGGGCGCCGGGTACTTCGCCGAGAGCCCCTCACCGGCGAGCACACGGGCGTTGCCGGCGTTGAATCCGCCCGACCCGCCGGTGTTGGTTTCGAGCCGGTGGAACTCGACATCGAGGCCTTCGGGGACCTTGATCGAGCTGAGCGGGGTCGTCGAGGCGTTGTCGACGATGACGCACCACATGGTGATATCGCGCAGATCCTGCCGCTTGAGATCAACCAGCAGCTTCTCGAGGTCCTGAGCCCGGTTGAAGCAGGGGATCACGGCGGCGACCAGCCAGGGGCGGTTGCGGCGGCCGGCCGGGCTACTCGTCTCGCGTGCGGGTGTGAGGGCTTCGATGCCGACGACCGCGGCCTTCGCGGGGGTATAGCTTGCGCTCATTGGCCAAGTGTACCCCGCCGAGCCGCAAGTTCCGCCCGGAACATTGTTTGGGGCTCATCCGGCACATTCCCGCATGCAGGCGGGTCCGCCGCACGCTAGTATCGGGCCGCGCCCGCGTGCCGCGCAGCACGCGAGGCGGAGCGCACTGCGGCCCCATGCGGCCCGCGGGAGGGGGGAGCCCCTGATGCGCCGGTGCGTACAGACCATCGCCGCGGCGAACAAACACCAACAGGCCGCGAGTGCAGGAGATGACCCAGATGCAGTGGAAGCGTGAGTCGAACCTGAGCCGGATCCTCGGCGCCGTCAGCCGCCGTCTTCTTTCCCTCAGCGCCGGTGGCTCCAGCGAGCCGCGCATGGAGGCCCTCGAGCCCCGACTGGTGCTCTCGGGAACCCCGCTCCCGTCGATCGGTGATCTCGAGAGCCCGACCAACACGGTCATCCGCTTCGAGACGACCTACGGCGACGTGGACATCGAGATGTTCGACACCGCGGCTCCGATCACGGTCACCAACTTTCTCAACTATGTGACGAGCGGCCGCCTCGATTCGACGTTCTTCCACCGCTCCGACACCGACTTCGTGCTCCAGGGCGGCGGCTTCTCGTACACCAACGCCGGCGGCCTGGCCGAGGTCAGCTCCGATGCTCCGATCGTCCGCGAGACGACCGGCCGAAGCAACGTGGCCCGCACCATCGCGATGGCCCGTTCCACCATCAACTCGGCGACGAGCCAGTTCTTCATCAACTACGTGGACAATGTCGGCCTCGACCCCACCGGCCCGGGCAACGGGTTCGCGGTGTTCGGCCGCGTGATCCAGGGCTGGAACGTGATCCAGGCGATTCAGGCCCGGCCCCCGCAGAATCTCACCACCGACCCGGCCTTCGCGGGCACGCTGGCGAGCAACTTCGGCGAGGTCCCGGTGACCGAGTCGTTCTCGACGACCACGGGCGTGCGTGAGGCCGCGCTGGTCACGCTGATCAACGCCGAGATCGTCAAGCCGCAGGGCGCCTTCACATTCTTCGAAGACCGTCTGGTCATGCCCGAGGGCTACCGGTCGGACACCGCCAGCGAGCTGATCGAGTTGACCAACCCGAACAGCCAGACCATGACATATCAGGTCATCGCCCGCTACGAGACGGGCGTGCGTGAGAACGTGATCGCCAGCGGCACCATCGCCGCGAACTCGTCCCTCGAGATCGCTCTCTCCCGCGCGGGCGATGCGGCGCTGAACCTCGTGCGCAGCGGAACGCCCTACTCGCTCACGATCGAGACCGCGGTCTCGACCGACGCGGAGGAGTTCCTGCCGGCCGGGGCGTCGCTGAACCGCACCGACTTCAACGGCACCACGAGCGAGGCGTTCTTCAACCCCGGCCTGTGGAGCAACAGCGACCTGCTGACCTGGGACCTCCCGCGGATCGAGCGGAACAGCCTCAGCCGCGAGTTCATCGTCTGGCAGAACCTGACCGACCAGCAGCTCGTCGTCCAGACGCAGTTCATCACCGCGACGGGCACCGTCGATGTGTTCCGCGTGCTGCCGGCGTACCGCCGCGGCGGGCTCGAGGTGCACAGCCTCAGCCTGCCCGAGGGCACGCTCGCGGCCCGCGTCATCGCGGCCCAGCCGATCGCGGTCGCCCTCTCCGACTTCGACCTGCCCTCGGCCGGCGTCGCGGCGAACGCCGCGTATACCCCGGCCTTCGGCGTGGTCGGCATGCCCGGCGGGGGCACGATCTCGGGCGCTCTCGCCGGGGTCGAAGTCAACACCGGCTTCGCCAACCTCCTCAGCATCAGCAACGCGGGCAACACCGCGGCGGTCGTCACGATCCGCCTGTGGAGCGACACGCGTCTGCCCACCGAGGACCCCATCACCCGCAGCCAGATCGTGCTCGCCGGGCAGCGGGCCGACTTCGTGATCGATCCGATCCTGCTGGGCATTACGCCCGGCAGCCGCATGTCCGTCACCTACACGAGCGGCTCGGCGCCGGTCGCTGTGCAGTACACCAACTTCGCCGAGGCCGGCCGCAATGCCGCCGCGGGCGCCGCCAAGCAGGACGGCTACGCGACGATGTTCGCGACGCGCCTGGCCGAGCGGTCGATCTTCTCCGATGTCTTCCTTGATCCGACCCGCGCCGGTAGCGCGAACCAGCAGAACGTGCTGGCGATCTTCAACCCCTACGCGACCACCGCGGCGGTGCTCACCTACAACGTGCAGTTCCTCTTCTCCGACGGCACGGTGATCGACGGCGCCACGGGCACGCTCGACGGCAACGAGCGGACCAGCATCGCGATCGGCTCGATCACGGATGTGGTGAACAAGGTCAACACCGGCGAGCAGTTCCGCCGCTTCTCGATCGTGGTGAGCGGCACGGTCGAAGACCTGAGCCCCCCGCCCGGCGACGGCCCCGAGGGTGGCAGCTTCTACAGCCAGACCACCTCCGGCCTCGTGTCGCTGATGCGGCTCGACACCGTGCTGGGCCGCGGCATCGCCACCGGTCCGAACGTGACCTCGTTCGTGCTGTCGCTCACCGACCCGGTGCTCACGCCGGGCGGCACGACGCCGTCGCCGGTCTGATCCGCCAGCGCGGGGTTCATGCCCGCGATTCTGAGTCGCCATCAACGGGGCGGCGGCCGAGCGGCCGCCGCCCCTTCTCTTGGGTATCTGACCGCAAGGTTCGTGCTGGCTCGACGCCGCGGGGCACCGTAGCGGCCGCCGCGATTCGCCTTTCGCCGGCGAGCCCGCGATACTCCCCTTCCGCATGACGCCCTACTGGCAATTCGCCCGCCGGATGCTCCGCTACCGCCTGCACTTTGCGGCGTCGGTGGTGATGGTGGTGGCGTCGGCGTTCTCGCTGGGCGTGGGGTTGCTGGGCGCCAAGCCGGTGATGGATGCGATCCTGGACAAGGGCCAGGATCTCCGCGGCCTCGCGACGGAGGTCAACGCGAGCCTCGCGGCGCAGAACGTCCACGAGAGCCTTCGTATCCCGCAGCACATCATCGACAGCCTGCCGCCGGGCGAGTTCACCGCGCTGGTCTGGATCATGGTTGGTCTTGCGCTGCTCGCGGTGATCGGCTCGACCACGACCTTCCTGCACGCGTTTCTGGCGCACACGATCGTGAACCGCACGATCACCGGCGTGCGACGCGAGGCGTTCCACGCGACGATCCGCTCGCCGCTTCGGGCCGTGGTGGCGACGGGCTCATCGGATGCGGTCAGTCGCATCGTCAACGACTCGACACAGCTCGCCGCGGGTCTGACCGTGCTGCTCTCCAAGGCGGTGCTGCAGATCTTCAAGGGCATCGCGGGCCTGGCCGCGGCGATCATCTTCGACTGGCGGGTGACGATCGCCGCGCTCGTGGTGGCGCCCGCGCTCTATACCGTCATCCGCAAACTGGGCAAGAAGATCAAGCGGGCATCGGGCCGCGCGCTCAAGGGCCAGGCCGAGCTGTACGAAACCGCCTCGCAGGCGATGCACGCGCTCAAGGTCGTGAAGGTGCACACCGCCGAGCGGCTCGAGGGCGGGCGCTTCCACCGCATCAACAAGGAAGTCCTCCGCGAGCTCAACCGCGTCCGCACGGCGCGGGCGCTGGCCAGCCCGCTGACGGAGATGCTAACGATCTTCCTGCTCTGCGGCCTGGTGCTCGTGGCGGGCCGCGCGATCATCTCCGGCCAGATCGACCCGGGGAATTTCATCCTCGCAATCGCTGCGCTCGCCGTCGCGGGCGCTTCGCTTAAGCCGCTGACCGGCATCATCAACGACATCCAGACCGCGAGCCCCGCGGCGGACCGGCTGCAGCAACTCCTGAACGCACCGCAGGAACCCGGCCACGGGTTCCGTCTGCCGCGGCTGCCGCGGCACGAGAAGGCGATCCGCTTCGAGGCGGTCACCTTCCGCTACCCCGGCGCGGCGACGCCCGCGCTCCGCGGCGTCGAACTCACACTCGAGCACGGCAGGCGCTACGCGATTGTGGGCCCCAACGGCTCGGGCAAGACGACGCTGCTGGGCCTCGTGCCGCGGCTGTTCGACCCCGATGAGGGGCGTGTGCTCGTCGATGGGCATGATGTCCGCGAGTACTCGGTGCGGAGTCTGCGGGCGCAGATCGGGATGGTCACGCAGGAAGTCGTGCTCTTCAAAGGCACGGTGCGGTCCAACATCGCGTACGGCGCGGATTCTGTGACAGACGAGGCGATCATCGCCGCGGCGAAGAAGGCGCGGGCGCACGAGTTCATCAGCGCGATGGCAGATGGGTACGACACTGTCGTCGCCGAGCAGGGGATGTCGCTCTCGGGCGGGCAGCGGCAGCGGATTGCGATCGCCCGCGCAATCCTGCGCGATCCGCGGATCCTGATCCTCGATGAGGCGACGAGCATGGTCGATGCGGAGTCCGAGGGGCACATCGCCGCCGCGCTCGCGGAGTTTGCCAAGGGGCGGACCTCGCTGATCGTGGCGCACCGGATGGCGACGGTGCAGGGGGCGGATGCGATCATCGTGATGAGCGAGGGGCGTGTTGTCGACTCCGCGCCGCACGCGACACTGATGGAGCGGTGCGAGCTGTACCGGCAGATCATCGCCAGCCAGTTCGGCGGTGGGGGCGCCGGCAGCGGTGGGGGTGCCGATGCAGCGTGAAGGGATCAACCCCGATGATGCGCAGATGTCGGACTTTCTCTGCGACTTCTGCCACGCCCAGTGGGCCGATGACCGGCCGATGGTCGAGGGGCACCGCGGCTCCTTGATCTGCTCCCGCTGCCTGTCGCTCTCGTTCGATGAACTCTGGAACCGGCTCGGCGGCGAGCCGCTGCCCGAGCGTGAGGTATGCACGCTCTGCATGGCCAACCACGGCGACCCGGTGTGGGTGAGCCCGGCATACCCCGAGGCGAAGGTCTGTAAGCGGTGCAGCAAGCAGTCGGTGGTGATGCTGGAGCGCGATCCGGACTACGGGTACAAGCGGCCCGCGCCGCCGGCGTGAGCGGGTCCCTCTGATTCACGCGCCCGCGGCGACGACCAGCGACAGCAGCCAGCGCCACTCCGCGTAGCGGTAGGGGATCGCCCGCCGGGTGTGCAGCGACCGCATCAACTCCAGCGTTCGTTCGGAGAGGTCCTGCTGCCAGTCTTGTGCAGTCGGGTCGCAGAAGTAGACGCGGCATCCGAGCGGCTTGACCGTGTGTACGCCGCAGAGCTTCTCGACCAGGTACGGGCAGTCGCCGCGGTCGCGGGCCGCGGCGATGTCAGCCTCGCTGATCGCGATGCCCGCCGCCGCTGCCCGCTGCACCGTCGCCGCCGCTTCGAGCCCGGTGACGTAGAGCAGGTGTCCGTGCCCCATAAAGTTGCAGCACCGGCCCGATGCTTCGCACCGCGGCCGCCGCGCCTCGATCTGATCGGCGATGAGCTGGTAAACGGTGTCGATCTCCGCGAGCACACCGCCGTCGCTCGCCGCATCGAGCCACGCCCGCGCGTGCGCGAGGTCCTCATCGTCGAAGCGCGGCGGCTGTGATGCTGGGCTGTTCATGGCGTCGTGCGGTGCGAGCGTGCTCACCGCTTAGATATCAACCTGATCCCGCTGGATGCGGATCTGCTGCACCGTGTACCGCGTGCCCTTGTCCATGCCCGGGCACACGCGTTTGGCCCGTTCCCACGCGGAGCGGCTGGTGAGGTTGCTGGGCCAGAAGGGCCAGGTGCGGCACTGCTTCGGCCGGTCTTCGTAGACACCGCAGACCGCCTTGCCCGGGATCGTCGTGCGATCCAGGTAGATGCAGTCCATCCCAAACTCGGTCTCGCGCTCGGCCAGCGAGCGGCCCTTGATCGTCATCCGCGTGAACTTCTCGATGAACGCCTCGCGCGATACGCCCATCCGCGCTGCGAGCGCATCGATCTCGCGATCATCGACGAGAACGAATCCCTCGGGACCGGTGCAGCAGCGGCCGCACATCGTGCAGGAGAACGCGAGCCCGGCCTCGCCGGTGCGCGGATCGGGCCGCGCGAACCACTCAGCGCCGCCCCCACCGCGCCCGCCGCGCCCTTCCCGATCACCGTGTCCCCGTCCCTCGTAGCTCATCGCGTTCCGCTCACTTCAGGCACGCGGCCTCGATCCGCGCGCACAGTTCGCGGGCCTGCTCGATCAGCGCATCGACCTGTCGCTGCACCGTCTCCCGCTCGCCCGCCTCGGGCAACTGCCCGACGTTGACGATCACATTCCACCGCGACGACCGCGCAGCCCCCTCGGCCAGCACCGCCGCGATCGCCAGATCGCTCCGCAGATGCTTGTTGGTCGTCCCCGTCAGCGTCTCGAAGAGCCGCAGCACATCGACACACGCCGCGGCGACCGCGGCGGGCACCTGCACGCTCGCCTTCATCGCGGCGGGATACTCGGCGATGCGGCGGGCATCATCCTCGGGCAGCCGCGACAGCTCGTTGACCAGGCCGTACGCCGCGGCGTCCTCATCGGCGAGGGCCAGCAGCAGGCGGCGGGCGTTCTCGAGCGCGTGCATCGCGCGGCCGTTCGCCGCCTCGTGCTCGGCGAGCGACTTCTTGCCCAGCGAATACGCCAGCACCATCTGCCCCAGGGCCGCGGCGAGCCCGCCGACGGCCGAGGCGACAGCGCCGCCGCCGGGCGTGGGCGATTTCGCGGCGACAGCCTTGAGGAACTCATCGAAGCGCATGCCCGCAAAGGACGATGCGGCAGCGGGTTGTGTCGATCCGGTCATGCGCGAAAGGTAGGCGCGGCACGGACAAGACAGGACAAAAAAGGAACACGGCGGCGTCTCCTCCGACGCCGCCGTGCCCGCGTGTCTGTCTCTCGATCGTCCTCATCGGCCGCGGGCGGCCGAGCGGTCAGACGTTCTTTTCGATCGGAACGCCCACGAGGTTTCCGTACTCCGTCCAAGAACCGTCGTAGTTGCGGACATCGTCCACCCCGAGCAGGTGCCGCAGCACGAACCACGAGTGGCTGGAACGCTCGCCGATGCGGCAGTAGGTGATGATCGGCTTCGTAGGGTCGAGCTTTGCTTCGGTGAAGTAGAGGTCCTTGAGCTGCTTCTCGTCCTTGAAAGTGCCGTCGGGGTTGACGGTCGTCGACCACGGGATACTCGCCGCGCCGGGGATGTGCCCGGCGCGCTGCGCGGTCTCGGTCATGCCCGGGGGCGCGATCACCTTTCCGGTGAACTCATCGGGCGAACGGACATCAACGAGGTTGTGCGACCGGCTGCTCGATGCGGTGAGCACATCGGGCACCTTGGCGCGGAGTTTCTCGTTGATCGAGTTGACCTTGTAGGTGGTGGGCTTGGGGCTGGGCTTGTCGGTCGTCATCGGCTTGTCGTCTTCGTTGAGCCACTTGGCGCGGCCGCCGTCCATGAGGCGGACATCCTTGTGGCCGTACAGCTTGAAGAGCCAGAAGCCGTACGCCGCGAACCAGTTGTTCTGGTCGCCATAGAGCACCACGGTGTCGTCGTTGGAGACCCCGCTCTCGGACATCAGCGCTTCGAAGTCCTGCTTCGAGATAATGTCGCGGGCGGTCTGGTCCTGCAGCTGGGTTTGCCAGTTGAGACCGACGGCGCCGGGGATGTGCCCCGCGTCGTAGGCCTGGATGTCGACGTTGACCTCGATCAGCTTTACGGTCGGGTCCTTCAGATGCTCCTTGACCCAATCCGTGGTGACGAGGACCTGGTCGCGCGTCATTGTTTCGGTTGCCATCGGTCTACTCCTGTGTGATTCGGGCGGCGTTTCGCCGCGTTGAGCCTGCCGTGTCATCGCATCGCGGGGTCGTTCATTCCTCGACCGCGAGCGATGGGATGTGCTTCACCATGTTCGACATGTACTTGAAGACGTTGTCGCAGAAGATCGCGACGCCAACGCCGCCCTCTGGCTTGTCACGCTGCAGGATGAGGCGGGCGCCCTCGAAGATCAGCCCGGAACTGGGCCCCGCGAGGAGCCCCTCGCCGCGGGCCAGTTCCATCGCGGTCGTGTAGGCCTTCTCGTGCTCGATCTCGATGATCTCGTCGATCTTGGTTGGGTCGAAGAGCTTCGAGACATCGAGCTCGGAGGTGTTGCGGAGCCCGGGCACATCGTGTCCCGCGGAAGGCTGCACGGCGATCACCTTGATCTTCGGGTTCTTGGTCTTGAGGAACTCGGAGAGTCCGGTGACCGTGCCGCAGGTGCCCAGGGAAGCAAACACGTGCGTGACTTTCCCCTCGGTCTGCTTCCAGATCTCGGGCCCGGTTGTCTGCAGGTGCGCTTCGACATTGGCGCGGTTCTCGTACTGGTTGGGCATCGCGTACTTGTTCGGCTGTGCGCGGGCGTGTGTCTTCGCGAGCCCGATCGTCCCATCGGATGAGCCCGGCATCGGACAGAGCGCATCAGCCACGACATCGAGCTCCGCGCCCACGAGCTTGAGCAGCACCTTCTTCTCGAGCGGCACCTTCTCGGGCACGACCATGCGCGCCCTGTACCCCTTGAGCGCAGCAATCGCGGCAAGACTCAGCCCGGTATTGCCGGAGGTGGGCTCGACAATGCCGCGCTCCGAATCCTCACCGAGCTTCCCATCGCGCTCGAGCTGCGCGATCAGCGCGGCCGCGGCACGGTCCTTCACCGAGCCGAACGGGTTCATCCATTCGAGTTTGGCGTAGAGATCGAAGCCCGGCAGCGGCGCCATGCGGTTGATCCGCACGATGGGCGTCGGGTTCTCGGGCCCCGGCAGCATTTCCAGCATGTCTTCATAGACACGGGTGGTCGGGTTCATGAGGGTGTCGTCCTTGGGCGGCGAGCCGCGCGGAGAACCGCCGACGCTCGCCGCTGCTGGTCAGATGCCGATGCCGCACCATGTGGTACCGGTGATCGGCAACGCTGCCCAGCGGGTGTCAGTGTGGTGTTCGGATCGGAACGGCAGAAGTCGGCCGGCTGGCTCGATCAGCGTTCGTGGGGTCGGTCGGGCCGCACCGGACTCGGGGTCCGCTACCGCCGCGGCATTACCGGGTGCGACAACAACAGCATCCCAGCCCGGCAACGCGGGTGAGACGCTTCTGGATCCGAACGCAGGGGGTCGCTGTCACGCGGAGAGCCTAGGCATCGCGCCGCGTCGCCATCAAGTGTGGCCAAGAGCGATCATCTCCGCGACGCGGCCGCGGCGGCATCCGGCCCACCGGGGCCGGCGAAACGCGAAGTATGGCAAACGAGAAGGCACAAAGAAGCGGCGACCGTGTGATCGCGATCATCGGCGCGAGCGGGGGTATCGGATCCGCGCTCGCCGCGCGACTCAGTGACCGCGGCCACAAGCTCCTGCTCGGGGCCCGCCGCGTCGACCGGCTCGAGCCGATGCTGAAGAAGTTCGGACCGGACATCACCGATATCGCCGCGGTCGATGCGTCCGACACCGGCAAGGTCGACGAGTTCTTCGCCCGCGGCATGGAGAAGTTCGGCCGCATCGACGGCGTGATCAACCTCGCCGGCTCGATCCTGCTCAAGCCCGCGCACCTCACCAGCGACAAGGAGTTCGAAGAGACGCTCCGCCAGAATCTCTGGTCGGCCTTCGCGGTCGTGCGCTGCGCCGGCAAGGCGATGCGCGATACCGGCGGCTCGGTGGTGCTCATGTCGACCGCCGCGGCCCGCACCGGCATCCCCAACCACGACGCCATCGCCGCGGCCAAGGGCGGCGTGATCGGCCTTGTGCAGTCGGGCGCTGCGACCTACGCCGCGAACAACATCCGCGTGAACGCGATCGCCCCCGGCCTGCTCAACAGCGAGATGGCGCAGCCGCTGATCCAGAGCAAGACCGCGCTGCAGGCCTCCGAACAGATGCACCCGCTCGGCCGCATCGGCGATCCCGCCGAGGTCGCGAGCCTCGCCGAGTGGCTGCTCGTTGGCGAGAGCGGTTGGGTCACCGGTCAGATTCTCGGTATCGACGGGGGTCTGGCGACCGTGCGCCCGCGGGTGCGCGTCAACTGATCCGAGCTCGCAGCAAGCAGCTCGCAGCAAGTAGAGGCGGGAGTCTTCCCCATGGAAACTACACCTGCGAAAGCGCCGTTCGAAGTCGCCGCCCCCGCACTCCCGCACGACCTGGCCGGGCAGCGTGTCCTCATCGTCGAAGATCAGTGCTCGGTCGCCGACCTGCTCTCAACCATGGTGCACGCGCTCGGTTGCCGCATCGCGGGCCCGTGCAGCGAGATCGAAGATGCGCGGGCGCAGCTCGGGTCTCGATCGATCGGCGTGGCGCTGATTGACACGCAACTCGAAACCGGCGATGGCGTTGCCTTCGCATCCGAGCTTCGTCGCGGCGGTGTCGCCACGGTCTTGATGACCGGGTTCGGCGCCGAGATCCGCTCGCGGCCGGACGGATCCGTGGAGATCGCCAAGCCCTTCGGCGAACAGGCGCTGGCCGCCGCGATCCGCCGCGCGCTCACGGCTCGTGCTTCGGCAGAATGAAGCAGAGCTCATTCTCCGCCATCGAGCACCCGCCGCCGACCGCGCCAAGCAGGCGATCCGCGAGAGACACCCCCTCGCCGTCGCCACGCTCTCCATCAAGGCCCGATATGCGTAGCTCCGCCCCGCCCGCCCCTCTCGCGTCCGGCCGGGCGACCAGCGCGAGTTCATCCGCGAGCCCACTGTGGTCCGCCGCGTCCAGCAGAGTCGCGAGCAGCGCCCGGCCCAATGTCGGACCGGCCACTGCGACCCGCGGCACCCCATCCTCGAACTGCGATCGCAGCGCGGGGCGGCCGGGGATCAGCGGCCGGATGATCCGGACCGATCCGCGCCACCACGTCGCGAGATCCAGCCCCGCTTCAGGAACCTCCCGCGGTCGGTCGATGACGTTCTCAAGCAGATCGCGCAGGGTGCTCATCTCCTCGACGACGGGGCTGACCATGCCGCACAGCCGCCGCTGACGGTCGGTGAGGCCCGGGACACTGGCAATCTGGGTAAAGGCGTCGGCCTGAGGGAGCATCAGGTTGCCAAGGTCGTGGGCAAAGCAGCGGGCGGCGAGGCTGATCGAGTCCAGGCGTGCTTCGAGAGGTGTTGTCATGCCCGGACTCCTGCATGAACCGTGATTCATTCGCTGGGCCTCGCCAAGGGGCCCACGCGGCTTCTCTTTATACTCCGCTTTGGGTTCCGGGGTGGGAGTGCTTCAGTCGTGTGAGACCCGGATGATGGCGGATCTGTTCTTCGAAACTGATGCCCCCGATCGGGCGGCCGCCGGTCGGTCGTGGGCGCCATGGTTCGTGCTCGTCGTCGGCGTCATCGCCACGGCGGTGGTAGCGCACCAACTCTGGTCCGCCGCGCGGGACAAGGACAGCGCCCGCTTCGAGGTCTACGCCCGCCAGACTGTCACCACCATCGACAGCAGGCTGCAGACCTACCAGGCCTACATCAGCGCTACCGCCGCGTACATCGGCGCCGCCGAATCGCTCGACGCTCAGAGCTTTGCCGCGTTCGTCAACCGACTTCCGCTCCATGACCTGCACCCCGAGATGCAGGGGATCGGCTTCTCTCTGAAGGTCGACGCCGAGCACATCGCGACCGTCGAGGGACTGCGTCGCGATGAGGGCGCGGCCGCCTTCCGCATCTGGCCGGTCGAGGGCGCTACCGATCTGCACACGATCCTCTACCTCGAGCCGACCGACGAGCGCAACACCGCCGCGCTTGGGTACAACATGTTCTCCGAGCCGGTCCGCCGCGCCGCGATGGAGAGAGCACGCGACACCGGCCTTCCCGCGGCGTCCGGGCGCGTCACGCTCGTCCAGGAACTCACCGACGGAACCCAGCCGGGCTTCCTGGTCTACATCCCCGTCTACCGCGGCGGGGTGACGCCGCCGACGCTTGAGGGACGCCGCGAGCGGCTCATCGGCTTCGCGTACAGCCCCTTCCGCCTCCATACGCTTGTCAACTCGATCCTCGACGAGCGGGCCCGTTCGCTGCTGGCGGTCGAGATCTTCGAGGGAACCACCGTCGATCCCGGCGCTCGGATCTATCCCGCGGCGCCCCGACCCCCGAGCCAGAACCCCTCCGAGACATTCCGCATCGACGTCGGCGGCCGGGCCTGGACGCTGCGGGTCACCAGCGCCTCTGGCCTGGAGGGCGCAACCGCGACGCAGAACGCGTGGTTCTTCGCCGGGGCGGGGCTCCTCACCAGCTTCTTCCTCGCATTCATCACCTGGTCGCAGTCCCGGGCGAAGCTCGCGGCGGAGCGCTCCGCTTCCGAACTGATGCGGTCGCAGAACGCGCTCCGCGAGAGCCGCGAGCGTTTGCGCGCTTCGCTGCTCGCCTCCACCACCGGGACATTCCGCATCGAACTCCGATCGCGGCGGATCGAGATGGACGAGAGCCTGCTTCGCCTGTTCGGCTTCGATGCGCCCCCGGTCGATATCAGCGGCGTGCTGACGCGCGTGGCGCCCTCGGACCGCTCGGCGTTCCTCGCCGCGCTCCAGGCGACCCGCGCCTGGACCAGCGAGCTCGATGTCGAGTTCCGCGTCGTGCGCCCCGACGGCAAGGAACGCTGGCTTGTCGCCAAGGGCCGCGTCGATCAGGTCGGCGGCGAGCCGCTCCTGATCGGCGCCTGCACGGACATGACCCAGGACAAGCTCAACGAGCTCGACCGCCGCTACAGCGAAGCCCGTCTGCGGATGGCGCTCAAGGCCGGGCACATGGGCACCTGGGAGTTCGACTTCCTCCGCAACGAAGTCCGCCTCTCCGACTCGGTCGATGCGCTCCACGGTTTCGATACCCGCCGCACGGTGCGGTCGATCCCCGAGCTCATCGATCGCATCCACCCCGACGACCGCGATCTGCTCACCGTCAAGCTCGCCCGGGCGCAGGAAGACGGCGGCGAGCACTACATCGAGTACCGCGCGTTCGGGCCCGACGGCGAGGTCCGCTGGATCGCCGCCCGCGGCGAGGTCATCCGCGACGCCGCCGGCCGCCCGCTCCGCATGCTCGGCGCTCTGATGGACATCACCTCGCGCAAGCGGGCCGAGGAGCATCAGCGGATGCTCATGGCCGAACTCAACCACCGCGTCAAGAACACGCTGGCGACGGTGCTCTCGATCGCCACCCAGAGCTTCACCGGCAGGCGCGACAGCCGCGAAGCGCTCCGCGCGTTCCAGGGCCGCATCGAGTCGCTCGCGGCGATCCACGGTGTGCTCAGCGACACGATGTGGGAGGGCGCGGATGTCCGCGACATCACCCGCCGCACCCTGGCTACATACCTGACCGAAGATCCGCCGCGCGTCGAGGTCAGCGGGCCGTCCGTGCAGCTGAGCCCCAAGCGCTCTCTCACGCTCGCCCTCGGGCTGCACGAACTCACCACCAACGCGGCGCGGCACGGCTCGCTCGCCCACCCGCGCGGGCGGCTCAACGTCGCATGGACGGTCGCCGAAAGCGATGGCGAGCCGCGACTCGAATTGCTCTGGACCGAACGCGGCGTGGATCCGGTATCGATGCCCGAAACGATCGGCTTCGGGCGCCGACTGCTCGAGCAAGGCCTCGCCTACGAGCTGGGCGGCCGCTGCAGCATGGTCTTCAAGCCCAACGGCCTCGAGTGCCGGATCTCCATACCGATCCGTCGCGAGGACTACGCGGGCGGGCGCAACTGGAGCCCCGAGGAGGTCCATGCGTAGCCAGCCCGCGCCAAACGCTCACGCGGACGGGCTGCAGGGCCTCTCTGTTCTGATCGTCGAGGACTGGTTCCTCGTCGCGGAAGAGGTGCGCGACATGCTCGAGCACGCGGGCGCCCGAGTGCTCGGACCCGCCGCATCTGTCCAGAGCGCGCTGGGGTTCCTCCATCGCGAGCGACCCGACGCCGCCGTGCTCGATGTGTCATTGGACGAGGGCGATGTCTTCCCCTTCGCCCGCGAGCTGCTGGAGGCGGGCGTGCCGTTCATCTTCATGACCGGGCACGCGGGCGAATCGGTCTTCCCCCCCGAGTTCCGGTCGATGCCGTGCCTCAAGAAGCCGGTCAACGCCGAGGAGCTGCGGACCAGCCTGCGCGGCGTCCTGGGCCGGTGACCGCCCGGCCCCATTTCTAACCAAAGCTGATCAATCGACTTGACGAACCGTCGGGCCCGCGGGTAGTCTGGCAGGATCCCGCCTTGTTCCGTCGATGTGTCCCTGTAAACGGTTACAAGCGGACAATCTGGTTCGTTCCCTCCGTCACCGACGCCGGCGATTTCCGCTCGCCCGGCACGGTTGTTCCATTCGCTTTCTAATGAGGAGACAAGATATGCGTCACGCCACCAATGTTGCTTTGCTGTCCTGCGCGCTCGCCCTGACCGCCGCCGCGCCCGCCCTCGCCAACGTCATCCGCTACGACTTCGGCGACCAGTCCACCCCCACCCCGGGCAACTGGAACAACTTCTCGCACCTGGCCGAGCCGATCTTCAACTCGATCGACGAGACCGGCGCCGCCACCGGCATCGCTGTCCAGGTCACCGCCCCCTTCTGGCCCGGCTCCAACCAGAACGGTACCACGACGCCCGGCGGCGCGGCCGCGGGCCTCCCCGGCGTCGCCACCCGCGACAACCTCTTCGGCAACCTGGTCGACTTCGGCGGCAACACCGCTCCCCAGGCCCAGCTCACCATCACCGGCCTCAACCCCGCCCTCACCTACGACTTTGGCTTCTTCGGCTCGCGCATGGGCGTCGGCGACAACCGCGAGACCAGCTACACGGTGACGGGCGCGAACAACGGCGTGGGCCTGCTCAACACCGCCAACAACAGCAGCGAGATGGCCTTCGTCAACGGCATCGCGCCCACCGCCAATGGCACGATCACGGTCGATGTGACCGCCGGCGCCAACAACACCAGCGCGAACCGCTTCTACTACCTGGGCGTCATGACCATCAACCCGGTGCCCGCCCCTGCTGGCGCTGCCGCACTCGCTCTCGTCGGACTCGGGCTCGCCGGCCGCCGTCGCCGCTGAGAACCCCGCTGACTCCGTTCATCCGTTCAACACACACGAGAGCGAGAAACACCCATGAAGTGCACGTTCACCACCATCCTCGCGACCGCCGGCGCAATCCTCGTGACCGCCACCGCCGCGTCCGCGCAGCTCAATATCCTCTTTTACGGCAACAGCTTCACGCAGGGCTCCGGCGGCGTCCAGAACATCGTCCGCGATATCGCCACCGCCGCGGGCCAGCCCACGCCGTATGTCCGCAGCGCGGCCATCGGCGGCTGGAGCCTCGAGCAGCACCTCCAGGTCAACACCGCGGTAATCACCACCGGCATCCCGCCCGGCCAGAACTGGGACTTCGTCGTCCTGCAGGATTACTCCACGCAGCCGACCCGCCTGGGAAGCACCCAGGCGCACCGCACCAGCGCGCTCGCGCTCTTCGACGTCGTGCGCGCTCATAGCCCGGGCGTCAACGCGGTGATGTACGAGACCTGGGCCCGTGCCCCCGGCCACTCCTATTTCACCGGCCCCAACCCCGTCTTCCCCGGCGGCCCGAACGAGATGCAGGCCGAGGTGACCAACGGCTACATGCTCTCCACCGCCGACATCAACGCCGCACGCGGGGCCGGCACCGCGGCCCGCGCCCCGGTGGGTACGGCCTGGCAGTCGACCAACTGGAACAACCTGCACGGGGGCGACCTCTACCACGCCAACAACCGCGGCTCGCTTCTCGCCGGCCTGGTCCTCTACTCGACTATCTACAACCAGCCGACCAGCGGTCTGGACCTTTCCTCGCTGCTGACTCGCTTGAGCCTGACCCCGGCCGACGGGGCGGAGCTTACCGCCGTCTCCGATGCGATCGTCCCCGCCCCGGGCGTCGCGACCGTCGCCGGCCTCTGCGGGTTTGCCGCCGCGGCACGCCGCCGCCGCTAATCCAGTCTGATCTCACGCCGCGCCGGCCAAACCGCCGGCGCGGCGCTTCCGGCGGTCGGACTCCACGTTGAGGCCTCCGCCTTCGGGCTTCCGCCTATGGTTCGGCCGCGGCGGGTCACTCCGCCGCCACACCCATCCGGTGCGTTGGCCGAGCGGTTGAAGGCGCTCGACTTGAAATCGAGTAGGCTCGCAAGGGCCTCGGGGGTTCGAATCCCTCACGCACCGCTTCTGTCGCGGCCGGTCGTTCCCGTCGGCCAGCCCGCCTCCACGAAGCCGCGCCCACCGAACCCGCCGGTCCATGAAGATCACCGCCATCTCGTGCAGCCTGCGTGAAGAGAGCCGCTCGCGGCGGCTGCTCGCCGTCGCCGCCGACCGCCTCGCCCGCCGCGGCCACACGCTGGACACGATCGACCTGCGGAACCTCGGCGGCGCCCTCCCCCTCTGCGATGCGGGCATGTCGTACGCCGACCCGCGCGTCGCCGATCTACGGACCCGGATCGAAGCGGCCGACGGCGTGCTGCTCGCGTTCCCGATCTACAACTACGACGGCTCCGCCGCGGCCAAGAACCTGATCGAACTCACCGGTCGCGCCTGGACCGACAAGGTCGTGGGGCTGCTCGCCTCAGCCGGCGGGCGGGGCAGCTACATGGCCCCGATGGGCATCGCGAACCCGCTGCTGCTCGACTTCCAGTGCACCATCGTGCCGCGGATCGTCGTCGTCACCGAGGATGCCTTCGACGGCGACCGGCTGCGGGACACATTCGCGGGCGAGCTGCTCGACGACATGCTCGGTCGCTTCGAGCGACTGATCGCCGCGGTGCGATAGGCGGTCAGCGCGGCCCGGCCTGTTCGACCTCGCCGATCTCCTCGACGTTCTCCCGAGGCAGCGACTCATCCTCGGCCGGATCGGGCCCGCCCAGGTCCGGCATCGCAGCTGGCTCGAAGCTGACGCGCGAAGCGCCCAGCAGTGTGCCGGTGGCGAACGCGAGATCGACCTGCGCGATCTGGTACTCGGTCAGCGCCCGGATCTCCGCGGACTGCGCCTCGGCGAGGCGTGCCGCGGCATCGAGCACATCCGTGCTGGTCGAAGCGCCGACGGAGAATTGCCGCTCCTCGCCCTGCAGCGCGCGGGTGTTGAGGATCACCGACTGCCGCGCGGCGAGGATCCGCTGCCAGTTGGCATCGATCTGGTCGATCGCGTTGAGGACTTCCTGCGTGATCGCGAGCTCGCGGGCTTCCTTCGTGCTCAGCCGCTGCAGGCGGGTGAGAATCGCGCGGCGGAGGCGGGCGCGGGCGCCCTCGTTCCCCAGCGGCACCTCGGCCGAGAGACCAAGCTCCCAGTCCTCGAAGTTGTTCCGCTCCAGCGTGCGGAACGAGTCCTGCATCGAGCCGCCCAGGCCGTTGATGCGGTAGGTGTAATCGAGCGTGACCAATGGGAGCGTTTGGTTGCGTTCGAAGCCGATCGTCACCGCATCCGCCGCGAGCTGCAGTTCCAGTTCGAGCAGTTCCATCCGGTTCGCGAGCGCTTCGCCGATCAGTTCGCGGGTGCTGAACTCGTACTCAATCGGGTCCGGGTCGGTGGTGGTGACGACCATGGTGCGGGTATCGAGCGTGAGCCCCGGGATGCGAGCGATCCGCTTGATCTCGCGCTGCTGCAGCAGCACGTTGTTCTGCGCGACGATGATCGCCTCGAGCCGCTCGGCCACACCCGCCTGCGCCCGCACGGTTTCGATCTCCGCGGCCGCCCCGGCATCGACCTGCCGCTGCGCCCGCTCGAGCTGCGCCACCGCGAGCTCGTACTGCTGCTGCCGCACATCCAGCTCGCGGCGCACCTGGTACAGCCGCCAATAGGCCCGGTCCGCCGCGGCGAGCACGCGGGTGACTTCCAGCTTGGTGCGTGCCGCGGCGGCCTGCTCGCCATACGCCGCGATGCGGAGCCCCGCCGTCGCCACCCGCCGCCCGGCGTTCCGCAGCAAGGGATGGCTGATCGAGAACTGCAGGTCCGAGGTGTACGCAGGGTTGAGCGTCGAGAAGTCGTTGTTGTCCTCGCGCCGCACCACGGGGAGCGAAATCGATGTCGATCCGCCGGTGCGAAGCGGGATCCGCACGCCCGGCTCGACAAAGCGGGTCTGCGACTGCGCTGCATCCAGCTGCGAGGAAGTGGGGGTGTCGAAGTCGCGCCAGCCGGCGTTGAGCGTGAAGGCGGCCTCGAACCGCGCATCCTCCTCGCTCACGCGTGTCGAGGCGATCGTCGGGTCGACGAGCACAACGCGGAGATCGAGGTTGTTCTGGATTGTCGCCGCGCGGATCTCTTCGAGGGTCAGGTCCATTCGCTCCATCGTGGCGAAGCGGTCCTCGAGCGTGCCGCGGTTGACGGCGCTGGGCGGGGCCTCCCGCTTGTACGCCTCGAGGTTCGCGGCCTTGATCTCGCGCAGGCGCTCTTTCGGGATCTGCCGACCGTAGTCGCTCTCGAGTTTGGCGAACGGGTTCATCGGCGATGAACAGCCACTCAGCGCGGCAAGCCCGACCGCCCCGCCCGCGGCGAGCGCCAGCCAGGCCGTCCTGAATCCATCCCGATGCAGAGTGCTTCCGCCCACGCTCGCCCTTTCCGTGCTCAACGCCCGATCCCCGCGAACCCACACAATCGAATCACGCCATCTACTCGTGCCGCAGCGCCACGATCGGATCCAGCCGCGCCGCCTTGATCGCCGGGAACATCCCGAAGAACAGACCCGTCGCCGCGGAGAACCCGACCGCCAGACCCACCGCCCACAGCGGGATCGATGCGTACTTCATCGCCGGGGCCATCCGGATGCCCAGCACCGCCAGTTGTCCGATCAGCAGCCCCAGCGCGCCGCCGGCGACGCACAGCGTCACCGCCTCGACCAGGAACTGCATCAGGATCACTTCCGGCCGCGCGCCCACCGCCTTGCGCAGCCCGATCTCCCGCGTCCGCTCGCTGACGGACACCAGCATGATGTTCATGATGCCGATACCGCCCACCAGGAGCGAAATGCCCACGATGACCGTCGCCCCCAGCCCGATCACCCGCGCCACGTTATTGAACTGGTCGATGAACTGCTGCAGCACCTCGACGACGTACGTGTCCTGCTGCTCGGGCTTGAGCCCGCGCATCCGTCGGAGGATGAACCCCACCTCCGCCTTCGCGTTGTCCGCCTCGGTCGGTGAACGCAGCTGCGCCACCGCGAAGGAGATGTGCTGATCCGGGTTCATGTTCTGCGCGGTCTGGAAAGGGATGAAGATCTCGGTCTGCGTCTCCCCGCCGCCGAACAGCCCGCTCAGGTCCTTGGTCTCGACGATCCCCACGATCACGAACCGCCGACCCTTGATGAAGATGCTGTCGCCGATCGGATCGCGGTCGAGCTGCAGCTCCTCGATCGCCTTGTCGTTGATGAGGCAGACCGCGAGCGCCTGCTCTTCATCGACGGAGTTGAAAGGGCGCCCCTGCGTCACCGAGCGGGCCTCGATCTCGTGCCAGCTCGGCCAGATGCCCGTCACCGGGAGCGAGACTTCCTTGACCTCTCCGGAGCGCACCTCGTACCCGCCCATCATCATCGGCGTGATCTGGTCGATCGACTCGGCGCGGTCCTGGATCGCGCGGATCTCGTCGAGCGAGAGTTGCACCGACCGCCATGACATCGTGCCCCGGTCGCTCCGCGGCACACGCCCGTCGATGAACACCTTTTTGGCGCCGAAGGTCTCGAACTCGTTGAGCACGAACTGCCGCAGCCCGTTGGTCGACGCCACGATGATGATCACCGCGGCGACACCGATCACGATGCCCAGCGTTGTGAGCAGCGCGCGGACCTTGTTGGCCCAGAGCTGGCCCAGCGCGAGCACGATCGTCTGCATCAGCACGCGCACGATCATGAAGCGCTCCCCTCAGAAACCGCGTCCGGCGCGCCCCGGGCCGCGACCAGTCGGGCATCCGCCGCGGCGGCCTCCGCCGCACGCTGCAGGTACGCCCGGTGCATCGGGTCCTCCCCGCGGGGGTGGTCCGACATGATCTGCCCGTCCCGGATCCGCACGATCCGGTCCGCGTGCCCGGCGATGTCCTCCTCGTGCGTCACGATCACGATCGTCTGCCCCTCATCGTGCAGCTGCTTGAAGAGCGCAATGATCTCCTCGCTGGTCTTGCTGTCGAGGTTGCCGGTGGGCTCATCGGCCAGCAGGATGCTCGGCCCGTTGACGAGCGCCCGCGCCACCGCCACCCGCTGCCGCTGCCCGCCCGAGAGCTGGTTGGGCTTGTGGTGCATGCGGTCGGACAGGCCCACCCGATCGAGCGCCCGCTTCGCGTACTTCGTGGCGCTCAGCCAGTGCCGCCGCGAGTACACGAGCGGCAGCTTGACATTCGCCAGCGCGGTCGCCCGCGCCAGCAGCTCGAAGCTCTGGAAGACGAACCCGATCTCCTCGTTGCGCACCTTCGCGAGCCCGCCCGCCGACATCCGGTGCGTGGCGCGGCCGGCCAGTTCGTACACACCCGAGGTGGGCCGATCGAGGCACCCCAGGATGTTCATCAGCGTGCTCTTGCCAGAGCCCGAAGCGCCCATGATCGCGACGAACTCGTTGCGCTCGATCGTGAGATCGACGCCGCGGAGCGCGTGCACCTTCTCCGATCCGATCCTGTAGACCTTGTGCAGTTCGCGGATGCGGATCGCCGTCATGGTTGCCCGCCGTCAGAGGTGAATCGTGCCCGCAACTCAGGCGCCGCCCGGCTTGCCCGCTTCGGTGGTCGAGGTCGTCTGGACCGCGCCGTCGCCAGTCCCGCCCTCACGCTTCTCGCCCTCACGCACGATCGCCTTGTCGTGCTTGAGATCGGTCAGCGCTCGGAACGGTCCCACCACGATCTGCTGCCCCTCCTCGAGCCCGCCCAGCACCGCGGTCTTGACCAGATCGCTCGGTCCCACATCGACCGGCACCGTTACGGCCTTGCCGTCCTGCAGCGTGTACACGACTCGCGCGAACCGCTTGTTGGGGTCGATGTACCGCCCGCCGTTGCGGATCGACTCGGGCAGCTCATCGACGATGCGGTCCTGGATCGCCTGCGATGGGACCAGCAGCACATCCTCGAGCGTCTCGACCTCGATGTCGACATTCGCTGTGAGCCCCCAGAGCACCCGCTCGCCCATCGTGTCATCGAGCGAGAGCTCGACCTCGAAGTACGCCGTGCCATCGCGATCCAGCTGCCGCTGCAGCGTCACCTGCGTCACCGTCGCGGGGAACGCCTTCTCGCCGAACGCCGAGAGGTACGCCCTGGCCTTCTGCCCCGCCCGCACCGGCGCGATGTTGGTCTCGTCGACCTTCGCGAGCACGAGCATCTTGGAGAGATCCGCGATCTCGAGGATCACCGAGCCCGCGTTGTTCAGCGTGCCCACGACCACAAGCTCGCCGACCTCCGCGTGGAGCTTGACGAGCACACCGTCGAAGGGGGCGGTGATCACCGCGTTGTCCAGGTCCTTCTCCGCCCGGCTGATGTTCGCCCGCGCGATCTCGATGGCGAACTCCGCCACCCGCAGCTGGCTCTCGGCCCGGTCGTACTCCGCCTGGGCCCGCTCGAGATCAGACTTCGAGATGTCCTTGGTGCTGAAGAGTTCCTTGCGGCGGTTGTACTCGATCGACGCGGTCGCGAAGGCGGCCCGCGCGCCCTCCAGCCGGGCTTCCTCGCTCTTGAGCTGCGCTTTGGCCGAGTCGAGCTGGGCGGCGAGGTCGCGGGCGTCGAGCCGCACGACGACATCCCCGGCCTTGACCTGGTCGCCCTCCTCGAAGGGCAAAGCGACGATCCGCGCCGACACCTGTGCGCTGATCTGCACCTCGGTCCTGGGCTCGACCAGCCCCGGCGCGCTCACCGTCCGCACCAGGTTCCCCCGGCGGACCTCCTCGATGCGCACCTCGACCGGCTTGAGCTGCGGGTTGAACCGCTTCATCAGCTCGTCGGCTTTGCCCGAGCTCTGCGCCCAGTACCCCGTGCCCACGCACGAGAGCAGCAGGATCACCACGATCGCCAGGATCCATTTCCACACGGGCCGCGGCCTCCTCGCTTGCGTTCCGCCGATCGGGCTTGCCTCCCGCCGGCGGCCCCCTTCATATGGATTCTGCGCCCGCCCGTTTCAGGCAGTTCGGTCCGAGGCGGCCCCGTTTCCAGGTGGCACCCTTTCAGGCGGCCCGGCCCGGGATCACACCACCAGCTTCTCAGACAGATACCCGACGACCTTGTCGATCGCGATCCGCTGCTGGCTGCCCGTATCACGATCGCGGACCGTGACGGTCTGGTCCTTGAGCGTCTCGCCGTCGATCGTGAAGCAGAACGGGCAGCCCGCCTCGTCCATGCGGGCATACCGCTTGCCGATCGACTGCTTGGAATCGGTCTCGATGAAGCCCAGGTGCCCGAACCGCCGGCTGATGTCCTCGAAGAGGTTGTCGGCGACCTCGGGCATGCCGTCCTTGTTGACCAGCGGGAAGACCGCGGCCTTGATCGGCGCCACCCGCGGGTGGATCTTCATGAACTCGGGGCTGGGGCGGCTCTCGTCCTTGGTGTACGCCTCGCACAGGATCGCCAGCGCACCGCGATCGAGGCCCGCGGCGGGCTCGATGCAGTGGGGGAGGTACCGCTCGCCGCGGCGGGAGCCGTTGGGCAGGACCTCGCCCCGCTCGGTGTCGAAGTAGTCGAGCTTCGCCCCGCTGTGCTTGGCGTGCTGCGTCAGGTCGTAGTTGCCGCGGTGCGCGATCCCCTCGAGCTCGCCGAAGCCCGGCGCGGTGAAGGGGAAGCGGTACTCGACATCGCTGGTGCCCTGCGAGTAGTGGCTGAGCTCATCCTTGTCGTGCTCGCGGAGGATCAGGTTCTCGCCCGCCAGGCCGATCGACTTCCACCACTCCATGCGGAAATCCCGCCAGAACTGGTACCAGGCGAGGCTCTCATCGGGGTGGCAGAAGAACTCGAGCTCGGCCTGCTCGAACTCGCGGGAGCGGAAGGTGAAGTTTCGCGGCGTAATCTCGTTACGGAAGCTCTTGCCGGTGTTGCCGATGCCGAACGGGATCTTGACGCGCGTGGTATCGGCGACGTTCTTGAACTGGACGAACACGCCCTGAGCCGTTTCGGGCCTGAGGTAGACTTTGTTGTCGTCTGTCTGCGTGAGCCCAGCCCAGCTCTCGAACATCAACTTGAACTGCGCGGGCGCTCCGAGCTCGCCGCCGCAGCGAGGACACGGCTCTTGCAGCCCCGTTGCGTTCAACTGCTCGGTCGCGACGTAGCGGATGATCTCGATGATGTCCGGCGGAGCATCGGGCTGCCCGTTCACACGGGTCGCGAGCCAGCTCAGCGTCACCTCGGGATTTCTGACCAGCGCTAGGTTCGGCGCGAGCCTTTTACCCTTGGTACGAGCCCACTTCAGCAGGCGCTCGCTGCTGAGCCCGGGAGTCTGCGTTCCGGCGGGAGCAGGTTCGAACTCCTGGATCAACGAATTGAACCATTCCGAACTCTGCACGATGACGTCGAACAACTGATCGGCGCGAACGAAGTGACCACACTTGGCGCACTTGCGCATCGGATCGGCGAAGCCCGCGAGGTGCCCGCTCGCCTCCCACACCTTCGGGTGCTGGATGATGCAGGTCTCCACCGGCACGCACCGCACCCGCTCCCCGTCCGGGCCCTTGCGGCCCCAGCACGGGTTCATGATCATGTCCTGCCACCATGCATCCCGCAGGTTCTTCTTGAGCTGCGCCCCCAGCGGGCCGTAGTCCCAGAAGCCGTTGATGCCGCCGTAGATCTCGCTCGCCTGGTACACGAAGCCGCGACGCTTGCACAGCGCCATGATCGCGTCCATCGACTTCACACCGCTCGCCCCGCTCGTCCCGGCTTCCGACATCTGTCGCTCCCTGCAGTAAAACCCCCTGGCGGCATGCCCGTTCCGGCATCCCCGCCCCGAGGGCCCGGACTATAGGTAAACCCGCCTTCACGCCCCGTCCCGCTCTGGTCCAGCCCGCCGCCCCCTGCCGTCCCTGCTAGCCTGCCAACCTGTGGACCCTGTCCCCTTCACACTCCTGCTGCTGGCCGGCTCCGTCGCCGCGGGCTTTCTGGGCGCCCTCACCGGTCTGGGCGGGGGTGTGGTCATCGTTCCCCTCTTGGTCATGGTCTTCGGCGTCGATATGCGGTACGCGATCGGCGCCTCGCTCATTGCTGTCATCGCCACCAGTTCCGGCTCCGCCGCGGCGTATGTCCGCGATGGCTTCACGAACGTCCGCATCGGTGTATTGCTCGAGGTCGCGACGGTGCTGGGCGCGCTCACCGGCGCGTACCTCGCCGGGCTGGTCGATACCAGCGTCCTCGCGCTGATCTTCGGCGGCGCGGTGCTCTGGTCGGCCTGGGGCGCGATCAAACCGCCCAAGCCCCACGGCCCAGAGCTCGAGCCCGACCGCATCGCCACCCGCCTCAAGCTCGATTCGTCCTTCCCCCAGAAGCAGCCCGACGGCACCAAGAAGGACACCTTCTACCGCGTCCGCCAGGTCCCCGGCGGCATGGCCATCATGTACGGCGCGGGCGTGCTTTCCGCGATGGTCGGCATCGGCTCGGGCATCGTGAAGGTGCTGGCGATGGACCGCGTGATGCGTCTGCCCTTCAAGGTCTCGACGACAACCAGCAACTTCATGATCGGCGTCACCGCCGCGGCCTCCGCCGGTGTCTACTTCCACCGCGGCCAGATCGACCCGGTGATGTGCGCCCCGGTGGTGCTGGGCGCGCTCGCGGGCAGCTTGCTGGGGGCGCGGGTGCTGCCGCGGGTGAATGTGAAGTGGCTGCGGCTGCTCTTCGCGACGGTGATCACCATCGCCGGCGTCCGCTTCATCATCCGCGGCGTGGAGGGCCTGCTGTGAACGAGCAGAAGTCCAATACGAGCACCGCCCCCGCTCCGCGTCCGCCCGATGCGCCGCGCCAGCCGATCAATCAGCCGGGCTCGCGCCACATCCTCGCGCGGGTCATTACCGCCGGCACCCTCGCAGCCGCGGCGGTCACGCTGTTGGGAGTCGTGCTCTTCCTCGTCACCGGCTCACGCGAGCCCGTGAACTACGCAACGTTCGACGAATCGCCCGGCCCCCTCGCGACCGTCCGCGGCGTCTTCCGCGGCGTGCTCGACCTCGATCCCAAAGCGATCATCCAGCTCGGCGTCGTGCTTCTGATCCTGACCCCCGCCGCCCGAGTCGCGTGCACGCTCATCCAGTTCATCATCGAACGCGACAAGCTCTACATCGCCGTCACACTGATCGTGCTCGCGATCCTGATCTACGGCCTCGCCGGCGGAGCGGTGCATTGAAGGGAAGGACTGAGTGCTGAGGACTGAGGACT
>JBDZUZ010000200.1:0-5790 GCA_040255445.1 Planctomycetaceae bacterium | reverse complement strand
TCACCGGCGAGTATGCCGGCTCCCCGTTGAGTCCGCCATTCGTGGGCCACCTCAGCCTCTGTGCCTTCCTCTTTCCTCACTCTGTCCCTCCGTCCCTTTGTCCCTGTGTCCCTTTGTCCCTGTGTCCCTTTCTCCTGTCCCCGTACTCCCCGCTCCCCGCAATACCCCCCAGTCACGATCGTTGAGCCATCCGCAACCAAGGAGCCCCCAATGCTCACCACCGCCATCCTGCTCTCACTGGCCACCCTCGCCGGCCAGCCCGAACCCGACATGCAACCCGAGCAGCGCACCGAGCGCCGTGTCCGCATCGAGCGCGAGGACCGCGCCGAGCGCCAGCCCGGCCGCGAAGGTGCGCCCCGCCAATCCGATGATCGCCGCGAACTCGACCGGCGCAACCGCGATGAGCCCGCGCCAAAGCCCCGCAACCAGATGCGCGACGACCGCGGCGACGACCGCCGTGGTGATCAGCGCTCCGCCCCCCGCGCCAACCACGCCCGCCCGCGTCCCGAAGCGTTCAGCCGACCCGACTCGCGGTTCGATCATCGCGGATTCGACAACCGCGGGCCTGCTCAGCGCGGCCCGGACCAGCGCGGCTTCGAACAGCGCCGATTCAGTCCGCGGCAGTTCGGTCCGCGCCAGTTCAGCCAACGCCAGTTCGGCCAGCGCGGCTTCGACCCGCGTCAACTCGAACAACTCCGCCCCTTCAATCCGTCGCGCTCACACAGCCGCGCCCAGCAACACCGCATCCCCGGCCCCATGCACCGCGGCTTCTCACCACACAACGCCCAACGCTCCGACCCCCGCCAGATGCACCGCGGCATGCCGCACCGCGACATGACGGACCGCCGCACGCCACCGCCCACACCCCGCGGCTTCAACGACCGCGCCAGCCCCAACCGCCGCCACATGGACAACCGCGGCCCCAACATGCAACGCCCAAACATGCAGCGCCCCGAAATGCGCCGGCCCGACATGCAGCGTCCGGACATGCAGCGCCCAGACCAGCGTGACCGCAACATGCGCTCACCCGCCCCCGGCCCACGCTCACAGCAACCCCACCAGTTCCGCGGCCCCAACAACCGCGGCAACGCCCACCCCGGCCCCAACAACCACAACGACAACCGCCAACCCAATCGCCGCTGGGCACTCTAAACCACCAAACACGCGAGGACCGCGACCACGGGCCGCCGAAGCGCGCGGCCCCTGTCGCATGACGCCCCGCACCAAACCCCTTCGTGCCTCCGTGCCTTCGTGCCTCCGTGCCTCCCCCTCACGGCTCCTCCGGCATCACCACCCACAAAATCAAATACACAATAATCCCCGGAAACGCCGCCGAGAACACCGACACCAGCACGTACACCACGCGCACGATCGTCGGGTCCCAACCCGCGCTCTTCGCGATCCCGCCGCACACGCCCGCGAGCACCCGGTCATCACGCGATCTCATCAACGCCATGTGCACCCCTTTCCGCGGCAAGCCGCTCAGTCCGTGTTTACCATGAAGTACGCGGTTTGTCGGAAGAATTCCCCGAGGATTTCGACGCTTTCATCCCCGCCTCGCTCGCGGATCCCCGCCTCTTCCATCGCCGCGCTCATCAATTCCAGCCACCGCGCTGCCCCCGCGCGATCGATCCGGAACGGCATATGCCGCATCCGCAGCCGCGGATGACCACGCTCCCGGATGTACACATCCGGCCCGCCGAAGCGATACACCAGAAAATCCCGGAGCTTCCGCTCCGCCTCGGCCATGTCCTCGCCCACCGAAGCCTCGTACATCGGCCGCAGCAGGTCATCCGCCGCCACCCGCCGGTAGAACGCCGCCGTCAACGCCGCGAATCCATCCGCGCCAATCCGGTCGTACATGCTCACGCCGCCCGGGCTCGCACTGCTAGGCTCCATACGGCAATGCTACCGGGATCCAACCCCGCACACGGGAGACGCACGCCATGACCATCCGATCGCTCATCTGCCTCATCGCGCTCACAGTCCTCCCCGCCCTCGCCCGCGCCGAGCTGAAGACAGAAGAAGTCCGCTACGAGCACGACGGCGTCACACTCCTCGGCTACCTCGCCTACGACAACGCCTTCGACGGCCCCCGCCCCGGCGTCCTCGTCATCCACGAGTGGCGCGGCCACGATGCCTACGCCCGCTCCCGCGCTGAACAACTCGCAAAGCTCGGCTACACCGCCTTCGCGCTCGACATGTACGGCGAGGGCGTCCTCGCCAGGAACAACGAAGAAGCCGGCCAGCTCGCCGCCCGCTTCTACAACGACCGCGACCTCGCGCGGGCCCGCGCCCAGGCCGGCCTCAAAGTCCTCACCAGCCACGCAAAGTGCGATGCCTCCCGCACCGCGGCGATCGGCTACTGCTTCGGCGGCACCATGGTCCTCGAACTCGCCCGCGCTGGCACCGATCTCGACGCTGTCGTCAGCTTCCACGGCGGCCTCGCCACCACCAAGCCGGCACAGAAAGGCGCGGTCAAAGCCCAGATCCTCATCTGCAACGGCTACGCCGACCCCCTCGTCTCCATGGAAGACCGCGCTGCGGTGAAGAAAGAACTCACCGACGCCGGCGCGGTCTTCACCTACATCGACTACTCCGGCGCCGTCCACGGCTTCACCAACCCCAACAACGGCCCCGCCAACGGCCGCCCCGTCGGCTACGACCAGCGCGCCGACCACCAGTCCTGGCAACACATGCGCACCCTCTTCGCCCAAACCCTCGAATGACGTCCCACCAACGTGTCACCAACGTGCCACCGATGTGCCACCGAGGTCACGCCGACACCAGCCCCGCTCCGCGCCGTGTGCGCAACCCGGCGGGACCTCGGTGCCTACCTGACCACGCAACCTCATTCCACACCCGCCGCGCGCATCACGTGCCACGGCTCCGAGCCGAGGCTCTGCGAGGCGAGCAGCCGTGGTTGCGCCCACCACCCACCAACCGCGCCGCACCCCGAAAGGGGTCGAGGGGTGTAGCCACGGGTGGAGCAGCGGCCGCAACGCGGCCGCCGCGGAACCCGTGGAAAGAGATGCATCGCCATCACTGTCCCGAAGGGACAGAGGAATCGAATGCACCACCCACACCAGAACCCCGCCCCCACCGCAGCGCAACCGAACCCTACCTCGATTCCAAACACGTCCAGCACCGGGAGCGCAACCGGGCCACCCCCAATCGCACCGATTCGCCCTATTGGTCCTATGAGACCTATCGGACCTATGAGACCTATCCCCCTCCGCGCCCGCCAGGTGGCCCGGGCATGTCGGGCTGAAGCGGGTCTCGAAACTGCCTAAGCGTTTCGTGGCACGGGGTCGAGGCTTTGCGAGTCCCCGTGCGTTGGGCTGCCGACCCGGTGCGAGGGCTCGTTGACACCGGAACCCACGCGCCCGCCCATCTGTACACTCGCCGCGCATGCCAGAACCCGACCTCACCCCGCTCCGCAAGAAGCTGCACCGAATCGCTCCCGACGGCGGCGTCCATTTCCTCACCTTCTCGACCTACCGCCAGCTTCCACTCTTCGATCGCGTCGAGATGCGCAAGGCGTTCATTCCGTATCTGATCGCGGCGCACCGGCGGCATCGGTTCAGGTTGTTGGCATGGGTGTTGATGCCCGAGCACTTCCACATCATCCTGGTCCCAACAGCGCGGCCGACGGCGCAGTGGCCGGAGGCTGGGGGGTCGGAGGTCCCGGAGATCCTCGGCGGGCTGAAGAAGCCGTTCGCGGAGGCGGTGATGCGGGGGCGGGGGTTGATCGATCCCACCCTGCGGGTGCAACTGCGTGATGGGAAGGGGCGGCCGCGGTTCTGGCAGGCGGGGGGCGGGTTTGACCGGAATGTGCGGGACTCGTGGGAGCTGCCGCGGGAGATCGTGTACATCCACCAGAACCCGGTGAAGCGGGAGCTGGTCGAGCGGGCCGCGGCGTGGCGGTGGTCGTCGGCCGCGTGGTACGCTGGGGAGGAGTACGCCGGACCGCCGATCGATACAGTGGTGTTCGATCGGTCCACGTTCCCCGGGCCGTTTCCGGAACGGCTGCTGGGGGACCGGAAGGTAGGGCTGTGATGGTCACGGTTGATGGGGAGGTGGTGGTGTCACGCGTTGGACGGATCGAAGGGAGAGGGCGAGTGCGACGGTCACGGTCGATCGGACGCCCAACCACGGGGACTCGCAAAGCCTCGACCCCGTGGCACGGAACTTTGAAGTACCTACGTCAAGGAGGGGGCGTGGCCGGGCCACCCGCCGTGGCAAATTTGGTCCGGATGTAATAAGCCGCCGTGGCCTCGCATCTTGGGATCTGACCACACGCGGCCAAGCTGCAGCCCATATAAGAAAGTACGGACGGCAGTGCCGAATGATATTTTATTAAATAGGAGTCAGTGTTGAAGCAAAAGAGAGCAGATCAGTGCGAGGATCTATGGAGCATTATCTGTGCAGGTGGACCCTTTGATGGCTTCTCGCGACACAATGGTCGTGTCGACTTACGAAATCGGCAGATATCCGCTCCAAGGTTTGAGGGCGTTGGGGATTATGGAGCCTATCCGATAGGTCGCCTTTCTGACAGCAAGCGGATGCGGAAAGTGCAGTTGCAGAACGTGGACTTCAGTGGCAGTATAATGCGACATCTAGACATTGCGCAGTCGTTGTTTGTTAATTGTCGATTTGACCGTGCGGACTGTCGTTATTGGTCTCTCTGGTCGACATGTCTTGTAGATTGCTCGTTTACTGGCAGCCGTCTTAATGAGTCTCAGTTGGGCGCTCTGTTGCCTGACGGGTCGCAGAACCACTTTGAACACGTGCAGTTTATCAAGAGTGATATGAGGTCTATAGACTGTGCTGGCGCCGTGTTTGATAGATGTGCTTTTGACGGCGTAAAACTAGATAATACACAATTCGGGATCGCGTGTTCTTTTAAGCAATGTGTATTCAAGGGGCTTTTGCGTGACGTTATGTTTGGAGAGCGGTTGTTGCTGCCTTCTGGTCAAGAGACAATGTACACTGCAATACCACAGGGCGTCCTAGAAAAGGTGGATTTCTCACAGGCTGTTTTGCGGGACGTGGGCTTTCGGGATGTGAGCGTCCAGATGGTCATATGGCCGGATCTGCAAAGCCATGTCATTATAGAACTTTTCTCCGCAAGGCTTGATGATATAATAGCGAGACTAGAGAGTAAGGGAGACGTCGAGGCCGCAGTTAGATTTTTTAAGATGGAAAGAGAAGCCCTGGGGGAAGGCCGGGGTTTCTTGGTAATGCATAGGCTAGACTTGATGGATCTGGTTGGTGCGAAGCGTGCTGAGGAAGTCATAATGATGTTGAAGGACCTTCTAGTCTGAGCACTCCTGTGATGCGGCCGCTGCTGTGCCACTTCGATAGAGCATATAGCGTAGCGGGTGACCCGCGCACGCCTCTTGACGCTTCTTTCTGTTTGCTCGGTGGCTTAGGCAAGTCGATGCGAGTCGAGTGTCCTCACCCCCGCTCCGTCGGCGTTTCCTGTTCCGCCGCGAGCAGGTCGGCGTAGCTGCGGTCGATGGGTTCGCCGATGGCCTGCTGGAAGGCGTGGCGGAGTTCGCGGAGGACTTCGTGGGCGGTGTCGATGGTCTGGCTCTCGCAGACCAGGCACTCGAACTCGAGGAAGTTGCCGAGGGTCTCGACCTGGTCGAGGTGGATGCGGACGTTGTTGAGCATCCAGAGCTCGCGGAGCTTGCGGACGCGGACCCATGCCTGGAGGGGGGGCGGGGAGCGGGTGGGTGCCGAAGCGTTCGCGGGCGAGGTCTTCGGAGTAGATGGTGAAGGTGC
>JBDZUZ010000021.1:22586-32065 GCA_040255445.1 Planctomycetaceae bacterium | reverse complement strand
CGGGGGCGGTCGTCTGATGACGCGGGTTGCGTTGACACTCGAGGATGTCTTTGCGCAGGTGTGCGACTTGCCCGCGGCGGAACGATCCGCGCGGCTCGATGTCCTCTGCGCCGGGCACACCGCTATCCGTCTCGAGGTCGAGTCGCTGCTCGGTCACCATGATGCGGCGACGGAGTTCCTCAAGGCGGACCGGCTGCGGTCGCTGATGGACGATCCGGCGAAGGCGAAGCTCGCGCCGGGCAGCCGCGTCGACAAGTACACCATCCTGCGTCAGATTGGCTCGGGCGGGATGGGCGAGGTCTACGCGGCGGAGCAGATGCGGCCGCGGCGGACGGTGGCGCTGAAGGTCGTGCGGCCGGGCCTGGCGACAGCGCGGCTGGTGCGGCTGTTCGAGCGCGAGGTCGAGGCGCTGGGGCGGCTGTCGCACCCGGGGATCGCGCAGGTGTTCGAGGCGGGGGTGGCCGAGTACGGGTTCGGTCCGCAGCCGTTCTTCGCGATGGAGCTGGTCGAGGGCGTGCCGCTGCAGGAGGCGTGCGAGCGGGCAGGGCTTGGGCTGCGCGAGCGGGTCGGGCTTTTTGCGCGGATCTGCGATGCGGTGCAGCATGCGCACCAGCGGGGTGTGATCCACCGCGATCTCAAGCCGGGCAATGTGCTGGTGACGACGGATGCGAGCGGCGGATGGAGCGGACCGGGGCCTTTCCTCGCTGATGGATTGACGCCGAAGGTGCTGGACTTTGGCATCGCGCGGCTGGAGGAGCCCGGCGGCGAGCACACGACGATCCTGGGCGATACCGGGCAGATCGTCGGCACGCTGTCGTATATGAGCCCGGAGCAGTTCGGCGGCGTGGGCGCGGTGGATACGCGGGCGGATGTGTACGCGCTGGGCGTGATGCTCTTCCAGTTGCTGGCGGGCCGGCTGCCGCACGATGTGTCGGCGATGAAGGTGCACGAGGCGGTGCGGGAGGTGTGCGACCGGCCCGCGCCGCGGCTCGCGGATGTCGACGCATCGCTGCGCGGCGATCTCTCAACGATTGTCGCCACCGCGCTCGAGAAGGACCGGGAGCGGCGGTACGCATCGGCGGCGGATATGGCCGCGGACCTGCGGCGGTTCCTGGCGGGCGAGCCGGTACTGGCGCGGGGGGACTCGACGATCCGGCAGTTATCGGCGCGGCTGCGGCGGTACCGGGCGACGGTGATCGCGACGGGGATTGCGGGCGTGCTTGTGGCGGGGCTCGCGCTGTACTCGGCGGAGCGGGCGCAGCGGGAGGCGGGGGCGCGGCGGACGGCGGATGGGGCGCTGCTCGACGCCAACGAGCAGCGGGCCGCAGCGCAGGTGGCGACCGATGGGCTGCGTTCGGAGTTGCACCGGTCGCGCGTGCAGCGCGGGCGTCTGCTGGCGGCGGCGGGCGACATCGCCGCGGCGGAGGCGGTGCTCTGGGACGAGCGCCGCGACCACGGCGATGCCCTGACGATCTGGGCGTTGCGGGAGATGTATCTCGGGGCGGGGTGCCTCGGTACAGCGCCGCAGCGGGATACGCCCGGGCGGAGCGCGTGCGCGGGCTGGGACGGGACGTGGTACTTCGGCGGCGATGATGGCTCGCTGGCGGCGTGGGACCCGTTGAAGCAGGAAGAGCGGGCGATCGTGCGCGATGCGCATGAGCGCGGCGTGACGCGGGTGCGTGCGGCGGGGCAGCGGATCCTCAGCGGCGGCTACGACGGGCTGCTGCGCGAGTGGGAGCCGTGGACGCTGAACCCGATCGATTCGGTGAAGGCGCACGCGGGGCCGGTGCGGGAGATCGCGGTGCGCGGGGATGGGGCTTTCGCGACGATCGGCGGCGATGGGACGGTGCGGTTCTGGCCGGAGGGGCAGTTCGCCGAGCCGCGGGAACTCTTTGATGGCCCGAGCGCGGGGTTGTGCCTGGCGTTCACCGCGGCGGGCGATCGACTCGCCGCGGGGTACGCCGATGGTGAGCTTGTGATCATCGATGTCGAGACCGCGGCGGTTGTACACCGGTGGCGGCCGCACCCGCCGGGTGTGGCATCGGTCGCGTGGGCGCCGGATGGCGCGACGCTGGCGATCGGAGGGGCGGACAGGCTCCTGAGCTTCTGGAAATCAGAGGACTGGACGAAGATCGATGCGGTGTCGCCATCGAACGGGACGATCCGCACGCTCGAGTACACGCCGGACGGGTCGAGGGTGATCGCGGGCGGGTGGTGGCGGTGCGATGTGTACGAGACCCGGCCGCCGTTCCGGAAGGTGTTCACGTTCCCGGGGTCGGTCACGGATGTGAAACTGGACCACACGGGCGAGGCGCTGGTGAGCACCGGCGCTGCGTCGCTGCGGATGTGGTCGCTCAAGCCGCCGGGGCTGACGGTGATCGATGTGCCCGAGCCGCCGGCGGAGATCGCGGTGTCGCACGATGGCCGTCTGCTCGCCACGGGCGGCGTGTACGGCACGGTGGAGGTGCGTGACGCGGCGACGATGGAACTGATGCGGACGTTGTCGTTCGGGGTGCGGGTGCGTGACCTGTGCTTCGATCCGGCGGCGGAGCGGCTGATCATCGGCGGGGACCGGCCGGAGTTTGGCGTGTTCGATCTCGCGGGCGAGGGTGTGCGCTGGATCGAGAATCGCGGGGCGTACACGAATTCGGTGGCGCTCGACCGGGCTGGCACGCGGCTGTACACGGGGTCGCGGGATCGGGCGGTGCGGACATGGGATCTGGCCGCGGGATCGATGATCGACGAGCGGAAGGGATCGACGGGCGAGATCCTGGTGGTGCGGCTGGACCGCGAGGAAACGCGGCTGGCGGTAGTCGAGCGGTACAGCCCGGTGCGATTCCTTGACACTGGCGACCTGAGCAGTGTGCTGGCGGAGCATGCGCCGGAGGCGGCCTTCTGGCGCGGGGATCTCTCGCCCGATGGACTGCGGTTCGCGGCGGGGACGTGGCGGCCGGCGGTGGATGTGGTTGATGCGCGGACGGGTGCGCTGGTGCACAGTTCGCGCGGGCACACGCAGTTGATCGGTGATGTTGCTTACAGCGGCGATGGGCGGCTGCTGGTCTCCGGGAGCATGGACGGGCTGGTCAAGTTGTGGGACGGGGAGACGGGCGAGGAGTACGCGACATTTGATGGCGGAGGCGAGATCGTCCTGACGGTCGGCGTGCTGGACGGGGGTGCGAGGATCGTTGCGGGGGCGACGGATTCGAAGCTGCGGGTGTGGGACATCGGCGCGATCGATCGCGCTGTAGCGGGGCAGGCGGCGTATGCCGCGAGCGCCGGCGCCTCCGATGCGCCGCGCTAAGGCCGGGCATGGGTCGCGGACTAGCAGCCGGCCTGCCAGCGCTCGAAGAAGAATGTGATGTCATCGCCGTCGGTGCCGCCGGAGCCGTCGATGTCGGCGTTGCCGGCCTGCCAGTCGGCGAAGAAGGCGCCGATGTCGTCGCCGTCGACGCCGCCGGAGCCGTCCCAGTCGGCGGGGCAGCCGACGAAGACGGTGGTTGTCTGCGCCGAGTAGTTTCCCGACTCCTCGAAGGCGACGATCAGCAGCGTGTTGCGGCCGTTGTTGAGGTTCGAGAGCGTGCGGACGTAATCGAAGCGGTCGAGGCGGGCGGCCTGATTGAAGATCGTGGAGCCTGTGACGGGGTCAAGGCCGGGGGCGGGGTTGATGATGACGTGGATGCGGTTGACGGTGTGGTCGAGGGCGTTAATGGTGATCTGCTGGCCCTGCGTGACGATGCCGGGGTTGTCGAACGCGGCCTGCGGGGCTTCGCGGTCGATATAGACGACCTCGCGGAGTTCGCGGAAGAGCGGGGCTTCGCCGGGGGTGCGGGCGCGGAAGGCGACGACGGAGATGTAGTTGAAGCCCTCATCGAGCTGGTCGGCGTTGATGGTCTGGCGGTAGAGGCCGCTGGGGTTGGATGTGCCGGCGAGCGGGCGGTTCTCGGTGAGGAACGCCTCGAAACCGGGGATCACCGCGCTGGTGTAGTCGACATCGACCGAGCCGTTACCGTTGAGGTCCTGGTAGCCCTGGCCGAACTTGAAGAACGCTGCATCATCCGCGTTGTCGTTGCTGGCAGCGCCGGGGTCGCCATTCGTTGTGGTGAGCTGGATCTCGAACTGGGGTGCGGTGATGACCGGCACGCTGGTCATACGCCGGCGGTAGGTCGGGACCGCGGTGGAATCGGCGGGCAGTGTCGCGGCGATGTTCGTGAACGACACCGCGCCGCTGGGGATCGCGGGGGCGTAGACGACGAAGCCCTTGTTGTGCTCGCCCGCGCTGCTCACGTTGCGGGGCACGCGGATCGTCACCTGACCGAACGCGGCGACGGTGATGATCTCGGGGATGTCGTTGTTGGGGTCGACCTGAGGGTCCGCGGCGTTGCCGGTCATCTCGATGAGACGGGTGCCGGTGGGGAAGCTGGTGCCGATGGTGCGCTGGTCGAAGCCGCTGTCGTAGCGGTCGTTGGCGCCGATGAGGGCGTTGCCGGAGTAGCCGCCCGCGATGGGCGTGCGGCGCTCGAAGATCATGACATCGCCATCGGTCCAGCGGGGCTGAAACTCGCCGCGGCCGAGCTGGTTGGCGAGCTGAACAAGGTTGGTGATGACCGGGTTGGCAGTGTTGCCGGCGGTGTTGTTGCCGAGCGCAACGGGAACGCCTTCGCGCGGATAGAAAGCCTGGCCGGTGCGGGCGACGCCGCGGCCGTGGTGGTAGACCTCGGCCTGGCCGGTGCGCATGAGGAGGTAGGCGTGCGCGAACCAGCCCTGCTGGCGGTCGGTTGGGAGCACCGGCATCGCGCCGCCGTCGCCGGTGACGCCGTTGTCGTGGCTCCAGATGTGGTTGACGCCCAGCGTGCCGTTGTTGAAACCGTCGTCGGTGTTGTCCAGGTGCGAGCCGACGATGTTCTGCCAGGAGCCGAAGCCGCCGCCATTGACGAGATTGCGGAGCTGGCCCGCGCCGTTGAGATCGAGGGCATCGCGGTTGCCGAAGAGGTCGCCGGCGGTGAGTCGGCCGCTGGTGCGGCCGTTGGGCTTGCGGATGTGGCGGTCGAAGATGAAGTCGTTGCCGTCGACGACCTCGCCGAACGAGTAGGGCGTAACGCGGCGCCCGTCGGGCGTGACGCGGCGCTGATAGACCGCGGCGTCCCAGAAGGAGTCGAAGAACCAGCTGGGGATGTGCTTGGCGGCGTCGAGGCGGAAGCCGTCGACCTTCTTGACGTCGACCATCCACTGCGTCCAGCGCAGCAGGTAGCCGGTTGCGTTCTCGGGGATCGGGTCGCCCGCCATCGGGTTGTCGAGGTTGAAGCGGCCAAAGGAGATCTGCGAGGCGGGCTCGTTGCGGGCGGGGATGTCGCAGGGCGGCGAGAAGACGCCGGTGTTGAGCGGACCGGCGAAGCCCATGCCGGGGTTGTTGATCGTGTCGACGCCGAGCGCGGTGTCGGGGTAGAAGCGGGCGTTGTCGGGGTCGGGGCGGTTGAAGACGATGCCGGCGGGGATGTTGAGTGGGTTGCCCGCGGCGGTGGGCTGGCGGATGAACTGGTTGTTTGAAGACGGGTTGATATCGATGAGCGCAACCAGGTCGCCGGTGAGCAGGCAGTAGCGCGGGCCGCCCGGGTCCTCGGACTGGCGGTATCCGCCGGAGACGCCGGCGTGGAAGTCGCCCCAGTTGCTGGTGGGCTGCTTGAGCGTCGGCGGGTTGCCGGGGGCCATCCAGAAACCGGGGTAGCCGCCGTCGAGCTGGAACCCGCTGCTGCCCTGCCGCGCGCCGTTGTGGTTGAGGATGGTGTCGATGAAGACGAGCGCATCGGCGCGGTGGAACTCGGCGACCATGGCGTCGAACCCGGACTCGGTGCCGTAGGCGGTCTGCGCGTTGGGCTTGCCCAGATCGAAACGGTCGTGGACGTCGTAGCCGACGCTGGTCGAGTTCTGGTTCGAGGAGCCGGGCCAGACATACGCGCGGCCGGTGGGCGGGAGCCAGACCGAGCCGTAGCCGGCTTTGAAGAAGTCGGGCATGCGGCGCTCGATGTCGGACCACTTGGTCTCGAACCACTGCAGCATCACCGGCGGGTTCTCATCGACGGGCTGCGCGGCGGCGACACCGGCGAGACCGGCGATCGAAACGAGCACGGAGGCGGCGAGGCCGACAGCGCGGGCCGGGGCGGAACGACTTGCCTGGGCGTGTGCCGGGACTCGGGCCGGGACGTACATCGGAAACCTCCATCGGGCGATTGCGGCGGCCGGACGCGTGGGTCGCGGGCCTGGGATCACGAAGCACAGGTCGGGTGGGGCCGGGCGGGCGGGGTTGCCTGGCCGGGCTGGCGGAGTGCGTACCGGGCCGACGCTGCATCCTAAAGGCGCCGAGCGGCGCCTCCAACCCAGTTACGACGAAACCGGGGGTTCGGGTGCGGCCGCGGCGGCGAAAGTGGTCCGAGAAGCGCTCGCTCGCGCGGTTTGAAGGTCCGCTATCCTGCCGCCATGAGCCAGAAGAAATCCCTGCGGAATTGCGGACAAGATCGCCCGGTTCTTGGATGGAAGCTGCTGACCGCCGCGGCGGCGGTGGCCGTCGCCGGCCTGCCGATCGCAGCGCCGATTGGTGTGAGCGGCGCGAGCGTCGCGTATGCCCGGACCGCGGAGTCGGCTTTGGTCGTCGAGTCGATCGGTACGCAGACGCACCGCTTCTTCCGCGATGCCGCGGCTCGTGACGCCGCGTTGCCGTCGTACGCCCTCGAGAAGCCGATCGCCGGGCAGCCGGCGGGGATCGTCCCGGGCGTCGCGCCCGAGTTCTCGACGATCGACGGCAAGCAGGCGGCGACCATCACGCTGCCGGCGGGGACCTCGATGTACGGAACAGGCGAGGTCGCGGGGCCGCTGCTGCGGAACGGACGCACGACGGTGTGCTGGAACACGGATGCGTACGGCTACGGCGATGAGGCGATCTCGCTGTACCAGAGCCACCCGTGGGTGCTGGCGGTCAGGCCGGACGGCACGAGCGTGGGCATACTCGCGGACACGACGTGGCGCTGCGAGGTCGATACGGGCGCCCGCGATCCGAACCAGGTCGTGTTCATCGCGGATGGCCCGGCGTTCCCGGTGATCGTGATCGAGCGGGCGACGCCGCAGGATGTGCTCAAGGAGTTGGCGCGGCTGACGGGCACGATGCCGCTGCCGCCCAAGTGGGCCGTGGGGTATCACCAGTGCCGGTACTCCTACTACCCCGAAGCGCGGGTGCGGGAGATCGCGCGGGAGTTCCGCGAGCGGGACATCCCCTGCGATGTGATCTGGTTCGACATCGATTACTACGACAGCTTCCGGGTGTTCACCTTCAACAAGGAATACTTCCCGGATCCGGCGAAGCTCAACGCGGATCTGCTGCGGGAGGGCTTCCACAACGTGTGGATGATCAATCCGGGCATCAAGCGCGAGGACGGCGCGGGTGTCACGCAGATCTTTGATTCGGGCAATGCCGAGGATGTGTGGGTGAAGACTGCGAACGGCGCCACCTACAGTGGCGAGGTGTGGCCGGGCTGGTGCGTGTTCCCCGATTACACGCAGCCACGGGTCCGCGACTGGTGGGCGGATTTCTACGCCCCGTTCATCGCGCAGGGGATCACCGGCGTGTGGAACGACATGAACGAGCCGGCGATCTTCAACGTGCCCAGCAAGACGATGCCCGAGGACAATGTACACCGGGGCGACCCGACGATGGTCAAGCCCAACGGCCAGCCGCAGGGCGATCAGGCGGTCGGGCCGCACGCGCGGTATCACAATGTCTACGGCATGATGATGGTCAAAGGCACGCGTGAGGGGATTGAGGCCGCGATGCCCGACAAGCGGCCGTTCATCCTGAGCCGCGCCAACTACATCGGCGGACACCGGTACGCGGCGACCTGGACCGGCGACAACTCGGCGAACTGGTACCACCTCGAAGCGTCGATCCCGATGACGCTCAATGTCGGGCTGTCGGGCCAGCCGTTCATCGGGCCGGACATCGGCGGGTTCGCGGGCGACGGTGATGCGAAGCTCTTCTCGCGGTGGATGGGCTTCGGCGCGCTGCTCCCCTTCAGCCGCGGGCACACGGGCAAGGGCAATATCGATAAGGAGCCGTGGGCGTTCGGCCCGGAGATCGAGGCGACCAGCCGCGAGGCGCTCAAGCGCAGGTATCGGCTGCTCCCCTACTTCTACACGCTCTTCCGCGAGGCGAGCGTGAACGGGATGCCGGTGGCGCGGCCGACGTTCTTCGCGGATATCACCGACCCCGCGCTGCGGTCGGAGGATGACTCGTTCCTGCTGGGGTCGGATGTGCTCGTGGTTGGCAGCATGATCCCGGACGGCTCGCGGGTTGCGGTGATGCCCAAGGGCGTCTGGCGGGAGATCGAGCGGTCGGATGATCCGGACCTGCCGGACATGTTCATCCGCGGCGGGGCGATCGTGCCGACGGGGCCCGACATCGCTTTCGCGAACGAGAAGCCGCTCGACCCATTGACGCTGCTGGTTGCGCCGGATGCGAACGGCAACGCGACCGGCCAGTTGTATGAGGACGCCGGCGACGGGTACGGCTACCGCAACGGCGAGTACCTGCTCAGCGAGTACACGGCAGCGCGGAACGGGGGCGCGATCGAGGTGAGAGTGCGCACGGTCGAGGGCTCGATGGCGCGGCCGGACCGGAATGTCGTCGTCAAGATCCTGGGCGAGAAGGGCGTGCTGGCGCAGGGCGGCGGCAAGGACGGCGGCGTGATCCGCATCGAGATGCAGCAGTGAGCGCGGTCGAGCGGGCATCGGTCCGGCCGGCCGAGGCGGTGGGAAAGCCGATGCGTTTCACCGTGTTCTGCGGCGCCTCATCGGGCGGGCGGCCGGATTACGCCGCGGCCGCGCACGGGCTCGGCCGCGCGATCGCGCTGCGTGGCGGGACCGTGGTCTATGGCGGCGGCCGCGCCGGGCTGATGGGCTCGGTGGCGGATGGCGCGCTCGCCGCGGACGGCGAGGTGATCGGCGTGATCACGCGGCTGCTGGTCGACAAGGAACTGGGTCACACCGGCATCGCACGGCTCGATGTCGTTGAGACGATGCACGAGCGGAAGATGCGGATGGCGGATCTGGCGGACGCTTTCATCGCGCTGCCGGGCGGGCTGGGGACGCTCGATGAGATGTTCGAGATCCTTGCGTGGGCGCAGCTGGGGATTCACGGGAAGCCGGTTGGGATCTTGAACACGGCTGGGTTCTACGACGACCTGATGCAGTTCCTCGATCATCTGGATCGGGAGAAGTTTCTCAGGCTCAACCATCGGACGGCGATCGTGTTCGAGCGGGAGCCGGGCGCGTTGCTTGATCGGCTTGCGGAAGTGGCGGCGGCGAGCACGCCGAATGCGGGGCGGTTTCCGGATCCGAATGGGTAGGTTGTCACGAGCGGCTGTGAGTGTAATGCGCGAAGGAGTCGGTTGCGGACGGAGTCGGAGTGTTTGCGCTGTCGGGTTACTCGCACTTGA
>JBDZUZ010000021.1:0-22486 GCA_040255445.1 Planctomycetaceae bacterium | reverse complement strand
CGGGCGAATGGACACTCCGATTGCTCGCGCAATCGGCTCTTTCACTCCTCGTGCGGTCGGAGTGTTCACGCTCTCGGGTTGCTCGCACTTCACGGGCGAATGGACACTCCGATTGCTCGCGCAATCGGCTCTTTCACTCCTCGTGCGATCGGAGTGTTCACGCTCTCGGGTTGCTCGCACTTCACGGGCGAATGGACGCTTCGATTGCTTGCGCAATCGGCTCTTTCACTCCTCGATGCACGTGATGATTCCGGGCCGCGGCACACGCAACATCGACCACTTCGCCTCGTTCACCCGGCAGCGCGACCGCTGCGTTCCTCGGCGGTTGCGAGGCGGAGGATGTTGGTCTGCGTCATCTTGTCGCCGTTGAGCTCGCCGGAGATGCGGCCCTCGCACATGACGAGGAGGCGGTCGGAGAGGGCGAGGAGTTCGGGCATTTCGCTCGAGACCAGGAGGACCGCGGTGCCGCGGTCGGCCGCAGCGCGGATGAGCTTGTAGATCTCGGCTTTGGTGCCGACATCGATGCCGCGGGTGGGTTCATCGAGGAGGAGCACGCGGGTGGAGCGTGACATCCATCGCGCGATCAGCAGCTTCTGCTGGTTGCCGCCGGAGAGCTCGCCCGGGAGCGAAGCCTGCGAGGCGGTCTTGACCTGGAACTCCTTGAGGCGGTCGTCGACGAGGTCGCGTTCCTTTGAACGCGAGCGCAGGCCCACGGCGCTGGCCAGGCGCGTCATGAAGGGGAGGATGATGTTCTCATCGACGCCGAGCAGGAAGAAGAGCCCCTGGTTGCGGCGGTCTTCGGGGACGTAGCCGAGGCCGGCGCGGATCGCAGCGCGGGGGTCGTTGCGTTCGATCTTCGCTCCCGCGACTTCGACAACGCCTGTGCTCGTGGCGTCGAGCCCGAAGACCGCATCGAGCAGTTCCGAGCGGCCCGAGCCGACGAGGCCGCCGATGCCGAGGATCTCGCCCGCGTGCACCTCGAAGCCGATCGAGCGCAGCCCGCGGCCGGAATCAAGACCTTCGACCCGCAGCAACGTCTTTGATGACGGCGCGTGTTTCTCGCCCGCGACCGCCTCGATCGCGGCGGCTTCGCCGGACTTCTCGCCGCTCTGCTTCGAGTACGCGCCGCCGCCGGGCGTCTGCAGGCGGCGGCCGATCATCTGCTCCACCAGCGTGGGCTCATCGATGTCCTTGACGACGCTGGTCGCGATGTACTTGCCATCGCGGAGGACGGTCACGCGGTCGCAGACGGCGAAGATCTCGCCCATGCGGTGGCTGACGTAGATGATCGTGATGCCCTGCGCGGCGAGCTGCCGCGTGATCTCGAGGAGCCGCTCGACCTCGGCGATCGAGAGCGAGCTGGTGGGTTCATCGAAGACGATGACCTTGGGGCCGTGGCCGCCGCCCTTTGCGCCGGCGGCAGAGCGGTCGTCGAGCGAGGCGGCGATCTGGCAGATCTGTCGGCGGCCGGGGCTGAGGCGGCCCAGCGGGGCTTCGACATCGATGCCCGGCTCGAGCTTGTGCACGAGTTTTGCAGCGCGCTCGTTCATCGTGCGGCGGTCGAGCAGACCGAGCGCGTTGCGGGGCAGGTCGTGCAGGCACAGGTTCTCGGCGACCGAGAGGTTCGGGCACTGGGCCAGTTCCTGGTGGACGATGCGGATGCCGGCGGCGAAGGCGTCGTCGATCGAGCCGGGCTTGAGCCGTTGGCCGTCGATGGTGACGACGCCGTCGTCCTGCTTGTGCAGGCCGGCGATCACCTTGCCCAGCGTGCTCTTGCCCGCGCCGTTCTCGCCCATGAGCGCGTGGACCTCGCCGCGGGCGAACGACACCGAGACATCGTCGAGCGCCTGCGTGACGCCGAAGCGCTTCGAGATGTTCTGGGCTGTGAGGAACGCTGGCTCGGTCACGGCACGCGGCTCCGGCGGGTCTCTCTCGGGAAGGGGACGGTTCGCGGGGAAGAACGAAAAGCACCGCGGCGGCCCTTCGGCCGCCGCGGCGTGGTATTCACTTGATTACTTCTTGCCGAGCCACTTGTCCCAGAGGCCGGCGTATTCCTCGACGTTCTCCTGCGTGACGATCGCCAACTCGAAGAAGTTGATTTCCTGAGCCGGCTCCTCGTTCTTGTGCACCTTGTTCAGGAGCATGCGGACCGATTCATAGCCCCAGCCGTAGCAGTCCTGGCCGATGAGCGCCTGGACCTGGCCCTTGCGGACGTATTCGAGTTCGGGCGGGAGGGTGTCGACCGAGACGATCTTGGCCTGCTGGTAGACGCCGTCGAGCGCGTTCTCGGTGAAGAGGGGCCAGCCGCCGACCATCGCCCAGCCGGTGATGTCGGGGTTGGCGTTCTGGACCTGCTGGACCTTGGCGGCGGCCTCGGGGGCGGTCTCGCCGTGGTAGTAGGTGTCCTTGATGGTGAACTGCGTGTTCTTGCCGATCTCGTCGCGGACGCCGCGGACGCGGGCGGAGAGGTTGGGGGCGTTCTGGTTGCCGCCGAGGATCGCGACGGTGCCGCCCTGCGGCATCACCTTCATCAGCTGGCGGGCGACCTCGCGGCCGGCCTCTTCATCGTTGATGCCGTAATACGCGAAGCGCTGGCTCTCGGGGGCATCGCTGTCGAAGGTGACAACGGGCACGCCCTTCTCGACCGCGGCGTTGATCGCGGCCGTGAGGACCTTGGCATCCGAGCAGCTGATGGCGATGCCATCGACGCCCGAGGAGACGAGCTGCTCGAGGAACTGGGCCTGCTGCTGCGCATCTTCGTTGTTGGGCGTGCGCCAGTTGATCTCGATCTCGACACCGTGCTCGGGGCCCAGCTCGGCCGCGGCGTCGACAGCGCCGGTGCGGGCGGCCTGGAAGACCGGGTTGCCCTGGCTCTTGGCGATGACGCCGAAGGTGTACTTCTTGCCCGCGGCGGGCTCGGCCGCGTTGCCCTGGGCCGGCGCGGTGGTCGTGGTCGCCGCCTTGGGGTCGGGCGTGGCCGGGGCCTCTTTCTTCTCGCAGCCGACCATGCCGCTGCCGAACATGACCGCGGCGGCGATCAGGCCGCCCGTCGCCATACGCCAACCGGAAATGCGTTGCATCTGAACCTCCCTTGTGGACTCCGCCATTCTTCCGCGAATGGGCTACCGGCCCTGCGGCAGGAAACGACGGTTGAGCTGGTCGAGGACCACGGCGAGGATGATCGCCGCGCCCATCACGATCTGGTTGTAGTTCTGGTCGATGCCCAGGATGAGCATCCCGTTATCGATGAGCTGGATCAGGAGGGCGCCGAGGATCGCGCCCAGGGCCGAGCCGCGGCCGCCGCTGAGCGAGGCGCCGCCGATGACCGCCGCGGCGATGACCTTGAGCTCGTAGCCGAAGCCGGCGTTGGGCTCCCACGCGCCAAGGTAGCCCAGGTAGATCGCCGCGCTCAGGCCCGCGAGGGCGCCCATGAGCGTGTAGACCCAGATCTTGGTGCGGCCGACGGGGATGCCGGCGTAGTGCGCGGCGGTCTCGTTGCCGCCGATCGCGTAGATGCGGCGGCCGAAGACGGTGCGGGAGAGCACGATCATGCCGCCCAGCAGCACGAGGATCATGATGATCACGGGGATCGGGTAGACGCCGCCGATTTCGCGCTTGAAGAAGCCGAGGGTGAACGCTTCGGGGAAGGAGCCGACCGACTGGGCCTGCGTCGGCAGCGTGACCAGTCCGCGGTACGCGGCCATGGTGCCCAGCGTGATGATGAAGGGGTGGACGCGGAGGCCGACGATCATGACGCCGTTGAGCCAGCCGGCTGCGCCCGCGACGAGGCAGCAGACACCGACACCGATGGGGACGGCCGCGGCGAGCGGGAGCGTGGAACGCTCGGTCTGGGCTGCGCCGGCGGCGCGCACGGCCGCGGTGAGCTTCCAGAAGGCGAGCACGAGCAGGACGAACCCGATGCCGAGGATGATGCGCTCGACCGTGCGGAGCATCGAGGCGCGTTCACCGCCAAGTTTGGGCGCGAACTTGCCCCGAGCTGTCGGCCCGGCGAGCGCGATGAGGCCGAGCACGATCGCGATCCACCAGAACGCGCTGCTCCCGAGCACCTGCGGCTCGGGGAAGCCGGCCGACCAGTCGTAGCGGAGGAAGATCGCGCCGAAGAGCGCGGCGAGCGCGTAGATCGAGCCGATCGAGAGGTCGATACCGCCGGTGGCGATCACCGCCGTCACCCCCACCGCCATCACCGCGTAGAAGCTCGCGAAGACGAGGTTGAGGAAGAGGTTGTCAAGGTCGAAGAACTTGTTGACCTGCCGCTCGCGGTAGATCAGCGATCGGCCGCCGCCCAGGTCGCGGAGCTGCCAGCCATCGGCGAGTTCGAAGCGGCGGTCGCGGCCGTCGATGGTCGCGGAGATGCTGCTGGTGGTCACCTGGACCTGCGCCTCGGCGGGGACGGGGATCCGGTCGACCTTCTGCTTGCTCCCGCCGAAATAGCCCAGCAGGAGCGCGATCAGAACGATGACCAGCGCGAGGCCGGCCTCCTGCACCAGCAGGAGACGCTTCACGAGAGAAGTTGGGCCGGCTTTCGAGCGGGACGCGTCATCGGCGGACATGGTCAAACGCGGCCTCCGTCAGTCACCCGCCGCGGAATGGCGGGGGGTTCGGAGGATAGCAGAACCGAGACCTGGGGTTGACGGGTCCGCATGCGACGGTTTCGATCGGTGGCGTTGGCCGGGCGACGGGCGGAGGAGGAGCGGGCGAGTGACGATCAATCGATCGTCTGAACGAAGTTGCTGCGGCCCGGGTTCAGCGCGTTGATGCTGTTGGGGAACCGCTGCGTGTCGGTGGAGAAGAAGATGTTCTGGATGCTCTCGGCCTGGGCGGGGTCGGAAGCGCCGTAGCTGCGGACGAAGGCGGCGTGGCCGTCGGTGAAGACGAAGGCGCCGCCGTCGGCGCCGAGGTTGTCGTCCTTGCCGTAACCGCCGGGCTCGATACCCCAGGCCTGACCGGCCTGTCGGCCCGCGCCGCCGGAGGCGCCGCCGTACCACGCGTTGGTGCTGACATCGGGGCCGTTGGTCTCATCGCCCCAGAAGGGTGCGGGCGTGATGATGGTGGGCTCATCGGTCTTGAGGCCGGCGATGTAGAGGTAGCTGATGTTGTAGCTGATCACGTCGTAGGAAGAGCCTGGGGCCTTGGGGATCTTGATCGCCGCGGTATTGACGTTGCGGGCGGGGTTGGGGCCGTGCGGCATGCCCCAGTAGTAATCGATCTTGTCGGCGGGGTTGACGAGGATGCCGAAGCCTTCGAGGTACGGGGCCATGAGCGGCACCTTGTTGCCGTTGGCGTACGCCGCGGAGTCTTCGTTGGCGATCACGCCGCGATAGCCCAGGTCGGTGTTATCGCCGAGTTGGAAGAGGCTGAAGAGGCCGGCGACGCCGCCGTACGCGAACTGGCCGCTCAGGAAAGTGCGCGACTGGAACGCCTGCGGGATCGGCATGACGGGGTACCACGACTTGTTGTCGTTGGCGTAGAGCGTCATGGACAGACCCATCGACTTGAGGTTCGACAGGTTCTTGGCTTCCTGCGCGGAGCGGCGGGCTTTGCCCAGCGCGGGCAGGAGGATGCCGATCAGCAGCGCGATGATCGCGATGACGACGAGCAGCTCGATGAGTGTGAATGCCTTGGTCGGCCGCCGGGTCGAGGCCGTCGTCGTGACCGTCATGGTCTGATACTCCTGCAACAAGTCGTGCCACGGATAGCCCGCCCGGCGAAACTCCGGGCAGGCCTCCATTCTGGCGAGCGGCCCGGGGACAGCACCGAGCCGTGGGACACGCTACCTGAACGATAACTGAGTCGTCAAGACCCGATGGAACATTCCTATCGGGCCTGAAACACACCGGCGACCCGTCCCACGGCCACGCGCGCACCGGTGGAACGGCGGCACAGCGTGCCCGGCCGGTACATGCATATTCACTGCTGATATTCGGATGAAGCCGTCTGGCATGTCCGCCTGTCCCGCCCGCGGATTTCGTTGGATTTTTTTGCGCCCGTGGTACACTCGGGCTGGAGCGCTGTCGTTTCAGTGCGCTGGGCCGCGCTGGGGATGTAACCCTTTTCGGTCCGGCCCGACTCCTGTTCCATCCGATTGCCACGGGCTGCGATCGGGGGATCCGTATCCACACGTCCCGTTTCTCGGAGAGTGAAGATGACCAAGTCAGTTGTCATGAGTGCGGCCGTCCTCGCGTGCGTCGCGGGTCAGGCTATCGCCCAGCCCACGATCGACGGGCGCCTGACCAGCGGTGAGGAAGCGCTGTACGGGCAGCTCCGCTGGGTTCAGAACATCCCGACGGGCTTCGGTGATTCGACGACCGGCAACCCCTGCGACCCGCAGAACGTCGGCGATGTCGCCGCGGTCACCACCGGCATCGAGTTCGCGATCCCGCTCAGCGCGATCGGCAACCCGGCCGGCAACATCCGCATTGTCGCGATGGTGAATGCCGGCGGCCACGACTTCGTCTCCAACCAGGTGATCGGCGGTCTGCCCGCGGGCACCGGGAACCTGGGCGAGCCCGCGAACGTCAACTTCGCGAACCGCGCTGGGGACCAGTTCTTCACCGTCTCGGGCACCTCGGCCGGCGCGCCGACCGTCGACGGCACGCTCGACGCCGCGGTGTACGGTGCACCCCTCGCTCTCCAGACCAACCGAACGGGCTTCGGTGATTCGAACGATACCAGCGTCAACCTCGCCAACGGCAGCGAGCTCGCGGGCGCCTACGGCGTTGTGAGCAACGGCGTGCTGTACGTCATGCTGACGGGCAACCTCGAGACCAACTTCAACAAGCTCGAGTTCTTCATCGACAGCGTCGCCGGCGGGCAGAACACCCTGCTCAACACCAACCCCGATGTCGACTTCAACGGCCTGAACCGTCTCGCGGGGATGACCTTCGATGCGGGCTTCGAGGCGGATTACTACATCACGTTCGGCGCGGGCGGCGACCCGACGACCTTCTACCCCAACTTCGCCGACATGGGCGGCGGTGTCGGCCGCTACCTGGGCAGCAACCAGATCCTCACCAACCCGGACGGCCAGGGCGACGGATTCCTCGAGGGCGGTAACAACCCCGACGGGATCCAGATCGCGATGAACAACGCGAACGCCGCGGGCGTGCTCCCGACCTGCCCGCCCCCGGGCGGAAATGTCGATGTTGCGAGCGGCTCGGAGCTCAACGGCCTGTACGCCTACATCGATGAGGCGAACAACAAACTGCACATCCTCCTGACCGGCAACCTCGAGAACGGCACGGGCGGTTCCTGCGGTGAGGGCGGCAACAAGGTCAACATCTTCATCGACGCGGCGGCCAACGAGGGCCAGAACGCGCTCCGCGGCGACAACGTCGACATCTCCTACGGCAACCTGAACCGGATGGGTAACGACGGCGCCAACCCCGGCCTCACCTTCGACGATGGCTTCGCCGCCGACTACTGGATGAGCATCAAGACCGGCAGCTCCGATCCGGCGTGGCAGGTCATGGACGCGGCGGGGCTCCGCACCAACGGCAAGTTCCTCGACGGCAACGGCAACGCGCTCGATTACGGCGCGTACGACGGCGGCGCCAAGGACGATCCCAACTACAACCCCGTGACGTTCCGCGGCAACAACGCCTGCGACACCTTCTTCCCGGTCGACCCGGATCCGCAGGACGGCTTCACGCCGAACCTCTACACCAACTTCGCGCCCCGCGCGGCGTATGACTCGCTGATTGCGAACTTCCCCAATCCGCCGGTGGGCACGCCCGGCCTGATCAGCTTCACGATCGACAACTCGAACATCGCCGGCGTGAGCGGCGACTCGGTCGGCAACCCGGCCGCGGTCACCACCGGCTTCGAGATCGCCATCGACCTCGATGAACTCGGCTGGGACGGCCAGTCGTGCATCAAGATCGCGGGCTTCATCTCCGGCACCGATGCCACGTTCATGTCCAACCAGGTCATCGGCGGCCTGCCCGATGGCACGCCAAACCTCGGCAGCATCGGCGCGACCAACACCATCAACTTCAACCAGTTTGCCGGCAATCAGTTCGTCGAGATCTGCCTCGGCGGCGGCTGCCCGCCCTGCGCTGCGGACTATGACCAGTCCGGCGGTGTCGACGGCGACGATATCGGCGCGTTCTTCGCCGATTGGCAGGCGGGCGCGCCCTGCGGCGACGTTGACGGCTCCGGCGGCGTCGACGGCGACGACATCGGCTTCTTCTTCGAGCGCTGGCAGGCGGGCGGCTGCGACTAAGCGGCCTCCGATTTCAAAGTGATCGCTCATGGGGCCCGCTCAACGGCGGGCCCCATGCTTTTTTGCGCGGCTGAACGGCCGACGAGCCGGCCTTGCCGCATCCGAACGCCTACCATACACCGCACAGTTGGGGGTTCCGCACGCGACCCGCCCCGGCCCACGCCGCGGCTTGCCTGAGCGTTCCCTCGATGCCGGACCTTCGCACCAAGCTCGCCATCCTCGCCGACGCCGCCAAGTACGACGCCTCGTGCGCTTCTTCGGGGGCGAAACGCGGCAACGGCGGTCAGGGCCTGGGCGATACCGACGGCATCGGTATCTGCCACTCGTACACGCCCGATGGCCGCTGCGTCTCGCTGCTCAAGATCCTGCTGACCAATTACTGCATCTACGACTGCAAGTTCTGCATCAACCGGATCACCTCCGATGTGGCGCGGGCGCGGTTCACGGTCGATGATGTGGTGTGGCTCACGATGGAGTTCTACCGCCGCAACTACATCGAGGGGCTGTTCCTCTCCAGCGGCATCATTCAGAGCCCCGACTACACGATGGAGCAGCTCGCGGAAGTCGCCCGGCGGCTGCGCGAAGACGAGCGGTACTTCGGGTACATCCATCTCAAGGCGGTGCCGGGCGCTTCGACCGATCTCATCCAGCGTGCCGGGCGCTACGCCGATCGGCTGAGCGCGAATGTCGAGCTGCCCCGTGATGAAGACCTGCGGCGGCTCGCGCCCGAGAAGTCGCTCAAGACCGTGGACCTGACGATGTCGGTCATCCGCGATGGTGTTGCAGAGTCGAAGTCGGAGCGGACGAAGCGGCTGTCGGCGCCGCGCTTCGCCCCCGCGGGGCAGAGCACACAGATGATCGTCGGCGCCACCGATGCGACCGATGCCGCGATCCTCACCACCGCATCGACGCTCTACAAGGGCCAGCGGCTCCGCCGCGTCTACTACTCGGCGTACAGCCCGATCCCGTCGCCGGACCGCGCGATCCCGGCGATCACTCCGCCGCTGGTGCGCGAGCACCGGCTCTATCAGGCGGACTGGCTGATCCGCTTCTATGGCTTCGGCGCCGATGAGCTCACGACGGCCGCGGCGGAAGACCAGACCCGCGCGGGCGATCTCCCACTGGATATCGATCCCAAGCTCGCCTGGGCCCTGCGGCACCGTGACTTCTTCCCGGTCGACATCAACAAAGCGGGGCGCGAAGCGCTGCTGCGTGTGCCCGGGATCGGCGTCCGCAACGCGGGCCGCATCCTCGCAGCGCGGCGGCACCGCAACCTGCGGCTTGCGGATCTCAAGAAGCTCAAGACCGCGCTCTCACGGGCCAAGCCGTTCATCGTCGCCGCGGACCATCACCCGGACTGGACGCTCCTGGATTCGCCCACGCTGAAGACGCAACTGCTCGCGAAGCGGTCGCGGCTGCGGACCGATGAGCCCGCGGCGGGGCCGCAGGGGCTGCTCTTCACCGCGACCTCGGCGCGGACCGGCGAACTCTGATGGACCAGCCGATCGTCCTGCCGGGATTGCTCGAACTGGATGCGTGGCGGGAGCAGAGCCGCGAGCTGCTCCGCCGCGGCATCGAGCCGGGTCGGGTTGAGTGGTTCGACCCGCGGGATCCGCAGGGCGTTCTCCACGCGACGCGTGCGGGCGAGCTGCCGCCCGCCGGCGGGCCGGATCGGCAGTTGCAACTTCCTCGGGTGCCGCGGGACTTCCTCAATCTCGCGAAGTACGTTCTTTGCCATCGTGATCCGGCGAAGTGGCCGCTGCTCTACCGGCTGCTGTGGCGGCTGACGCACGGCGAAGCAGCGCTCCTGAGCGATGCGATCGACGACGATGTGGCGGCCGCGAATGCCATGACGAAGGCCGTGCAGCGCGATGCGCACAAGATGAAGGCGTTCGTCCGCTTCCGGCGGGTCGAGGGCGATGCGGGCGCGAGCGGAGATGGCCGTGATACCAGCGAGCGCTACGTCGCCTGGCACCGGCCCGACCATCCGATCATCGGTCTGGTGGCCCCATTCTTCGCGCGGCGCTTCGCGGTGATGCGGTGGACGATCCTCACGCCGCTCGGATCGGCGACGTGGGACGGAACAGAGATCAGCTACGGCCCGCCCGCAACCCGCGATCAGGCCCCGACCGCCGACACGCTGGAAGACTTCTGGAAGACCTATTACGCGAGCGTGTTCAACCCGGCGCGGATCAACCCCGCGGCGATGTCGCGCGAGATGCCCAAGAAGTACTGGGCGACGCTCCCCGAGGCACAGATCATCGAGGATCTGCTGGCAAATGCGCCGGGGAGGACGCAGGCCATGGCGAAACGCGCGATCGGGACCGAGGCGGGCGGCGCGGCGGGGTATGTCCCGCGGCTTCCCGCGGACACGGACGCCTCTATCGCCCTGCCGCAGCTCGCGGAAGCCGCGGAAGGCTGCCGCGGTTGCGACTTGTACAAGGATGCCACGCGGGTGGTCTTCGGCAAGGGCCCGGCCGATGCTCGGATCGTCATCGTCGGCGAGCAGCCCGGCGATCAGGAAGACCAAGCGGGCGAGCCGTTTGTGGGCCCCGCCGGGCGTCTGCTGGATGAAGCACTCGAAGCGGCGGGCATTGATCGTTCGGTCTGCTACGTCACCAACGCCGTGAAGCACTTCAAGTGGACGCCCGCGCCGCGGGGCAAGCGGCGGATCCACGCGAAGCCGGATGCGGCGGAGGTGCGTGCCTGCAGGCCGTGGCTGGAGGAGGAGATCGGCCGGATCAAGCCCGACATCGTGCTGCTGCTGGGGGCGACCGCGGGGCAATCGCTGCTGGGCGCGGGGTTCCGCGTCACGAAGATGCGGGGACGGGTGCTGCGCGATACACCAATCGCGCCGGCAGTGGTCGCCACGATCCACCCCAGCGCGGTGCTGCGCTCGCCCGATGAGGCTGCGCGTGCCGCGGCGTTCGATGAACTTGTTGCGGATCTTCGCGTAGTCGCGGATCTGCTCGCTTCGTCGTAGTTACCGAGAAGGGCGGCCGGAAGGTCGGCGTCGGCGCCCCGCGGTGACCAGGCCGGCCATGCCCGGGATGGCGAGCGTTGCCGGCGCGGGCACGACCTCGAAGGCGATGAGCTGCGTTGACTGTGCGGCCCCGAAGTTGTTGTCCGACACCAGCACGACCGAGCGGCTCCCGTTGGGCAGCACCGGGCCCAGCGTAATCCCCTCGATGTTGTCGAGCGTGATGCCCAGGGTGTCCAGATCGAAGAGCAGCTCCTTGCTCATCGCGGTGTAGGAGCCGGGGAGAGCGTCGAGGCCGGCGACATCGGTCGCGCCGACGATCGAGGTCTTGAAGATCCTGATCGAGTGGCCCACGCCGGTCGAGAAGGACCGCTCGACCGCGAGGAACGAAGTGTCGGTGATCGCGAGCAACTCGACGAGACCGTTGGTCGCCGGTGCTCCGGGCGGGACCGATTGCACCGCGATCGGATCGACCGGGTAGACGAACTCCGCGCTGCTCGCGCCGGTGGCCTTGTCGAAGCTCAGCACCCGCGCCGGACTGGCATCCAGGTATGTCGCCGGCGGGCCGTCCTGCAGGAGCGCGTTCTCGGTTGCGGTGTAAACCGTGCCGCCATCGACCGAGAGGGTGAGCGACTCGAAGGCAAGGTTTGGGAAGATGCCCGTTGCGCCCGTCGTCGGGTTGTAGTATCCCGGCGTCGAGAGCTCGCGCACGAAGGAGCCATCGGTGTTCATTTCGCGCACGAACGGGTTCTGCAGATCGGGCGTCGGTCCATCGACCCGCTCGCCCTCGCTGGTCCAGAACAGCCGCCCGGTCGAGCGGTCGAAGCGGATCGACTCCGGGTCGACCCGGTTGGCGGGAAACGCCGAACCATCGGGCCGCCGGATCGTCGTCACGCTGTTGAAGGTGACGCCGCCGACGCTGTTCTGATCGAATGCGACATTCAGGTTGTAGAAACGGGCGGGGTCGAGCGCGGAGCGGTCATCGGAGATCGCGTAGTACGTGCCACTCGCCGGATCGTAATCGACCCCCGAGAGCCCGCCGATGGTGGTGCCGCCGAACACCGCGCCGGCCGGAACGCTCGTCTGCCCGATGTACCGAAGCGCGGGGATGTCCTGGGCGTGTGCCACCGGTCCGGGCAGGCCCGCGGCGAGGCCCGCCGCGGCTACGAGCGAGAACGCAGAACGGATCTTCATAGGTGTCTCCTCCTGGGGCGGTGTCTCGGCAGCGGTGGCGGATCGGAGCGGGCGGCGGCGGGCGGCACCGCACCCAGATCAGACTAGCCGCGGCCGCCGCGGTCCACCATCCGGTCAGCGTTCGTTCTCCGCAAGTCCTGCGACCCGCCCGACGGTTGCGGCGTTCCATTTAAGGCCCCGTGGCGTGCAAACAAAGGCGGATTTCTCCGTATCATGCCGCCATGCTGACACCGAAGGAAGCCGAGGGCGTTGTTGGGATCGCACTTTTGGCCGCGCTGGCCGATGGCCGCACGCACGGGGACGAGCGTGAGCAGATCCGCTCGCTGTTCGAATCGCTCGCTCGCGATGAGGACATGCCCTCGCTCTCGCAGCTTCATCAACGCGTCCTTCTGCGGCAGACCGATGTCGCGCAAGAGGCCGCCAAGCTCGCCTCCGCAGAGTCCCGCCGGATGGCCTTCGAGATGGCGGTGTGCATCGCCGATGCCGAGGGCGCTACGACCCCGGCCGAGCAGGCTTTTCTCGACAACCTCGAGAAGATCCTCGGCCTAGACCATCAGGCCGCGGTCGAGTTCGAGCGTGAGGCCGCGTCCATCGCTGTCGCCCCGGTGACCGAGACTATCGATCCCCAGACCCTGCTCGGGCCCGCGACGCAGGCCGCGGCAGCGACGCCCGCGCCCGCGATGGCGCCCGTCGACCCCGTTGCGAAGGACATCGACAGCCTCATCATGAAGCACTCGATCCTCAACGGCGCACTGGAGCTGCTCCCGCAGAACCTCGCGACCATGGCGATCCTGCCGCTGCAGACCCGCATGGTCTACTCGATCGGCAAGCGCTACGGCCACTCGCTCGATGCCGGTCACATCCGCGAGTTCATCGCGACCGTCGGCCTGGGCGCTACTTCGCAGATGCTCGAGAACTTCGCGCGAAAGGCGCTGGGCTCGCTTGTCTCCAAGACACTTGGCAAGACCGCCGGCAAACTCGCCAAGGCCGCGACGGGGCCGATGATGAGCTTCGCCAGCACCTACGCGATCGGGCAGGTCGCCAAGGCCTACTACGCCGGCGGCCGGAAGATCAGCGCGGTCGACCTCCGCTCGCTGTTCCAGCGCGAGCTTGCGCAGGGCAAGGCGCTCTTCATGGACCGTCAGGGACAGATCGAGAGCGAGGCGCAGCGCATCAAGCCGGCATCGGTCTTGCAGATGGTGCGGGGCGGGCTGCCGGCGTAACGATCCTCGCACGGAAACCACACTCGCAGATGACATTGCTCGATGCCCTGCTGCTGCTCGCCGTCCTATCGACCGGGATCATCGCGGGCGTGTTCTTCGCCTTCTCCAGCTTCATCATGGGTGCCCTCGGTCGCCTCGCGCCCGCGGCGGGCATCGCCGCGATGCAGTCGATCAACGTCGTCGTGATCAACCCGTCGTTTCTGGGGACTTTCTTCGGAGCGGGTGCGGTCGGGGCCGCGGCGGCGATCCTCACGCTCACCGGCGATGCGAGCGCCGCGGCGAGGGTGCTGGCCGCCGTCGGCGCAGCGCTCTACATCCTGGGCACGCTCGCGGTCACGATGGTCCGGAACGTGCCGCTGAACAATCGCCTGGCGGCGCAGGTGGCCGAGAGCCCTGAAGCGATCGGGGTATGGCGCGACTACCTGCGGACTTGGACCCGCTGGAACACGATCCGCACCGCCGCGGCCGCGGCGAGTTGCGGATGCTTCACGGGCGCGACAGCGACGCTCTGACGACGGCGGCCGATCCGGCACGCGGATCGGCCGCCCTGCTCATGCCGTTGACTCGACTGATTCGCTCACACCGCGGAGCGGGCGAGCAGCTCATCGAGCTTCGCGTAGCTCGCTTCGGCGCCCTCGCTCATGCCCGATGCAAGCATGCCATCGCGGGCTTCGCGCGTTGGGAAGCGCAGCGTCAGCGTAAACCTGGTGCGCCTGGGGTTGCCCGGCTCTGGGGTGAGTTCGAGCGTGCCGTGTTGCTCCATCGGGGGCACACCCTCGCCCATGTGGAATCGCTCGGTGCGGACGACTCGCCGCGGCGACTGCACTTCGATGTACTCGCCGGTCATCGCGAGCGACTCGCCGCCGGGCCCGCTCCACTCATACCGGAAGGAGCCGCCGACCCGCACATCGTTCTCGCACGCGATCGTCGTCCAGCCCGGCGGGCCCTGCATCCAGCGCTTGAGCAATTCGGGCTTCATGATTGCGTCCCACACGAGCTCACGGGGCGCATCGAACATGCGCGTCAGCAGAATGTCCGTGTCGTTCGGTGTGGTCACCTGCAGGTTCCGATCCTGTATCACACGCAACTCCTCTCTGTGCGGTGTGCACCGCGGCGTTCATTCGTCAGCGCGGTCCGTGTTCCGCGCCGACTTGAGTTCATCGAGCAAGCCATCGAGACGCTCGAAGGCGTCCTCCCAGTGCCTGCGGTACTCCTCGAGCCATTGATGGACCTGCGCGAGGGGGGCTCCCTCGATGCTGCAGAGATGCTCCCGCCCCACCACCCGCCGCGTCACCAGCCGCGCTTCTTCGAGCACGCGCACGTGCTTGGACGCGGCGGGGAAGGACATCTCCAGCGGCTCGGCCAGCGCGCTCAGGTTGCTCTCGCCCTTTGTCAGCCGCCGCAGCAGGTCGCGGCGGGCCGGGTGGGCGAGGGCGTGGAAGACGCGGTCGAGGTGGGCGGGGTCATCTACAACCATCTGGTTTAGTGTACACGCCGGAGGCGGTCGGTCAACCAGATGGTTTAGCTTTTCTGGCGGTCCTGACCCGCCGCGAACGGGCAGCGTGCGGGTACGGGTCCCACGGGCGGGGCGGCCGACGGGGCGGAGCCCGCCGCGGGTTGCGGCCGAAGAGTTCGCAGGTACAAATCCACCAGCACACCATCCGCCGGCTTGGTCGAGACCGCGGCCTTCGCCGGGCACGCGGCGGTCGGCGCTTCAAGCCGGAACATCTTGATGCACGCGCCGACGACGAGCGCTACTTCGAGTTCACCCAGGTTCTTGCCGGGGCAGAAGCGCGGGCCGTGCCCGAAGCCAAAGTGCATCAGGTCGGTGGCGTTGCGGTCGCCGCGGGCAATGGTCTCCCAACGGTCGGGCTCGAAGCGGTCCGCGGCGAAGCCGGTCACGCCGACACCCCAGTGGTCCTCGTGCCGGTTCGCGTGCCAGATGTCGAGGAGGATGTGCGTGCCCGCCGGGATCGTCAGCGTGTCGCCGCCGCCGGTCTCAACGGTGGTGTCGACGGTCGCCCGCCGCGGATGGAAGTAGAGCGCGGGGGTGAGGCGGAGCGTTTCGTTGAGCACGTGGTTCAGGTACTTCGCCGCGGCGAGTGTGCCGGGTGTGTATTCATCCACATCGCGGACCTGGGCGTAGAGCCGCTCCTGTGCTTCGGCGTGCCGCGCGAGGTGGGCCAGGGCCCAGCTTGCGTAGGAAGTCGTCGCTTCGAGCGCGCCGGCGAGGAAGACGCGGATGTTCGCCCGAAGCGCGGCATCGGGCGCTTCGCTCTCAAACTGCCGCCATGCGCCGCACTTCTCCTTGCGTGTCGCGATGACGATGTCGGTGAGTTCTTCGAAGACCGCCGCGGACTCGCGCGCCCGCCGCAGGCCCGGCGTGATGGCCGGCAGGCGACTCAGCGGCAGACCGAGCTTCGCCATGATCGTGTCGCGGACGATGTGGTCGATGACGCGTTCGAGCGCGGGCACGAAGTGCTCGCGGATCCGCTGGTACGGAACCTGGGCGCCGAAGAAGTTGTTGACGAGCATTTCGAGCATGATCGCCTTGATCTCCGGCTCGAGTTGCACGCGGAGCGGCCCGCCCGAGGCCCCCACCGCCGCGCGCACTCGCTCGAGCCGCTCGGCGACGGTCGCGCGGAAGGTCCGCTCGAACTCGTGGAACTGCTCGGGCTGAAAGAGCGACCCGCGGGAGAAGGGCGGCGCGGCGAGCCGCTTCTGGGCCTTCCACGCCGCGCCGTTGGCGTAGAGCAGCGTGTCCTCACCCGTCGCCCGCGCGATACCGCTCGACGGCATGGTGTCGCGGTCGAACTGCCCGGGCTTGTCGCCGGTCTCGGCGGAGATGGCGCGGATCAGCCGCGGATCACGCGTGACCAGAACGGGGCGGAAGCCGGGGACTTTCAGGTAGCGCGTGTGCCGCGTCGCGCCGGTGTCGCGCTCGGCGCGCCAGTAGTACGCCGCGAGGATGTCGAGCGGGCGCTGGTAGTTCCAGGGATGCGGGAAGGGGAGCGTGCCGCGGCCGGGGGCGAAGAGGGGGATGCGGGCGGGCGTGATTGATCCGCCGAATGGCCCGCGCCCGGTCCGGGCCCAGTCGCCCTCAACCGCACCATGTTCGTTTCCCACGCCCTGCCTCCGACCAGCCCCTCGTTCCAGCGGCGCTCGATCGCGTGATCGGCGTTCCCCCGCGGCCTTGGCACTTTATTCGGGGCTTCCCCGCGGCGGTTACACCGCCCCTCACTCACTTCCTGCGACGTCGGCTCTCACGACACGTCTCGACCACACGAAGGTGTCGGCGCCTTCGCGGAGGTCGGTCGGAATCACCCCGTTGAAAGGCTGCGAACCTGAGCCGCCCTTGCCCTGCTGCCGGGACCAGAGGAGCACGCGATCGTCGAACAACGCGTGGAGAAACGCAACGACTTCATTGGTTACCCACACCGCCCGTTCGTGCGGAGTCATGTCGGTGTTGTAGGGATTGGTGTGATGGTGCGTTACCTTCTCGATCACGACGGTGGCTTCGTCGCCGTCGTCGTAGATCAGAACATCCCCGACCTCCGCGCACACTGCAGGGAAGATCGCGACTGGTTCAGGCGGGGACGAGATGCGTAGTCCGGAAGCCGGGAATGCAGCTTCGAGGGCAGGCACGAGGATCTCGCGAATCGTGGCGATGCTGGTCATTTCGCAATCCGATGTGCTCAGCGGACGGCGATCGAGCCGACCGCTCGGCGGCCACTGCTGACATGCCCCGAAGCCGAGCGATCGCGAAGTACGAACCGGGCATGAACGCAAAAGGCCGCCGCGACTGCGGCGGCCTTTGGGCGAGTAAATCGGGGTGATAGGATTTGAACCTACGACCTTCTCGTCCCGAACGAGACGCGCTACCAAGCTGCGCTACACCCCGGAAGGTCACGAAATCGTGGCGGGACTATACCCCGCTTTCGGCCGGGAGTGGAGCCGCCGGCCGCGGCCAATTTGCGGCCCGATCATGCTCGTCGCCCGCCAATCCCAGGCGCCCAGTCCCTCGTCCCCGGCCCAACCCCCACCACAGGCGGGGCGGCCGCCTCACGGCGCCTTGGGCAGGGTCGGCGTCATCGTGTAGATGTTGTCCGCCGCGCCGTCGATCCACTGGTTGGCCTCGTTCTGGTACCAGCCCGCCCGGCCATCGGGACCGACCGAGTAGAAGTACGGCCGGTTGCCGGTGCACAGCCCCCCGTCGCTGTCGACGATGTCCTGGGCGTTCACGACCATCCCGTTGAGAACGGTCTGCTCGTTGTTGCGGCGCATCTGGTTGATCGCGTACTGCTTGCCCGTCGGCGCGGGCCCGAGAACCAGATCGGTGTTGCCCGCGGCGAAGCGGCCGTCGAGCGAGGGGTGCACGTAGCGGATCGGGTTGCCCCAGGGGTCGAAGGCCGTCATCAGGACCGGCTGCCCGTCGATCTCGAGCGCCCGGGCGAACTTGGAGGGCAGCTGATCCAGGATCTGGCGGCTGCTGGGCACCTCGCGGGCCTGCAGCATGAACAGCCCCACGCTGTTGATCATCTGGTTGCCCGCCGGGGAGCGGCCCGAATCGGTGTTCTGCATGTCGCGGGCATCGGCCACTGGGAAGACGCGGTCGCGGTCTTCGGGGTCTTCGACCGTCGTCGCGGGGAGGCCATCGGTCTTGGCCATGTAGTCGTTGAGCGCGTTGTCGAGCAGGCGGATGGTCTCGAGCGCTGCGCCGCGCTTGCCGCCCTCGAGCACCTTGCCGCCGACCACGAAGCTGAGCCCCACCAGGATCGCGATGATCCCGACGACGACGAGCAGCTCGATGACGGTAAAGCCGCGGCGGGCGCGGGAACGGCGGGCGGATACGGATGGGCTGGCGGGCATGAACACCTCCGGTCGGGGTCTGCAGGGTACACGATCGGCCGCGGGCGGTGAAGCACCGACCCGATGGACCGTACCGCCACCCCGCCGCGGATGATGCGGTCCACCACCCGCGCGGATCACTCAGGTTGTACGGGAACCCCGCCCCGAGGGATCCACAAGCAACAGCCCGTGGTCACGCGGTGCCCCTGAAGCTGGCAGATTCTCACGGTCCCCTCGACTCGGAGCCGCCCCGGTTAGATAATGACCGGTCCACAGAATCCGAGCGTGAATCGACAGGGCCCGGGCCGCGGAGAGCCACTCCGCGGGGTTGTGTGTTCACTCCCGCCGGGCCCCGATTTCCATACCTAATGCCCCGCCCACGGGCGGATGGCGACCGAAAGGACCACAACGTGCCGCACGCCGACACCCCCGCCGGGTCGTCCCTCCCCTTCAACCAGAGCAAGCCCATCTCCGAGATGACGCTGGTCGACATCGCCGAGCAGCTCGAGCGGGTCACGAGCTGGATCGAGGCCGAGCGGGTCAAGGAGCGTGACGCCCGCAAGGTCTACCAGCAGGTCGCCGACCGGGTCGAGGAGAACGTCAAGCAGATCCGCTCGTACGCCCAGGACCTGGTCAACGCCCAGGCCCGCAAGATGAACGCCTTTAGCGGCATGATCACGCCCGCCGAGGCCATCAAGCTCGGCGTCGAGAAGCCCGCCCGCACGGGCCGCGGCGGCGGCAAGGCCGCCAAGGCCAGCGGCACCGGCGAGATCCGCAATATTCAGGACGCCATCCTCGCGATCTGGGAGATCTCCGGCTACAACGAGCCCCTCACCACCGAGGAGATCGCCGATGCGCTGCCCGAGACCGGCTACTCCTCGAACGCCGCGCCGGCGTCGCTCAAGTCCAGCGTGAACCAGGCGCTCGCCAAGCTCTCCAAGGCCAGCCAGATCGTCCGATACCGCAGCGACGGCGAGCGGATCCCGGACCGCGACACCCGCTCGCGGGCCCGCAAGTACATGGCCTCAGCGCACGCTGAGTGATCACTCGCGGCGTCGCCGCGGCTGCAATGACGCGAATACCAAAGAAAGCGGGCGTCCCGATCGGGACGCCCGCTGCTGTTTTTGACTGGACCGGCCCGCCGGTCAGACCGCGCGGCCGCCCTGCGGCGGCGCGCCCGCGGGCCCGCCCATGCCGGGACCGCCCGTACCTGGACCGCCGATGCCCGGCCCACCCATCCCCGGCCCGCTGATGCCCGGGCCGCTGATCCCGCCCATCTGCATCGACTGCTGACGCGGCGGGGCCGGGCGGCGCATCGGCATCTGCGGCGGCGCGAGGCGGGCCCGGAAGATGTACTCGGTCGTCCGCTCGCGGATGCCCTCCATGAAGTTGGTGAAGAGCGTCGAGCCCTCGCGCTTGTACTCGATCCGCGGGTCCTGCTGGCTGAAGGCCCGGAAGTTCACCGTGTCGCGGAGCTGGTCCATCGAGTACAGGTGGTCCTTCCACGCCGAGTCCATCGTCTCGAGCAGGATCTGCCGCTCCGCGGCGAGGAGCTCGGCGCGGAGGATCGACTCGACCATCGAACGGATCGCGTTCTCGCGGTCGTCGCGGGCGGCGTAGCGGATCTGGTCGGTGATGCCGCGGTCGAACCGCTCGCGCATGTACTTGTCGAGCGCATCCAGATCACCCTTGTGCTCGAGCGCCTTCTCGAGCTCCTCATCCAGCTTGTTGCCCTCGATGAACGCCTTCGAGGCCTTGAGGAGTTCCTCGCGGACCTTCGGCGGCGTGTGAGTCTTGAAGAGCGTCTCGTCCCAGCCCATGTTGTAGCGGCGGTTGGACCAGGCGAGCAGGTGCTGCGCGGCGTCCTTGAGACCCACCTGCGCGGCGAGCTGCTGGGTCGTGTTCATGGCGTACTCGACCGGGAACTCGACCTCGCGCCGCTCGTAGGCCTCCTCGACGCGACGCATCAGCATCGCCGTGGGGCCCGCATCCTCGTCGCCCTCATCGGTCTGCTTCTTCTGCGCTGCCTGGATCTCGGTGTAGGCGACCTCGAGATCGAGCTTGCGCTTGACCCAGGCCGACAGTTCCTTGGCCCCGTAGTCGGGATCGACGTAGGTCGACAGACCGGACAGGTCGGCCCGGTCGATCGCGTCTTCCGCCGCCTCGTTGAGCATGTTCTGGACACGCTTGCGTTCCGCGGCCCCGCCCTCGCGGAGCTCGGCCGAATCCAGCTCGACGTTGAACCGGCTCTTGGCCCAGTTGATCAGGCCCGCCGAGTCGAAGTCGATCGCGACCTCAGAGCCTTCCAGCGGCATGTACTCGCCCAGCGTCACGGCGATCGTGTGGCGGGCTTCCTCCTTGGCCTCGCGGACGACAAGCATCTCCATCTCATCCAGGTCGCGGTTGCGGAGACGATCGGGCGGGATCGAGCACTCGAGCCGGGCGCTCGCGTACTCGGCCGCGCAGCGCGCGGCGTAGTCGACGTCGAGGTACTCCTCGACCGCCTCATCCACCGTGCGGCGGATCCAGTCGAAGATGAGGCCCTTGACGTTGCGGCCGTCCAGGATCCGCTGGCGGATGCCGTAGAAGGTCTGCCGCTGGTGCTCCATGATCTCGTCGTACTCGAGGATGTGCTTGCGCATCTGGAAGTTGCGCTCCTCGACCTTGCGCTGCGCCCGCTCGACGCTCTTGGTGAGCATCGGGTGCTGGATCGCCTCGCCTTCCTTCATGCCCATCCGCGCGAGGACCTTCATGGTCGTCTCGCCGGCGAACATCTTCATGAGATCGTCCTCGAGGCTGACGAAGAACCGCGAGGAGCCGTTGTCGCCCTGGCGGCCCGAGCGGCCGCGGAGCTGGTTGTCGATCCGGCGCGATTCGTGCCGCTCGGTGCCGACCACGTGCAGACCGCCCAGGTCCTCGACGCTCTCGAACCAGCGGATGCGGTGCAGCAGCGAGCGGCCCTCGGCGTCGAGCGCTTCGCGGAGCTCCTGCGCCGATGCGTTCGCGATCGCCCGCTCGGACTGCTGCGTGAACTGCACCGCCCAGTGCCGCAGCAGCGCGAGCTCGAGCTCGGCGAAGGGCATCTCATCGGTCTCGCGGCGGTTGCGGCCCAGTTCCTGCGGCGCGATCTTGCGGTACACGCCCTCGCGCAGCTCCTCCTCGGTCGACTCGGGCGTGACGGTCCGCGGGGCGATGCCGCGCTTGAGCCAGTGCTCGAGCAGGCTCGCCCGCGTCACCTTGCCCAGCTTGATGTCCGTGCCGCGGCCGGCCATGTTGGTCGCGATCATCACCGCGCCCAGCTGGCCCGCGTTCTCGACGATGTGCGCTTCGCGCTCGTGCTGCTTGGCGTTGAGCACCTCGTGCTGCACGCCGTGCGTCCGCATCAGCATGTTCGCCAGCATCTGGCTCTTCTCGACGCTGGTCGTGCCGACGAGCACCGGGCGGCCGACATCGTTGAACGTCTTGATCTCGTCAACGATCTTCGACCACTTGTCCTTGGCGGAGAGGAAGACCAGGTCGTCGAAGTCGCGGCGGACCACCGGCTTGTTGGTCGGGATCGACACGACATCGAGCTTGTAGATGTCGTGGAACTCCTGCGCTTCGGTATCGGCGGTGCCGGTCATGCCCGCCAGCCGCTTGTACATCTTGAAGAAGTTCTGGATCGTCACCGTGGCGACGGTCTGAGTCTCCTTCTTGATCGGCACCTTTTCCTTGCACTCGATCGCCTGGTGCAGGCCGTCGGACCACTGCCGGCCGATCATCGGGCGGCCGGTGTTGACATCGACGATGACGATGCTCGGCACGCGCCGGCCCATCATCGGGTCGTCGACCTCCGCGATCACGTAGTCCTTGTCGTTCTCGTAGACCGTGTGCGCCCGCACCGCCTGCTCGAGCAGGTGCGGCATGTCGATGTTCTCATCGACATAGAACGAACCGATGCTCGCCGCCCGCTGAGCCTCGCTCACGCCGTCGTGCGTCAGGTGCGCCGACTTGCGCTCC
>JBDZUZ010000199.1:0-5900 GCA_040255445.1 Planctomycetaceae bacterium | reverse complement strand
CCAGATGACCTTCAGCGACAGCCAGAGGATCTCGGCCGCGAGTGCGATGTCGCCAGCCGCGAGTGCGTCGGAAATGCCGCGGGTGACCTTGGATACCCAGTCGCGCAGGCGCGTGAACTGCTCCATGAGCCAGGCGAGCGCCTCGCCGCTCTTGCCCGAGGTGACCAGCAGCGTGCCGCCGAGCCCGACGACGGCCGCCACCACCAGCCCGATGGGCGAGAGCAGCGCGCCCAGAGCTGCGCCGACGATGCCCAGCGCCGTGCCGACTCCGGTGATGATGCTCGCCAGCAGGCCGAAGGTCGCCGCGACACCCGCCACGAGCACGCCCAGCCCGATCAGGACCACGCCCGCCAGCGCGACCGCCGCAGCAATCTTGAGCGCCGAGACGACCACGGCCCGGTTCTGGCGGATCCAGTCCGACGCGCCGACGATGACCCGGGTGATGCGCTCGGCGAGGTCCTTGAGCACCGGCGCGAGCGTCGAGCCGATCACGAACACGCCCTGCTTGATGACCCGCCAGAGGATGTTGAGCGTGTCGTTGAGCTCCGCGGCGTCCTTGGCGGTCTGCGTCGAGACGGTCAGCCCCAGCCTCCGGGCCTGCTCCTGGAGCTCTTCAATACCCGCGGCCCCGCCCTCCATGAGCGGCAGGAGCTGCGAGCCCGCGCGGCCGAAGATCTGCATCGCGATCGCGGCGCGTCGGCTGGGGTCTTCGATCTGGCTCAGCCGCTCGGCGATGAGCTTGAACTGCGCCTCGGGCGAGAGCCCGTCGAGGTCGGCCATCGTCAGCCCGAGGGTGGCGAACGCGTCCGTCTGCGTCGAGAGCCCGCGTCCAAGGTCGTTGATCGACCGCTGCATGGACCGCACGCCCTTCTCGAAGGTCGCCAGATCCGCGCCGGACTGCTCGGCGGCGAAGCCGAGCTCGCTGAGCGATTCGACGCTCACGCCGGTGCGCTTGCTCATCTTGTCGAGCGTGTCGCCCATGGCCGTGAACACCCTGACCGTGCTCAGCAGCGAGGCGACCGCGCCGGCCCCGATCGCAGTCAGCCTGGTGCCGACGCTGCGGAGCCCGTCCCCGAAGGCCTTGAGCCGCTTCTGGGCGCGCCGCAGCCCGGCCGACAGCTTGTCGCTGACGCCCAGCTCGACGAACGCCCGTCCGGCCCGGATGCCTCGGGTGTCGGCCATCTACGACCCCCTCCGCACGCTGTTGCGCCACAGCACCGGCAGCTTCGGGCGCTCGCGTTCGAGCGCCGGGGCCATGTAGGGACGGGCTGCGATCTTGACCTTGCGGCTCTGCACGCGACCACGCCGGCGCGAGACGACGACGGTCGCGCCGCCGTGCTCGAGTGCTCGCGGCGCAACGCTCTTCTTGAAGCCCACCGGGCCAACCACCACGCTGTCGGACCTGCGGTCGTAGCCGAAGAGGATCAGCCTCCGCAGAGATCCCTCGTGCGAATGCGGCGGCTTGCCGGGCGGGGCCGAGGCCTTGCGCTTGCGGATGCTGGTCCGGGCAGCGGTGCGGATGAACGCGCCGCCCTTGCTCAGCACCCGGCGCTTGGCGGCGTCCACCGACCGCTTCACCGCGGGCCGGTCGAAGAACACGTCCTTGATCCGCATGGTGATCACGCGGGCGCTCCTCCGCCGGGCACCACGCGGCCTTCCTTGAGCCCCTTGTTGAACGACGCTTCCTTCTCCTTGCGGAGTCGCCCCGCGCCGATGAACAGCCCCGCCAGACCGGTCAGCGCCGGCAGAGCCGGACCCGCGATGGGCACGCCCGCGAGCGTGGGGCCGAAGTCGTCGAGTGCCGAGAGGGTGATCTGCCCCAGGAGGCCGCGGATCTCGCCGCCGCGTTCGATCGACGCCTTCCACTGGGCCCCGACCCGCTGGGTGTCCTCGAACCACGCCCGGTACTCGGCCTCGGCCTCGTTGAGCGTGGTGGTGCGCGGCAGGCCGCGGGCCTGCTGGATGCCGCTCGGCGTCTTGACCTTGACGACGTCGCCAAGGTCAAAGCCCGCGCACGCGCCGAGCCCGAGCGAGAGCATCACCACGCCGAAGCCGAAGGCCAGATGCTTGGGATCAATCTTCACGTGTGGCTCCTTGCTGCTTCCGGTTCCTGATAAACACGTCCTTGAGCACCGACACGGGGGCCGGGATGACCTGCGTCCGCTTGTCAGCGGCCCGGGCGAACGGGTCGAAGTCGCCGGGCCGGAACGGGCGGGTCTTCTTGGGGTTGCGCTGGGTGTTGGCCACCAGCGCCATGACCGAACTCGTCCGGCTCCACTCGTCGCGCTGCCTTGCCTCGGCCATTGCGACGAGCTCGCGCAGCGTCAGGGGGGCTGGATCGATGCCGAGGATGCCGGCGCACTGCCAGACGAGCCGCCAGCCGCCGCCTCGACCGTCGGTGGCACTGCTTCGAGCACCGTCCGCTCCAGCGCCCCGCTGTCGATCAGCTCGTCGATCCGGCGCTCCACCACGTCCCGGGCCTTGTCCATCACGTCGCGTGTGGCCTTGAGCACCCGCCCGAGGTTGGCCCGGTCCCTCGGGCTCGGGCAGAAATCCACCAGTTCCTCCAGGAGCGCCGCCGTGGCGTGCTCGATCGCGTCCCCGGCCATCGACGCGCCGAACGCCTCGTCGCTGACCTGACGTTCATCCGCCTGCGGTTTGCACGCGGCGTAGATGACATCGCACAGGAGGACGGGATCGCGCACGAGCTTCTCGATGAGCCCGTTGGAGCCTTCGAGCACCTCCATGACGTCAACGCCCGCGAGCCCGCGCACGCGCTTGATCGCCGCGACGGTGATCTCGACGGTCCACTCGCGGCCCTGGTTGTCCTTGAACGTGCGCATCGCTGCCTCCGATCCGTTATCCGCCGATCCAGCTCGGGGCTGTGTCCGAGTAGGTCACCTTGGCCGTCACCGAGACGGTGATGGCCTCCTCGAGCGCCTCGTTGCGGCTGAAGTTCGTGATCGAGAAGTCCGCCTGCAGCCCCTGGCCGTCGGCCTCGTCGAGGATCTGCAGCCCGATCAGGTCGTTGTTGAAGAACGCGTTCTTGATGGCGGTGAACCCCGCGTCGGCGATATCCCAGACCATCTCCCACTCGACGCTCGCCTCCTTGAGCGTGGCGACCGTCGCGCGCCAGCCCGCGTTGGCGCGGGTGGTCACGTCGGCCTCGCCCGCTTCGAGGCTGAGGGTCACGTCCCTGACGTTGTCCATCGCTGTCCACGAACCGGCCCCGCCCTGGCCGCCGACCAGGTAGAGCAGCTTGGCTTCCATGCCGAGCTTGATTGCCATCGGTTACCTCCTCACCCGGTAGGTGACGCTCAGAACACTGGTGAATACGCGGTGCTGCTCGAGGCTCTCGCTGGAGACGACCGGCTCGTGCGCAAGGCCAGCCCACGCCGCTTCGGGGAAGCCCGCCAGCCGCGTGTGCCGCAGGCGGTCGCCGATGGCCTCGGTGAGTCCGAGCAGTTCGTCGATCGCGGCCTCCTCGTTCCCGTCTTGAGAGGGGGCCGGCAGCTTCTTCTGCACGCCCACATCGAGCACGTGCTCGAAGGTGCTGCTCTCGCGGCTCGCGGCCGAGACGGTGCTCGTCCTCGGCACGACCGATACCCGCAGCTCGCCGAGCTCTTCGAGTGTGAATGCGGGCTGGTAGGTGCGGACGGCCGACACCGGCTGGGCGTAGGTGCCCGCGTTGATGTGCTCGGCCACCGCGTCGGCGAGGGTAGTGATCGTGCTCATGGTCCCTTCGTGCCTCCGATGAAGCGGCCTTCGAGGTAGGACACCCGGCGCTCGATCGCCTGGTACTCGGCCCGCAGCGACCGGGCCTCAACGATGAGCTCATCGAGCCGCCGCTCGACGTGGTCGAGCTTGGTGGTCACCACACCCCACTGGACGGTGACGGCCAGCGCGGCCATGCCCACGGTCAGCGCGATCGCGGCCCAGCGGTGCCCAGCGCTCGGCGGGGGCGTGGGCCTGGCGGGATGTCCGTTGGTGGGAACACTGGTCACGGAAGGTCCTCGGTGGCGATGTGCCTCGTGTGGATGCGGAGCGCCTTGCGGTATGGGTCGCTGTACCGCCACGGCGGCTGGCCTCCGGGCGCGTTGATCTCGTAGACGAACACGGATGAACCGACGGTCTCGCGGACGCGGTCGCCGGCCTTGGGCAAGGCGGGGCCTTCGCCCAGATCCAGATCAGCCGTGCGGAGTAGGAAGTCCCGCGATTCGATCCGGTGGATGAGCCCCGCCTCGTCGGCCTGCTCGAACTCGGTGCGGCCGATGGTGGCGCTCACCTCGACCTGCGCAGCACCCCGCTGATACACCACCGGTCGCGTCATGTGCGCGTGCCGCTGGGTATCGAGGAACGATGCGCCTTGTTCGAGCAGGTCCGCCACGGTTCAGCCTCCGATCGATGCGGCCAGTCACTGCGACAGCCGGATGCGGACGGTCGCGTCGGCTTCCGCCGCGGCCCGCACCGCCTTGCCGATGAGCTTGTTGCCCGTCGCGGTCTTGGTCGCCACGTCGTTGGTGTTGTCCCAGTAGGCGAGCTGCCCGGCGGTGAACCCGTTGCCGGTGCCGGTGGCCTTGGGGAAGTCGAAGACCCCCTCAACCGCCAGCGCCCCGAGCTGGCTCGCCGTGAGATTCACCCGGATGACCCCGACCAGATCGCCCTGCACGACGACCGTGCCCGCGGGGGTGTCTGCCCCCGGCGTGTAATCGATCGCCGCGCCCTGCTGTACGAATGTGGTTGCCATCGCTGTGCCTCCGTTGCCGTTGCCTGTGTCACCGGGGTCGACAGGGTCGAACCCGCCGCCGCCGAACTGAGTCATGCCTCACCCTTGCTCTTCACACCGCCGCGCGGGTCCTGCAGCGCGACACCGAAGTCGTGGTAGCCGCGCATCTGGATCCCGAGCCGGTTGAAGCTCTGCTCGGCGGTCTCGATGGTCGGGGCTTCTTGGCCGTTGAGGAACGCCACCTCGATGACCGGCAGGTCCGCCGGTGAGGCGAGCATGTACCAGGCCTTGCTCGAGTGGCCCGGGTAGGCCGCGTTGCCCAGGTAGCGGCTGACCTCGACGCGGAACTTGCCCTGGTGCGGGTTGGTCACCGGGTACTTGGCGCTCGAGGTGTTGTCGCGCAGTTCCATGCTCTTGAAGAGCTGGCTGCCCAGCGCCGACAGCGCTGTGGGCACCAGCAGCACCTGCGGCATCACCCCCAGCGGCTTGCCGTCAGAATCCACCTGGTCCATGAAGGCGACCTCGGCCTTGGTCAGCCCGTCGATCGACAGGGCGGTGTCCGCGCCGGCGAGGTAGTTCTTGTTGCCCGCCGTGTAGAAGCCCGAGTTCGCCAGGAAGGTCTTCCAGAAGATGTCGTTGATGGTCTTGCCCGAGCCCGCGCCGAGCTTGCGGGGCACGCTGGTGATCGCGCCCAGATCGTCGTTGATGATGTCGGTGCGATCGATCGAGAGCATCAGGCCGTACGTCTCGGCCCGGTTGGTGTAGGTCTCCTCGCCCAGCGTGCCGTGCTTGATCTCGCCGCCGGGCGCGATGCGCTCGTACTGGTCGTTGCCTGTCAGGCGGTAGCTGGTGACGGCCTTGAAGTCGGTCACGCTGCGCACGGCGGTGATGTTCCGCCAGGTGCGCTCGACACTGAAGAAGCCTTCGAGCAGAAACTTGTTGGCGACGTTCGAGAGGATCCCGCCGATGCTGATCGTGCTGTTGGATGCCTCGATGCCCCTTCCGAACGCGGCATCCATCACGCCGTGCCAGTCGCGGAAGGTCCGGCCGGTGTAGCCGTTGGCCCACGCGGCGTGCAGCAGCAGTTCCTGGAGCCCGATCGACTGCCCGAAGGCCCGCGTCGCGGCTTCCAGATCCTGCTCGGCGCAGTGACGCTCCGGGGTGGTCAGACGAC
>JBDZUZ010000198.1:0-5928 GCA_040255445.1 Planctomycetaceae bacterium | reverse complement strand
GGCGGTCGCCTCCCGCGCCGGCCGGACCGTCATCCTCGTCGTTGCGCACATCGACGACGGCGACGAGACGCTCGATGAGCTGACAGGGCAGGGCGTGCCCGCGATCCGTCTGCCGGCGCTCGAAGTCCTCCCGGGCGAGACCGATGTCAGCGCGGAACTCTTCGCCGAGCGCATGCTCGCGGTGCGGGCCGCGGCGACGGTCACGCCCGGCACGGTTGTGGTCGCGCCGATCCAGGCGTTGATGCAGCTCGTGCCCGCGCCGGCGCGGCTCGAGTCGCTGGTGCGAACGCTCCGCCGCGACCAGACCGTCAGGCTCACCGAGCTGACCCACTGGCTGGGCGAAGCGGGGTACACCCGCGTCGAGGCGATCGAAGAGGCCGGCGAGTTCGCGGTCCGCGGCGGCATCCTCGATGTCTTCCCGCCCGGGGTCGCCACAGCGCCCGGGAACGCGGGGACACGCGGTACAACCGGCGTCCCCGTGCGGCTCGATTTCTTCGGCGACCAGATCGACAAGATCACCGAGATCGATATCGAGACCATGGGCTCGGACCGCGCGGTCGATGCGGTCGAGCTCGTCGCGGCGGACTTCGGCAAAGCGCAGGCCGACGAGCGGCAGGTGAACTTTCTCGAGTTGCTCCCGCCCGCGGCGGTGGTCCTGCTCTCGGAGACGATGGAGATCGTCGAACAGGGCCGCGGCTACTACGAACGCGTGACGGATTCCAAAGGCATCGTCGGCCCGCCCGCGGTGCTCAAGCTGCTGGAGACGCGCTTCCACGCTCTCGCGGAGATCAACCAGTTCTCCGCAGGCGCTGCAGGCGCCGACACGCGGCTGGAGCTGCCGGTCGGCGCGTTCCCTGCGTTCAGCAAAGATGCGAAGGAAGCGGTGGGGGAGCTGGTTGCGCTGACCGGCGCTCCCGAGAAGGCCCGCGTGATCGTCTGCTGCCAGACCAGCGGCGAGAAGCAGCGGCTGGGTGAGTTGCTCCTGCAGCATCAGGCCGAGGCCGCGGTGGAAGGCGGGGGCGGCGAGGGCGCAAAGCGGATCGAATCTGTTGAGGCCTACCTGCACCGCGGCTTCATCTGGCGGAGCGATGATGACGACGACCAGCAGTCGATCGCGTTCGTGCCGTACCACGAGCTCCTGAACCGTTTCAGCGTGCGTCGCCGCGCCGGCCGCTTCAAGGGCGGACGCGCGATGGACGCGTTCCTCGAGATCCAGCCCGGCGACTACGTCGTGCACATCGAGCACGGTATCGCGCGTTTTGCGGGGCTCACGCTCATGGCCCCGCGCGAGGTGCCGCACAGCTTCGCGCTGCAGGAGCGATCGAAGAACACCGAGCCCGAGGAGTACCTCACGCTCGAGTTCGCCGGCCGCGCCAAGCTGCATGTCCCCGCAACGCAGATCGACCAGGTGCAGAAGTACATCGGCGGCTTCGCGGGCAAGCCGCCGCTCAGCACGCTGGGCGGGCAGAAGTGGAAGAACCAGAAGGAGCGTGTCGCCGAGAGCGTGCGCGATCTCGCCGCGGAACTGCTGCGGGTGCGGGCCGCCCGCGAGCACATGCCCGGTCTGCAGTACCCCGGCGACACCGCCTGGCAGAAGGAGTTCGAGGCCGAGTTTCCGTACACCGAGACCGAGGACCAGCTCGCCGCGCTCCAGGAGATCAAACGCGACATGACCAGCCCGCGGCCGATGGACCGGCTGATCTGCGGCGATGTCGGATTCGGCAAGACCGAACTGGCGATCCGCGCGGCGTTCAAGGCCGTCGAGTACGGCAAGCAGGTCGCGGTGCTGGTGCCCACGACCGTGCTCGCCGAGCAGCACGAGCGGACCTTCCGCTCTCGCTTTGCCGGGTACCCGTTCCGGATCGAGAGCCTCTCACGCTTCAAGACCAACCAGGAGGCGAAGCAGATCCTCGATGCGCTCCGCAAAGGCCAGGTCGATGTCATCGTCGGCACGCACCGGATCCTCTCGGCCGATGTCGGCTTCGCCGATCTGGGCGTCGTGATCATCGATGAGGAGCAGCGTTTCGGCGTCGAGCACAAGGAAGCGTTGCTGCGGCTGCGCATGACCGTCGATGTGCTCACGCTTTCCGCGACGCCCATCCCCCGCACGCTGCACATGGCGATGCTGGGCATCCGCGATATCTCCAGCCTGACCACGCCGCCAGTCGACCGGCGCGCCATCGTGACCGAGGTCATCCCCTACAACGCGCGGCGGGTGCAGCAGGCGATCCAGCGAGAACTCGCCCGCGACGGTCAGGTCTTCTTCGTCCACAACCGGGTGCACGACATCCACTCGATGGCCGATGAGGTCCAGAAGCTCGCGCCCGATGCGAAAATCGTCGTCGGCCACGGCCAGATGAACCCGCACGAACTCGAAGAGGTCATGCTCAAGTTCATGCGCCGCCAGGCGGATATCCTCGTCTCGACCACAATCATCGAGTCGGGCATCGACATCCCTACCGCCAACACGATGATCATCAACGACGCCGACCGCTTCGGGCTCAGCGAACTGCATCAGCTCCGCGGCCGCGTCGGCCGTTCCCGCCACCGGGCGTACTGCTACCTGCTCCTTCCCCCCGAGCGGACGGTGAAGGAAGTCGCCCGCAAGCGCCTCCGCGCCATCGAGCAGTACTCGATGCTCGGCGCCGGCTTCAAGATCGCGATGCGCGATCTCGAGATCCGCGGCGCTGGCAACATCCTGGGCGCGGAGCAGTCGGGGCACATCGCCGCGGTCGGCTACGAGATGTACTGCCAGCTCCTCGAGACGGCGGTCCACAACCTCAAGAACGATGCCCCGCCGGTGACGCCCAGCGCCACCGCCGTCGAGATCGGTGTCAGCGGGTTGATCCCCAAGAGCTACATCCCCAGCGATCAGCGCCGGCTCGAGGTCTACCGCCGCCTCGCGACCGCCGCGAGCCTCGACGCGATCGAGCAGGTCCGCGCCGACCTGGTCAACGCCTACGGCGACCCGCCGCGGCCGACGATGCGGCTCATGGACCTGGCCCAGGTCCGCATCGTGCTCGCGCACCTCGGCGTCCGCACCGCGACGATCCGCGAGAAGGATGTCGTCTTCCTGGCGGTTGACCCGCAGCCAGTCGCCGAGCAACTCCAGAAGCCGGTCACCGCGAAGGGTGCGCCCGAGGCGACGGTGCGGGTGCTGCCGCCCAAGCTGACCGAGTCGGGCGGGCGTGCGGAGCTGGCCGAGGTCTACTTCCGCCCGCCGGAGAAGTACCTGGAGCCCGAGACGCTGCTCCGCGTGCTCCGCCGCCGGCTGGGCGTCATCCCCGAGCCGGCGCAACCGACAGCCCCCGCCGGCGCCGACCGCACCACACCCGCGGCGGCGCGGAGCCAGCCGACTCCGAGGCCGCGCCGGCCCGGAGGTCGTTAAGGGACCTTCACGCGCTCTTGACGCGGCAGCTCATGTTCCAAACGGGACTTGAGCCGATGACCTTCATATCCTCACGGATGGCCTCGGCGCGGCGGAGCACGACACGGCCGCCGCAGCCCGGTCATCACAGCAAGGAGCATCGCCGGACATGACCGACAAGCAGCCCCCCTTTGACGCGATGCCCGAGGCCGGCATGTTTACCGCCGACCGCAAGATCATCGAACTCAAGCGCCGGCTGATCCGCGAGGCGTCGATGGCGATCTCGATGCTCGAAACCTCGATTTCGGCGCTCTGGGAGCTTGATGTCGAGACCGCCCGCGCTGTGCGCCGTCGTGATGACGAGATCGACCTCGAGGAGGTCGAGATCGAGCAGGAATGCTACGAGATCCTCACGCTCCAGCACCCCTTCGCCAAATCATTCCGCGTGCTGGCGTTCATTCTGAAGGTGAACCCCGCGCTCGAGCGCGTCGCCGATCACGCGACCTCGATCGCCAAGGCAGTCGTCAAGATCGCGGAGATCGCGCCATACACGCCGACCTGGCCGACGGCGCTCAAGGAGCTTGGCGATCGCGTGCCCGCGGCATGCCACGAGGTACTCCGCTCGGTGATGGACGAGAACCTCGACCTCGCCAAGCAGATCGTCGCCAAGGACGAGACCATCGACAGCCTCGATAAACAGCTCTTCATCGAGGTCCGCGACCTGATCGCGGAGATGAACCGGACCGATGAAGCCATCGCGATGGGTATCCACATGTACCGAGTCAGCCGCGAGCTCGAGCGCGTTGGTGACCTGATGGCCAGTGTCGCCGAGGAGCTCATCTATCTCGGCACCGGCGAGATCGTCCGCCACGCCAAGCGCCGCGAGAAGACCAAGTAATCCGCGTGCCACAGGCTCGTGGCTCTGCACGAGCCTGTGGGTTGGGCATCCGATCGCGCGGCCGCTCCCGGCCTCCCCGTGGTACCATCGCGGCATGCCCGATGCCGCCATCAACCGCCTCGTCCCCTTCGCGCATGTCGCGGATGTCGCAGCATCGATCGCGTTCTATGAGCGACTCGGGCTCGCCGCGGCGGAGGTTATGAAAGACCCGAGCGGTACGCCCTTCTGGGCGTTGGCCCGCAGCGGCCGAGCCGAGATCATGTTCGCCCGGGCGAGCGCCCCCATCGACCACGCGGAGCAGGCGGTGCTGTTCTACATGTACAGCGACGATGTCCGCGAGCTGCGCAGGAGCTTGATCGCCGCGGGGATCTCTGACGGCGGCGAGTACCGCGGCGGTCACGGCCCCAACAGCGGTCGCAGCGCCGTCTTCGCCGTGGTACCCCGTGACCACATGCCCGCCGGCGAACTCCGCATCCACGACCCTGATGGGTATGTCATTCTCGTCGGCCAGCTCGACCGACCGGAGACCTGATCGGGAGGCCCAATCCGATGCCGCACACCATCACCGGCGAGTTCGATGTTAACCTCACGCCCCAGCCCGACGGCCCGGGTGTCGGCGACGCCACCATCGGCCGCATGGCGATCGACAAGTCCTACCGCGGCGAGCTGTCGGGCACCGGCAAGGGCCAGATGCTCGGCGTCCGCACCGCGACCAAGGGCTCGGCCGGGTACGTGGCGATGGAAAAGGTGACGGGCACACTCAACGGCCGCGCCGGCTCGTTCGTCCTCCAGCACAGCAGCACCATGCGCCGCGGCGAACCGCACCAGTCGATCACGGTGGTTCCGGACTCGGGCACCGATGAACTGGCCGGGCTGACGGGCAGTATGACGATCGACATCCGGGACGGGAAGCACTTCTACCGGTTCGAGTACGCTATCTCCAGGACCTGACAGATGGAGCCGCGTGCGAACGGACGGCAGGTATCGATCGGAGGTCTCTCGCGTCCCGCGGCTGGAACGCCGTGAAAGCCGGGATGTAGCCTCGGACGGACGCTACAATGAATTGCCTCTTGCAAGCGAACGCCGGCCCCGTGCCGTGTGCTCGTCCGGGAAACCGGGTCGAGTCTAGCTTGCGAGAGGTTTTTTCTTCTCCAGAGTCAGCGGATCCTTCGTTGTGTACCAGCGGCCATACGGCTTCGCCCGCTTGTCGTCGAGATCCATGATCAGGCTGTACTGGCTGGCGATGGCTGCGAAGTAGCGGTCCTCATCCCGTTCGACAAGCCGCTGCAAAGCCCAGAGGTAGTAGTCGACGATCTGAAGACCCGCGTCCGCCGAAGGAACCGATGCTCGGATTGCGAAGGGCTGGTCGACATCCGAACGCCAGTGTCGACGGAAGTTCTCCTTCGCGCGGTGGATCGCCATGGTGAGGGCTTCCTGCCGGTCGCTCTTGCCGCGGCGTGCAAAGCAGATCTCATGCGACTCCCCGCGGTGCAGTAGGTTCTTGAACAGCCGCTTCACCAGGTCGTCGTATACATCCGACGGCCGAAGCTTCGTACCCATATCGCGAAGCGCAATCGCCTCCGCGACTACATCCGCCTTTCGACGGAATGACCTGCCTGCATTCCCTGAGCCAAACCGAGTGAGAGGAAGTCATCCTACCAGT
>JBDZUZ010000197.1:0-5979 GCA_040255445.1 Planctomycetaceae bacterium | reverse complement strand
TCTCGAAAGAGATGAACTGCGGGCTGTTCGCGCTGATGGGGAACGTCAGCGTGGTCCAGGTGTTGGGCAGCACCGGCGCGAACGTGATCGCCGTCGCGCCCGGGAAGTTCGCGGGGCTGGCGAACCGCGTGAAGAACGTCAACGGCGCGGGTGCGCTGTGCCGCACCGACACCGTCATGAGCGCCACGCCGTCGGTGATCCAGTTGCCGACGAACGCGTTGTTGCTGCTGCCGAAGTTCGACTGCCCGCGAACGATCACCGGCGTGTCGTTGGCCGCGTTTCCGAAGAACGAGAACGGCGTCGAGATGTACGCACCGCCGTCGATGCTCCCCGTCGCGTTCCACGCCGCGTCGGTCTGACCGCCCGAATCGCGCCAGTTCGACGCGTTCTGATCGAAGTCCTCGGTGAACGGAACAATCGTCGCCGCGGCGGAGGACGCCGCGAACGCGGCCCCGATGAGGGCCAGGCTGAAATTGCGCATGGTCAGGTCTCTCTCTTCATGCCGCGGCCTATCCCGCGGGCAAATTACTGTACGGCGAGATTTCGTACTGTCGAGCGAGACGGATGCGTGCGCACAATTCCCGAGAGAACCCGGGACCCGGATCGGGTCAGATCACCTGCGGCGCGGGCCGCTCCGGCTCCTGAACCGGGGCCTGCACGATGAACCGCGTCACCGGCCGGGCCGGCGCCCGCTTGATGCAGCCGTTCTCGTTCAGCTCTTTGATCCCCGCGAGGATCGCCTGCGAACCAAGCTTCGACTCGCTGCCGATCCACTCGCCCAACTGCTTGGGCGTGCCCTCGACAACCCACTCCCCCCGCTGGTGCATCGCGAATTGCAGCATGCCGTCGAGCGCAGCGCGGGCGTTCTTGGAGAGCTTCTGGAAGTCGTCGCTCTCCTTGTAATTGCTGGTGAGGGTTGGTTGCATCAGGGCGTCCTCCCGATTGGTTAGGGCCGGTAGGCCGGAACTCGGACCGCGAAAGCGGGGCCGGGCGGCGGGACATTCCGGCGGTCCGCCAGCCAGCATCCTGAGGCCGCTGCACAGCGCGAAACGCCGTGCCACGACGATCCTATTATAGCCCTAACTCTTTCCAAAGGCGAGAGATAGCGCAGATCTCACCCCTCGGCCGTCACACCCGCCTCAGCTCCCCCAGCAGCCCCCGCCGACACGCCCGGACCGCCGTTCTTCGCTTCCGGAGCCGCCCTCCGGACCGCCCGGATCGTCGTTCCGGCCTGGTCCGCCGCCTGCCGCAGGCTCGTCGCCACCGTCTGGGCGCCCGCGGCGATCAGGCGCTCCCGGACCCGCTCACCATCGCGCAGCCCCCAAACGCCGGCGAGGATCGCCGCGTCGCTCCACTTCCGGCTGATGGCGCGTGTCCGCAGCCGAGCCGGCGTCACCGCGTGCGGCGGCACCGCCGAGACGACCGCCAGATCCGGCGCGAACTCGCGGACGATCGCGTTCGCGTCTGTGCCCAGGTCTGCCAGCGAAAGGACCCGCACGGTGTTCCCCCGCCGCGTCAGCACCAGGCCGCACAGGACCGCCGCGACCGCATCCGCCTCGTCCCGCGCCGGCACCACCAGAACCCGCCAGCTCTGCGCCCCCGGCGCGGGCGCTGACAGCGGGGCGTGCTGCTCCGCAAAGTCCATCGCCATTTCGCGGATCGTCTGGTGAACGGTCTCCAGCTTTACTCCGCCGAGCGTTCCGGCCTCGAAGTCCGCTTCCGCCATCCGCAGCACCGGGATCAAGAGGTCATCGCAGAGCGCTTCGAACGACTGCTCGATCGCGAACGCCTCGGCGATCTCGCCCGCCTCATCGGTGTCCCCCGCCAGCAGCCGCTGATACAGCCGCATCGGCGGCGCGAGCACCGGCTCGTCGCCCAGCATCACATTCAGGAAGGACAACTGCGGTACATACCGGCCCGCAACCACCAGACACGCCGTCATCGGCGTCGCCAGCAGCAGCCCAGGCAGCCCCCACAGCCATGTCCAGAACACCAGCGCCAGCAGCACCGCCACCGTCGACAACCCCGACCCACGGCTGTACAGCCACACCTCGAGCACGTTGTTGATGAACAGTTCGAGCACAACGACGAAGCCGAGCGTCGTCAGAAACAGCGTCCACCCGTCCGACACCGCCATCGACAGCACAACCGGGAACCCACCCGCGATGATCGCCCCAGCGTACGGGATGAACCGCAGCACGACCCCGAGCGAGCCCCACAGGACCGCGTTGGGCACCCCGATCACAGACAGCCCGATCGCCAGCGCAACGCCGTACGTGATGTTGATCACCAGCTGCATCAGCAGGTACCGGCTCACCCGCTTCCCGACCTCGTCGAGCGCCTGCGTTGTGACGGTGATGTTGCCGCGGCTGATCAGTTTGATCAGCCGATCCCGCATGTCCTCACGCTGCAGCAGCATGAAGATCACGAAAACCAGCACGATGCCGCCCGTCACCAGCCCCGGCACCAGCGGCCCCAGCCACGCCCGCAGCACATCCATCGCCGAGGGCGGCTTCTCAACAACCGTTACCGGCACCGGCTCGATCGCCCCCTCCGCCTCCTGGGCCTCATCGATCGTCGCCGGTTTGAGCACATCTGACACTGTGTCCGCGATCTTGTCCGCGGCGTGCCCCGCCGTGCCGCTCAGCGCGGACACCTTCTCCTGGATGTTGCTGCGGTAGAGCGGCATCGACTCCACCAGATCGATCGCCTGCACCGCCACCGAATACCCAACCGCGGCGAAGATCAGCAGCACACCGCCCACCGCCGCGATCACAGCGGGTACACGGTGCAGCCCGACGTTTTCGAGCCGCCGCACCATCGGCGCGAGCACGAACGTCAGGATCGTCGCCAGCGCGAGCGGGATCAGCACCTCCCGGGCGAGATACAAAGATGCCACGACGACCGCGATTGTCGCGACCAGCGCGAGCCGGGCGGTGGGGTTGGCGGTTGTCGGCCGCGGCATCGTCAGCGAGTCCTTTGGGGCGGTGCGCAGGCCCCGCCGGGCCAAATCAGGCAGGCCCAATCAGCCGGGCCCGCATCGCGGGCCCGGCGATGGGTTCTCTCCAGCCGCCCATTCTCGACACGACCGCCCGCGCCCACCCCCAGGCACGCCGCCAATGAACCGGAATTCACCAGCCCCGAGCTCACTGAACCTGAGCTCACGCAGCCGGAGCTCACCCAACCGGGACTCACAGCACCGCAACGCACCGAACCGATACAGACCCGGCGCTCAGAGACCCAGGCGAACGCCTTCCTTCTTGAACTTCTCGATCGCCAGCTGCAGGTCCTGCAGCGTCAGGTCCAGCCGGGCCGATGCGTCCTGCAGCGAGCGGTAGAGGTCCGGATTGGTCATCAACTGACCCACCGTGCCCTCGCCCCGCTGCACCGATTCGAGGATCGCCGTGACCCGACCGACCGCCGCTTCGGTCGACTTGAGCGTGGTGCTCGCCTGCTCCGAGAGCGCCGCCACCTTCGCGTTGGCGTCGTTGATCCCCTCCCGTGCTGCCGTGGCAGCGCGCGAGAGCTCCTGCGTCACCTCAGTCGCCTGGTCCGCCAGACGCTCCGCTTTCGCGATCGTCGCCTTGGTGCGTGTCAGCAGCTCCTCGTCATCGAGCCACCGCCCCGCGCCGGCCAGCGCGGCATCCGCCCGAGCGATCGCTGTCCGCAGATTCGGCTCCGCCCCCTGATCGACCTCCGCCAGCGTCCGCGGCTCGAGCATCGCGTTGATCCGCTCGCCGACCGTGTTGTACGTCGCCGCCAGCCGGTCGATGTTCTCCGCCGTCTGCGCGATCTTCGAGAGCGGCTTCTCGACCATGCCCGCGAGCCGATTGATCAGGCTCGACGCATCGCCGATGTCCACCGTCTCACCCTCCGCGATGTAGTTGGCGAGCTCATCGTCAGCCAGATCGGGCGGGATCGTGAACTCCAGCGTCGCATCGCCCACCAGACTGCGATCGATCGACGCGACCGCCGAACGCGGGATCCGCACCGTCCGATCGACCCGCAGTTCCAGTTCAGCGCCCCCGCCCGCCCGCACCCGCGTTGCGCTGATCTGCCCGACCTTCACGCCGTTCAGCGTGACCGGCGATGTGTCCGTCAATCCGCCCGCGTTGTTCACATGCGCCAGAAAGCTGTAACGATCGTGACCGAAGTTGGTCAGCTCGCCAAACAGCATCAGCATGATGATCAGCCCGGCCAGACCGGCGATCGAAAACAGGCCCGTCAGGAAATCGCGAAGAAATGGGCTACGCATTGTTCCGAGGCTCCGTGGACGCGGCGGAGGCTCCCGCCCCGTGCTCGCCGTGGGTCACTTGATTCCCTGCCGCCTGACCGGACATCTGACCGGACGCCTGGCTCGGCGCCGCCGCGACGGGCTCCATCACCTCGTCGTCCACATCCCGCGTGTACCGCCCCTCGAGGAACTGCTGCACCCGCGGATCATCGCTCGCCGTCAGGTCGTCAAACGACCCCTCCGCCGCGACCTTCCCGCCCTGCAGCATCACTACGCGGTCCGCGACTTTCCGCGCCGAGATCAGATCGTGCGTGACCACCACATTGGTCACACCCATCGTTTCCTTCAGCTTGATGATCAGCTCGTTGATCCCGTCGGACCGCACCGGATCCAGCCCGGTCGTCGGTTCGTCGTACAGGACCACCCGCGGCTTGAGCACGATCGCCCGCGCCAGGCCCACGCGCTTGCGCTGCCCGCCCGAGAGCTCCGCCGGCAGTTTCTGCTCCGCGCCGGCCAGGTCGACCGTCGCCAGCGCCTCGTGCACACGCTCCCGCCGCTCCGCCTTCGTCAGCGTCGTGTGCTCACGCAGCGGGAACTCGATGTTCTCCGCCACCGACATCGAATCGAACAACGCGGCCATCTGAAAGAGCAGCCCCACCTGCAGCCGCACCTGGTTCATCTCGCTCTCGCGCAGCCCGTCGATCCGCCGGCCATCGAACGACACTTCCCCGGCATCCGGCCGCAAAAGCCCCACGATGTGCTTGAGCATCACCGACTTGCCGCAGCCAGACGGCCCCAGCACCACCGTCGTCCGCGAGACCGGGATGTCCAGATCGAAGTGGTCGAGCACCACCTGGCTCCCGAATCGCTTGCAGACACCTCGAAAGGTGATGATGTTCGCCGCCTTGGGTTCCGCCGCGGCCCGCCGCGCCTCCTCCGCGCTCCGGCCCCGCGCGCCCTCGCTCTGGCGCCCCGCGGCCGTAGTCCTCGATGTCGCCGCGGGTGTGTGGGGGTGGGGTGCTTGCATGCCGTGCCTGCATGGGGCGCCTGAAGGGGCGCTCTCATCACGAGTCCGTCGGTCCGAACGCCGCGTCCTTTACCTACAATCACGCGTGAACCGCAGCGGCAACAACAGTAGCGCGGAGCCCGCGATCAACCCGCCCCAGCGCGAAGTCCTGCACCGCGGAGCCAAGTTCAATTTCGAACGCCTCACCTTCCCGGGCGCAGACGGCCGACCACTCTCCCGCGAAATCGTCCGCCACCCCGGCGCCGTCGTCATCCTCCCCGTCCTCGACCGCGGCAACGGACCCGAGATCGTCCTCATCCGCAACTACCGCATCGCCATCGGCGACTGGTGCACCGAACTCCCCGCCGGCACCCGCGACCGCGACGAGCCCGTCGAGGTCTGCGCCGCCCGCGAGCTCGAAGAAGAAACCGGCTACACCGCGGCAACCATCCGCCCCCTCTTCCGGTTTCATACCACGCCCGGCCTGACCGATGAACTCATGCACGCCTTCATCGCCACCGGCCTTACCCATGTCGGCCAGCGCCTCGAGGCCGATGAAAGACTCACCGTCCACCCAACCCCCGTGAGCGAGGTCTGGAATCTCGTGGACCGGGGCGAAATCACCGATGGAAAGACATTGGTCGCCCTGCTGGCCGCCGCCCGATCCGGCCTGATCCCTCAGGGCTCCCCGCCCGTATAGCCGCCGGGCCGCCGTCCGCATCGGCGTCCCAGATTGGAT
>JBDZUZ010000196.1:0-5991 GCA_040255445.1 Planctomycetaceae bacterium | reverse complement strand
GGCAAGATCGGCCGCGTCGTCCGCTTCGAGAACGCCTTCGCCTGCGACCTCCCCGGCCACCAGACCAAGTGGTTCAGCGACCCCAGGAAGTCCGGCGGCGGCGCGTATCTGGACATGGGCAGCCACTCGATCGACCTCTTCAACTACATGATCGGACCCAGCGAGACTGTCGCGGCCGTCTTCGACAAGAAGTGGGCCCGCCGCGCCGAGACCGCCGCGACCGTCCTCGTCCGTTCCACCAAGAAGGGCGGCACGAACATCAAGGCCGGCGTCCCCGGCGTCATCATCAGCGGCTGGGCCGAGACCTCCCGCTTCACCGTCGCCGTCGTCGGCGATGCCGGCATGCTCTTCTACGACTACGAGAAGCCCGGCGAACTGGTTTTCAAGGACCTGCTCGGCAAGGCCGAGGTCATGCCCATCCAAAGCCACGAGGTCCGCTTCCAGCTCCAGCTCGAAGCCTTCGCCGCCGCGGCACGCTCCAAGGGCAAGGCCAAGACCCAGCTCGCCACCTTCAAGGACGGCCTCGCCGCCGCGGAACAGAACGCCGCCGCGGCGAAGATCGCCTCCTGATCCACCCGCCACCTCCGCACATCGCAACGCTCCGCCCAGACCAGGGCGGAGCGTTGTGTTTTGGGGGCGGCGGCGGGCGATATTCATGGCGTGCGACACTGCGGGTGAAGAGTGAGCAGATCGGTTTGCAGCGCGCCGGTCTCCCCGGCTACGCTCTCGGGCAGGTTATAGAATATCAAAGTCTGTTCCGAACACAAGCCAAATATCTGGCGGCTCAAACGGCCGCCCGTCCCCTTGGACCCCGCTCCTTTGGACCCCGCCCCCTTCAGCCGGCACCCGCATCCGGCATTCGAGGACCCAACATGACCCACGCGAGCAGCGCATCCACCGGCACGCCCTCCGCGCACGCCAACCGCCCCGCGGGCAGCCACCTCGAGAAGATCCCCGTCACCGTGCACGCCAGCTCCTCCCAGGCGAGCAAGGCGATCGCCGGCGAAATCGCCGACCTCATCCGCGAGCGCGCAGCGCAGGGCCGAACCGCCGTCCTCGGCCTCGCCACCGGCTCGACGCCCCAGGCTGTGTACGACGAACTCGTCCGCCTCCACAAGGAAGACGGCCTCTCCTTCGCCAACGTCATCACCTTCAACCTCGATGAGTACTACCCCATGCCCCCCGAGAGCCTGCAGAGCTACCGGCGGTTCATGCGCGAGTACCTCTTCGACCACATCGACATCGACCCCGCCAACACCAACGTCCCCGACGGCACGATCCCGCGCGAAGACGTCGCGAAGTACTGCGAGGACTACGAGCGCAAGATCCGCGATGCCGGCGGCATCGACATCCAGATCCTCGGCGTCGGCCGCACCGGCCACATCGGCTTCAACGAGCCCGGCTCGCCGCGCGACTCCCGCACCCGTCTGATCACGCTCGACAAAGTCACGCGGATGGACGCCGCCAGCGACTTCTTCGGCGAGTGGAACGTCCCCCGCAAAGCAATCACCATGGGCGTCGGCACCATCCTCTCCGCCAAGCGTGTCATCCTCCTCGCCTTCGGCGAACACAAGGCCCCGATCGTCAAACGCTCCGTCGAGGGCGAGATCACCCAGTCGGTCGCGGCGAGCTTCCTCCAGGAACACTCCGACGCCCGCTTCGTCCTCGACCCCGCCGCCGCGGCCGAACTGACCCGCTTCAAGACCCCCTGGCTGCTCGGACCCATCGACACCTTCGGCCTCTCGTGGGACTTCCCGCTCACCAAGCGCGCAGCCATCTGGCTCTCCCGCACGCTCGACAAGCCCATCCTCAAGCTCACCGACGAGGACTACAACGAGCACGGCCTGCAGGAACTCTTGAGCGCCCGCGGCGATGCGTACGACATCAACATCGAGGTCTTCAAGAACCTCGCCAACACCATCACCGGCTGGCCCGGCGGCAAGCCGCCCAAGGACGGCCAGAAGAGCACGGAGCCCTTCCCCAAGCGTGTCGTTGTCTTCAGCCCGCACCCCGATGACGACGTCATCAGCATGGGCGGCACCTTCATCCGCCTCTGCGACCAGGGCCACGAGGTCCACGTCGCCTACCAGACCAGCGGCAACATCGCCGTGTGGGACGAGGCCGCGCTCCGCCACGCGGATTTCGTGTCCGAAGTCGCCCAGGCCTTCCCGGACATGGGCCGCGAGGTCGCCGAGAAGCTCGAGACCAGCGTCGAGACCTTCATCCGCCGCAAGGAACCCGGTGATGTCGATTCGCCCGAACTCCAGCGCATCAAGGGCCTGATCCGCCGCACCGAGGCCCGCGCGGCCGCCCGCTTCTCCGGCGTCAAGCCCGAGTGCATCCACTTCCTCGACCTGCCCTTCTACGAGACCGGCCGCATCAAGAAGAAGCCGATCAGCGAGGAAGACATCCGTATCACCATGGATCTGCTGGAAGAAGTGAAACCCCACCAGATCTACGCCGCCGGCGACCTTTCCGACCCGCACGGCACGCACCGCGTCTGCCTCGCCGCCATCACCACCGCGCTCCACCGGCTCAAAGACCGCCCGTGGATGAAAGAGTGCACCGTCTGGCTCTATCGCGGCGCGTGGCAGGAGTGGGGGGCCGACGAGATCGAGATGGCCGTCCCCCTCTCGCCCGATGAAGTCATGCGCAAGCGTATCGCCATCTTCAAGCACGAGAGCCAGAAGGACAAGGCTCTCTTCCCCGGCCCCAACGACCCCCGCGAGTTCTGGCAGCGCGCTGAAGACCGCAACCGCGCTACCGCGGAGATCTACGACAAGCTCGGTCTGGCCGAATACGAAGCCATCGAGGGCTTTGTCCGCTGGCGACCCAGCATGGCCGATGGTTCATTGCCCGCCTGATTTCTCCCCATCGCCTGCTCCCGCCCCTACGCTGCGAAAGACCACGCTCCGTCACCCCGCTCCGACTAGCGCAATCCTCAAGGCCGCGACCCGCAAGGCCGCGATCCTGAAGGAAGGATTCACCAATGTTCGACATCGAGCCCCGTCTGGGTGTGTGTTCGTGGTCGCTGCAGCAGTCCTCGCCCGATGCGCTCGCGCAATCCGTCGCCAAGGCCGGACTCCGCGCTGTCCAACTCCACCTGGATCCCATCCGCACCGGCGACTGGGACCAGGCCGCTACGCAGCAGCGCCTCCGCGATGACGGCATCCGCATCGCCTCCGGCATGATGTCGATGGAAGGCGAGGACTACTCCACGCTCGACACCATCCGCGAGACCGGCGGCGTCCGCCCCGACAGAACCTGGGAGACCAACCTCGCTAACGCCCGCGCCGATGCGGCCATCGCCGAGAAACTCGGCATCACCCTTGTCACGTTCCACGCCGGCTTCATCCCCCACGACGAGCACGACCCCGAACGCGCCAAGCTCATCGACCGCCTCGCCGCCATCGCCCGCGTCTACGCCGACCGCGGCATCCGCATCGCCCTCGAAACCGGCCAGGAGACCGCCGACACACTCGCCGCCGCGCTCGAAGCCGTCGATGCGCACCTCCCCTCCAACTGGGCTGTCGGCGTCAACTTCGACCCCGCCAACATGATCCTCTACGGCATGGGCGATCCCGTCGCCGCGCTCCGCACCCTCGCCCCGCGCATCCTGCAGGTCCACCTCAAGGATGCAACCACCGCCCGCACGCCCGGCGCGTGGGGCGCCGAAGTCCCCCTCGGCGAGGGCGAGGTCGACTGGCACGCCTTCCTCGCAACCCTCGACGAGATCAAGCCCGCCTGCCCCCTGATGATCGAACGCGAAGCCGGCGATCGCCGTCTCCACGACATCACCCACGCCCGCGCCTTCATCACCGGTGTGGCCCGCGCTATGAAAGAACACTCCACATGACCACCCCAACCTCCACGCCAATCTCAACGCCCGTCGGCGTCGGCGTGATCGGCATGGGCTTCATGGGCCGCACCCACGCCGCGGCGTACGCCGACAACGCCGCCCGCTCCCCCGGCGCCTGCCGCCTCGTCGCCGTCAGCGATCCCAACCCGGAGCGCATGCGCGCTGCCGCAGCCACCGGCGGCAACATCGGCCCCGGCGATGCGATCCCCGAACTCGACCGCGCCGACCTCCGCCGAAGGACCGAGCCCTCCGAACTCCTCGCCGATCCCGATGTCCACCTCGTGAGCATCTGCACGCCCACGGACACGCACATCGATCTCGCACTCGCCGCGATCAACAGCGGCAAGCACGTGCTCGTCGAGAAACCCGTCGCGCTCGATGCGGAGCAGATCCGCCGCCTCGCCGAGGCCGCCGCGGCCCGCGACCGCCTCGTCATGCCCGCGATGTGCATGCGCTTCTGGCCCGGCTGGACCCACCTCAAAGCCGCGCTGACCGACGGCCGCTACGGATCGCTCCACGCCATCTCCTTCACCCGTCTGGGAACACGCCCGGCCTGGTCCCCCGACTTCTACGCCAACGCCGGCCGCACCGGCGGCGCGATGACCGATCTGCACATCCACGATGCCGACTTCATCGTGCACCTGCTCGGCCGCCCCCGCGGCGTGGTCAGCGCGGGCTCGGTCGATCATGTCACAACCCACTACCTCTTCGCACGCGGCATCGGGCATGTCGTAGCAGAGGGCGGGTGGCTCCCCGCAGCCGGCATGCCCTTCCGGATGCGCTTCACCGCCTCCTTCGAGAACGCCACCCTCGACTTCGAGCTCGGGCGCGAGCACCCGCTGATGATCGCCCGCGACGGCGAGTGGACACCCGTCGATGGCCCCTCCGGAAACGGCTACCAGCCGCAGATCGATCACATGATCGCCGCGGTGCACGCCCATCGCGCCGGCGAACGCTTCCGCCTCGCGGCGACGCTATCGGACGCGATCACCGTCGCCGAAGTCCTCGCGGCTGAGCGAGAGAGCCTTTCCCGCAGCGGCGAACCCGTCATCCTCCCCGCCTAAGCGCCCGCACGCACCCTCAGCACGCCCCCCCCAAGCACGACCCCAGCACAACCGTCACACCGCGGCCCCCGGCTACAGTCCCGGCCCTGAACCGGCCACCGCAACACGCAACCGTCAGCCCGGCCAGCAGCACTTCCACGAATTTCCCCCAGCGGACACTGCACCATGAAGATCGGCGCCATCGGTATCGACAGCAGCCACCTCCCCGAGTTCACCAAGCGCATCAAGGCGCTCAACTCCGAGGGCAAGACCAAGTGCCAGGTGACCCACTTCTGGGACCCGGGTAAGCACGAGTGGGAGCACCCCGAGGGCGCCGAGCGCTCGAAGAAGGATGTCGCCGGCTGGCGCGAGACCACCATCGGCCTGGGCGCACAGCAGGTCGGCAGCCTCGATGAACTCCTCAAGAACGTCGACGGTGTGATGGTGCTGAACATCAACGGCCACCGCCACCTCGAGCTCGCCATCGGCCCCATCGCCCGCGGCATGCCCACCTACATCGACAAGCCCGTCACCTGCTCGCTCGATCAGGCCATGAGCCTGCTCGCGATGACCCGCCAGTACAAGGCCCGCTGCTACTCCGCCTCCTCGCTCCGCTTCATCAAGGAGATCAACGAGCTCGATAAGGAGAAGCTCGGCGACATCGTCGCGATCGATGCGTTTGGCAACGGCGAACTCCTCGACATGATGCCGCACCTCTGGCACTACGGCTGCCACTCGATCGAGATGGTCGATGCCATCTTCAAGTGGTCCGGCCAGGGCCCCGGCGTCGCCCGCGTCAGCGCGATCGCCAGCGAGGACCGCCACCTCCTCGACATGGAGTACACAGACGGCCGCTACGCCCGCCTCCGTATGGACCGCAAGGCCTCCTGGGCCTTCGGCGCCACCGTCCACGGCACCAAGGGCGTGCAGCAGTTCGTCGTCGACTTCGCGCCCGTCTACGGCCGCCTCGTCGAAGGCATGGTGAAGTTCTTCGAGGGCGGCCAGGCCCCCGTCGACCTCCGCGACATCGTCGAGAACGTCGCGGTCATGGAGGCCGGCAACGCCTCCATCGAGCTCGACGGCGCGTGG
>JBDZUZ010000020.1:826-33072 GCA_040255445.1 Planctomycetaceae bacterium | reverse complement strand
CATCAAGCCCCTCCCGCCGCTGGTCGCCAACCAGATCGCCGCGGGCGAGGTGGTCGAGCGGCCCGCCTCGGTCGTCAAGGAGCTCGTCGAGAACGCGCTCGACGCCGGCGCTACCCGCATCACCCTCGAGCTCGAGTCCGGCGGCATCGAGCTCGTGCGCATCACCGATGACGGCCGCGGCATCGAGCCCGAGGACCTCCCCCTCGCCCTCGCGCCCCACGCCACCAGCAAAATCGCGGATGCCGCGGACCTCGATCACATCGCCACGCTCGGCTTCCGCGGCGAAGCGCTCGCCTCGATCTCCTCGGTCTCGCGGCTGAGCCTCCGCTCCCGCACCGCAGCGCATGACGGCGCGATGCAGATCGACGCCGAGGGCGACTCGATCTCTCCGCCGCGGCCCGCGGCCGGGCCGGTCGGCACCTGCGTCACCGTCCGCAACCTCTTCTTCAACACGCCGGCGCGCCGCAAGTTCCTGCGGACCGTCCAGACCGAGCAGGAGCGCTGCCTCGATGCGCTCCGCGCCCTCGCCTTCGCGCACCCCGCGACGGGGTTCATGGCCGTGTGCGATGGCCGGGTGGTGATCGATCTGCCGCCCGACCAGGGTCCGCGCGAGCGGGCCCTCGCGCTCCTGGGCAAGGAGCTCGTCGGGCAGGTCGTCGATGTCCACGCCGACCAGTTCGACGACAGCCGCGGCATCGCTCTCTGGGGCCTGGCCGGTCTGCCCGCGATCGCGCGGGGGACGAGCAAGCACCTGCATGTGTTCGTCAACGGCCGCGCTGTCCGCGACAAGACGATCCAGCACGCGATCGGCGAGGCGTACCGCGGCATCATCGAGCCGGGCCGCTACGCGACGATCGTGCTGATGCTGGAGATGTCGCCCGCGGGCGTCGATGTCAACGTCCACCCCGCGAAGGCGGAGGTGCGCTTCCGCGACAGCTCGATGGTGCACTCGGTGGTGCTGCGCTCGATCCGGCGGGCGCTGCAGGCGGCGGATGTGACGCCGACGGTGAGCATGCTGCGGCCGCGGTTCGATGGCGGACTGCCGGGGGCGGGGGTTGGTTTCGGAAGCGGTGGGGGTGGTGGGGGAGACGCGCCGGTCGCCGCGCCCGCCGCGGGCCCCGCGGAGATCTCGCGGTTCGTCGAGTACTGGAACCGCCCGCAGGCGAAACAGACCGGCATCGATTACCGCGCGATGCAGGACACGATCACCGCGGCGGATGCACCGGCGAATGGGCCCACCGCGCTGAATGAAGCGGGTGCCGAGAACGCCGCGAACGCCGATGGATCAGCCGCGCCGACCGAACCCGCCTCGCTCGCCGCGCCCGGCCCCGCCGCGCGCGTGCTGCAGGTGCACAAGAGCTACCTGGTCACACAGGATGAACAGGGCGTCGTCATCATCGACCAGCACGCGCTGCACGAGCGGGTGATGTTCGAGTACCTCCTGGGCCGCATCACCTCCGGCGGCCTCGAGAAGCAGCGGCTGCTCACGCCGGTGTCGGTCCCGGCGACTCGCGATCAGGTCGAGCGCCTCGGTGAGATCAAGGAGTTCCTCGACCGCATCGGTATCGAGGCCGAGGCGAGCGGGCCGATGTCCGTGTCGCTCTCAACCTTCCCGACCTTTCTCTTCGACCGCGGCGTCGACCCCATCGAGTTCGCCACCGAGCTCCTCGAGAAAGCCGAGTCCCGCGCCTTCGCCAAGGACCTCAAGACCGGCGGCGAAGAAGCGATGCGCGATGTCCTCGACATGATGTCCTGCAAGGCCGCGGTCAAGGCCGGCGACGGCCTGAGCGATCTGGAACTCGGCGAACTCGTGCGCCTGCGCGATGCGGTGGAACGCAGCTCCAACTGCCCCCACGGCCGCCCGACGAGCATCCGGCTGACGATCCGGGAGTTGGAGAAGCTCTTCGGGCGGGGGTGAGTTCCTGCAGCCCGCTTCAGCGGGCTTGCTCGCTTGTAGGCCACGCCTTCAGGCGTGGTACAGCTCGACAGCGCGCATCACCGCATCGTCACCCGCAACGCCACCACCTCAATCTTCCCGTTATCAATGATGAACTCCGCCTCCGTCTCGATCGGCTCCACGGTGAACCCCGCCTCACGCAGCCGCTCGATCGCTGGCCGCGGGTCCCAGTAGGCATCCCGCGGCTGCTTCACCCGCGCAAACACGATCTCAACCCCGTCCTCCACCACCCGCTCGCGCAGGTCTTGGAAATCCATCGACTCCCCGCCCGCCGTGTCCTCTCGCTGGTCCACATCGCCGATCGGCTCGACCCGCTCGCCCGCGTAGTAGTCGATCGCCGGAGCGCGGAACTCGAACGTCGCCAGGTCATCCGCATCGACCCCCGGCAGCGCCAGCACCTCTGCCACGATCGCCCTCGGCGAGCGCGCGGCGTTCGCTTCCTCCCGCCCGCGCCCGTACCACCACGCCTGCCCGAGCGCCAGCACCACAACCGCGGCAAGAATCGCCGGTCGAACACCGCGCGATACAGACCCGCCGATCCCGCCCCGCCGCGCCCGCTCCCGCAGCATCGCGAGCACGATCGCCGCGAGCATCCCGCCCAGGAGCGCCACCCCCGGCCACACCGGCGTCAGGTACCGCCCGATCCCCTTGCCCAGCATCGAGAACGCCGCGAACCCGAAGAAGACCCACGCCACCGGGATGAGCCACCCCGGCCGCGCGGCCGGCTTCTCGCGTACCAGCCACACCAGCCCCGCGATCGCGGCGAAGGACCCCAGCCCCACCCCGAACGACATCGCCTCGAGGTTCTTGATTGGGCTCCTCGCCACCAGCACTATCAGGTTCTCATCCGCCTCCGCCGCGGCCCATGACGAAGTATCCGTCACGCCCAGGCGTTGCTCGACGAGCAACGCCCACGCCCACAGCACAAGCAAAGGCACGACCAGCACCGCGAAAGGGTGCGTGCGGGCGAGCGTGTACCAGAAGATGCGGCCCCGCGCGGCGACGGTCAGCCGCGCCACGACCACACCGAGCCACCCGCCCAGCAACGCGAGCAGCACCACGCCCGGCGCATCGCCCGACTTCTCCGCGTGCACCGCGGCGAGCGCTCCGATCACCACGCCGCCGATCACCGCGCCCGCGATGTTCCGCGACCGCGGCACTGGCGGGTAGTCAGCGCGCTGACCCGCGTGCAGCGCCATCGCGCCGTACGCCGCCGCGCCGATCACGAGGATCCCCGGCGGGCCCTTCACCAGCGCAGCGCCTACCGCCGCGGCGGTCGCCAGGAAGACCCACGACATGCCCGTCAGGACCGAGCGGAATGTTCCCGCCGGCTCGCCGCGGTCGCGGTAGATGCGCCACGCCTTGGCGATCGCGCCCACGGCGGTCACAACGAACGGGACCAGCAGGATGTCGAGCTCGCCGATCCGGCCCGACCGCACATACAGCATCCCTGTTGCGAGGAACAGCGACCCGAGGAACGCGGCATCCCGCGCGAACCGCGCGTTGCCCAGCCGCACCACCGCAGGCGCCCGCGGCCAGCCGTCATCCAGAAATGACCGCGCGGCCAGATACGTCGCCAGCACGCCCAGCGTCGCCGCCAGCGCGACCACGAACCGCAGATCGAATTCGGTCGGCGGTTGCGACGGCCCGCCGCGGACCATCGCGCTGGTGAGCTGCGCCCAATAGATCAAGGGCGGCTTGGCGAGGTACGGCTGCCCATCGACGGTTGGCACCAGCCAGTCGCCGCGGTCCCACATATCGCGGGCGACCAGGGCGCGCTGCGACTCCTGCCAGTTGGTCAGGCCGTGGTCCGTCAGACCGAAGAAGTACGTCGGGATACAGACAAGCAGCAGGACGAGCAGATCGCGCCAACGCCGCGGGAGATCCGCGCGCGTTGAGGCGTTGATTGTGCTCATGCACTCCCCTTGACTTTTCGTGCCGTCCGCTTACGCGTTATCGAGCAGACCCACGCTGTCGAACGCCTTGCCCGCCAGCATCTCCAGCGAAGCGCCGCCGCCGGTCGACACGTGCGTCAGCTTGTCCGCCACGTGGAATTTCTCAGCCGCCGCGGCCGAATCGCCGCCGCCGACGATGCTGACCGCGCCGCGGCTGGTCGCCTCGGCGATCGCCTTGGCGACCTGGTTCGTCCCCTGCGAGAAGGGTGCCCACTCGAACACGCCCATCGGCCCGTTCCAGACAATGGTCTTTGCCTTGTGAAGGGTCATGGCGTACTGGCCCTGCGTCCTGGGCCCGATGTCGAGGCCCATGAAGCCGGGCTTGATGTCGTCCTCGAAGACCTCGATATCGCCCGACTTCTCGGCGAACTGATCGGAGCAGACATGATCGCTGGGCAGATGCAGCTGGCACTTGCTCTTGGCGGCCTGCTCGATGAGGCGGTGCGCATCGGCCATGCGGTCGCTCTCGAAGCGGCTCTCGCCGATCTCGCGGCCCAGCGCCTTGAGGAAGGTGTACGACATCGCGCCGCCGATGAGGATGTGATCGGCCTTGGGAATCACGTGCTCGATCACGCCGATCTTGTCGGCGACCTTCGCGCCGCCCAGGACGACGACAAACGGCCGCTCGGGCTTGGCGAGCGTCTCGGAGAGGTACTTCAGTTCCTTCTCGAGCAGCAGCCCCGCGACTCGCGGCTTGCCCGCCATCGCCTGCGGCACGGCGAACATGGAGGCGTCGTTGCGGTGCGCGGTGCCGAAGGCGTCGTTCACGTACACATCGCCGAAGGAGGCGAGCTTCGCGGCGAAGGCGCCGTCGCCCTTCTTCTCGCCCTTGTGGAACCGCAGGTTCTCGAGCAGGACGACATCGCCGTTCTGCATGGCGTTGACCGCCGCGGCGGCCTTGTCATCGGTGCAGTCGGTCGAGGGGAAGGTCACCGGCTTGCCGAGCAGCGAGCCCAGGTGCTTGGCGACCGGGGCGAGCGAGTACTCGGCCTCGTAGCCGGTCCCCTCGGGGCGGCCCATGTGCGAGATCAGCACAGCCCGGCCGCCGCGGTCGATGATGCTCTTGATGGTGGGGAGGGCCTCGGCGATCCGGCGGTCGTCGGTGATCTGGCCGTTCTCAACCGGGACATTGAAGTCGACGCGGACGAGGACGCGCTTGCCGCTGACGTCGACCGCGGTGATGTTCTTCTTGGGCATCCGAAGCTCTCCCCTCAGGCGGTCGCGCGGACCGCGGACTCGTGTGGTGCGTATTTGGTTGTAGGCGGTCGGGTCGCGGCCGCGGCGTGGGCCGAAGATCGATGTATTACTGCCCGCCGGCGTCGTCGATCATCTTCTCGACCCTGGCGCGGGCGTTGGCCGCGCCGGAGACATCGAGCTGGTCCTTGATCCGACGCAGCCGCGAAGCAACCGAGCCATCGATGAGCTGATCGCCGATGCGGAGCTTGAGGCCGCCGATCATCGCCCCATCGGTGTACGGGTGGAGGATGACGTCCTTCTTGAGCGTGCTGGCGAGGCGCTCGCGGATCAGCCCCGCGTGCTCCTGCGAGATCGGCTCGGCGGTGAAGACATCGACCTCGACGCGGCCGAACTTGGCCTGCACGGCCTGATCGAACGCCGCGGTGATCGCGGGCAGGTGCGCCAGACGGCCCTTGCCGTTGAGGACCTTGAGGAACCGCAGGGTCAAGTCGCTGACGCGGCCGCCGAAGATCTTGTCGAGCGAGGCCGCGCGGTCGGAGGCGGCGATCGCCGGGCTCGACAGGAACTCGCTGAACTTCGCATCCGAGCGGGCGAGGTCGATGACCTCCTCCAACTCGCCGAGGGTGGATTCGAGCGTCTCGCGGCCGCCGGCGCCGTCGGCCAGTTCGAAGAGGCCCTGGGCGTAGACGTGGGCGACAGCATCGGGGTTCGATTCGGTCAGCGGCATGCGTGGTCCTTCGCGGTCCGAAAGCGTGGGGTCGTCAAACGCGCGGTCCTGAAGCGGCGGGGGGCCGGGTGGGCTTCGCGCTCGCCGGCTTAGTTCTTCATCGCCTGGAGCTGCGCGAGCGACTCCTCGACGAGCTGCTGCTGGTCGTTGTCCGAGATCTGCCGACGGAGGATCTTGCCCGCGATCATGGTCGCGAGGTTGCTCGCATCGTTGTAGATCTCACCGACCGCAGCGCGCTTGGCGGCCTCGATGTCCCGCATCGCCCGCTCGCGCATCGCGCCCAGCTCGGTGTCGGCCTTGGCCTTGAGGTCCGCGGCGAGGCGGGCCTGCTGGGCCTTGGTGTCCTCGAGCATCTTCTGGGCCTCGGCGCGAGCATCGGCCAGGCTCTTCTGGTACTGCTCGAGCGCATCCTTGGCCTGCTTGCGGGCCATCTCGGCGGACTCGATCTCCTCGCGGATCTTGTTGGCCCGCTCGTCGAGCGCCCCGGCGATCTTCGGCCACACGAACGCGCCCAGCAGGGCGGCGACGATGACGAAGACGACCAGCGCGGTCGCGCCGGTGATGGCGCCCTGCTTGACGGTGGGGAGGGCGCCGACGGTCTCATCCGCCGCGAGCGCGGCGACGGGTGTCATGGCGAGGACGATCAGGCACTGCAGCGCACGGCTGTTCATCGCGTTCTCCTGCGGCCGCGTGCTGCGGCCTCTTGCATCGATCTTCGAGACGAAGCCGGACGCGCCCCTCTCAGGGCGCGGCCGGTTGATTGTTTCGATCCTCGGCTCAGGCGAGGAAGCCGACGACGACGCCGAACAGCGTCGCGCCTTCGATAAGCGCGGCGGCCAGAATCATGTTGATCTGGATCTTGCCGGCGGCCTCGGGCTGACGGGCGATCGACTCGACCGCGGCCTTGCCGCAGAGGCCGATGCCCACACCGCCGCCGACGACCGCGAGGCCCGAGCCCAGAGCCGCGAGGCCCTTGCCCATGGTCGCGCCGGCTTCGACAGCGCCGTCCTGGGCGAGCGCCATGGTCGGGCCGACGAGGGCGACCGTGCCGGCCGCGATGACGCAGTTCTTCACAAGCTTCGAAACGTTCATGCTGTACCTCTCAAAGACACTGCACGAGGGGGTCGCCCTGTGGGCTTGCTGGCCCGGCGGGCGTCGGTCCGTTATTCACGCCAATCACGCGGCGGCGTGCTCGTGACCGTGGGCATGGCCATGCTCGTGCTCATGGCCGTGCTCGTCATGGTGATCCATCAGGGAGATAAACACCGTCGTCAGGAACATGAAGATGAAGGCCTGAAGGAAGGCAACGAAGAGTTCGAGGAAGTTGACGGCGATGCCGCCGAGCACGGAGATGACCGTGACCGGGGCCTTGATCGCGATCGACTTGAACCAGACCGCGCCGACGAACATGAACAGCGTCGCCAGCAGGATGTGGCCGGCCGTCATGTTCGCGAAGAGACGCAGGGCGAGCGCGACCGGCTTGATCAGCACCTGGCCGGCGAACTCGAGGATGAAGATCATCCACGCGACATACCACGGCGCGCCCGCGGTCATGTGGCCGAAGTAGCCGCCAAGGCCCAGGCGCTTGATCGCGGCGATGTTGAACACCAGGCCCGCGGCCAGAGCGAGCACGCCGGTCACCCAGATGTTCTGCGTCGCGGTGCCGCCGATCGGAGTGGCGTGGTGCGCCTTCCAGTCGCTGTTGAGCAGGTGCATCAGGTCGAGCAGCGGCACCAGACCCAGCAGGTTGTTGACCAGGATGAAGAAGAAGAGCGACCAGAGGAACGGCATCAGCTTGTCCGTCCGCTCGTGCAGCAGCGGGCGGACAACCTCCTCGCGGAGGTAGACGCAGATGACCTCGATCATGTGCGCGAACTTGTTCTTGGTGACGTAGCGGGCCGCCCCCTCGCTGGCCGGGCCGATCTGGATCTTGTTGGAGGCCCAGATCATGCCGATCACCAGGATGATCGCGCTCAGCACGAGCACGCCCTGGTTACCCGACCAGATCCACCAGCCGTCCTCGGTCTTGAGGAAGACGTGGTTGTAGACGTGGTCGGCCGGGTTGCTGGCCGCGAGCGTGGTCAGAAGGTCGAGCATCGGGACATCCGCTCCGTCAAGCCGCGTGTGCCGCGGCGGTCTTCAGCTTCTCGGCTTGGTTCAGGATCACGACGGCCGATGCGGCTTCCAGCAGCAGCACCAGCCCGAGGCCCGCGGCGACGCCCAGGACGAGCGGGCGGCGGGTGAGTTCTTCGTTCTGCGACAGCACCAGCGTCACCATCAGCCCCAGCATCAGCCGGCCCATCGACCCGCCCAGGACCACCAGGCCAAACTTGGCCGCGTCCGACACCAGGAGGGGCAGGAAGCCCATCAAGCCGGCCGCGCCGATGATCGCCGCGGCGAGGGCGGGCTCGCGCTCGCCGCCCAGACCCGAGCTCACGAGGAATCCAACGCCAACCCCCGCCGCCAAGATCAGCAGCGCCAGCACGCCGAAGACGCGCTTAAGTGGTTGGAAGCCGGACACTTGCGACACGGTCACCCCGGGTGGAATCTGAGCCGGACCCGCGGCGGAGAAAAATGCCTCCGACGCGGGGGGCCAAAGAATAGCCGCCAGCCCTCCCAAGGGCGAGATTTACCGCTTCGCGGAGGGGGATCGCCCGCCCGATCCCGCCGCGGCCGCGGCCCTTTCCCTCGCCTCCCGCTCCTTCCCCTCCCGCTCCCGCCGCTCCGCCTTGGTCGTGTTCCGGATGATGCGGATGAACGCGGTCACGAAGCCGATCCCAAGGCCGATGATCGCCCCCCACGGCCCGGTGCCCCGCCAGTAGTCGAAGAGCCAGCCGAGCGCAAACCCGCCGATGATCGAGAAGACGAAGTCGAAGGCCAGGCCCCAGGCCTTGCCCATTTCGATCAGGCTCGCGGTCGTGCTCTTGGGCTTCTCGAGCGGCGCGGTGGACGGCTTCTCCCGGAGGATCTCGGGAATCTCGAGCAGGTCCGGCCGCGGGCGGTAGGGGTCGCGCTCCTCCTCGACCGGCTGGCCGCCCTCCGGCGCTGCGCCGCCGGGCATGCCGCCCGGGAGGCCCGGCGTATCGAGGGGGCCTTTGCGATCCGGTCCTTCGCGCGGTTGGTCGCTCATGCCGTCCTCCCTTCTGACTCGGACGCCCTGGAACCCCGTGATCAGGACACGAGGCGCATCGCGTAGCTCCGCGCTGTCTTCAGCGCTTCGCCGGCCTTGGCCGTCTCCGTGCCGCCGCCCTGGGCCGAGTCCGGCCGCCCGCCGCCCTTGCCCCCGACGATGGCCGAGGTCTCGCGGATCCAGTCGCCGGCTTTCAGGCCTTTCTGGATGAGCGGCTGGGGCACCGCCGCGGCGATCGCCACCTTGCCATCGGCGCTGTCGACGGTCATGAGCAGGACCGCGCAGCGCGGGCATGTGTCGGTGATGGTCTTGACCGCGGCCTGCAGCGCCTGGCGATCGCCCGCGGCGTCGATGCGCCCGACGACGATGGGGTCGTTGGCGGTGAGCGCACTCTGGGCGAGCGAGCGGGCCTCGGCGACCGCGCGGTCCCGGACCTTGCCCGCCGCGGCCTTCTCCGCGGACTTGGCACGCTCCTGCAGCTCGCCGACCTTGCCGCGGAGGTCGTGCTTGGCGGCGACGGGCATCGAGGACCCATCGATCTCGGCGATCAGCGCGGGCAGGGCGGAGGGCAGCTGCTCATCGGCGAGCGTCGCGGTCTGCGCAACGCGCTGGCTGATCTCGCGGACCTGCGCGAGTGAGGCCTCGGCCTCATCGCCCGTAACCGCGACGATGCGGCGGATGCCCTTGGCGACGGCTTCTTCGGAGACGATGCAGAACCCGCCGATCATCGCGGTCGAAGACACATGCGTGCCGCCGCAGAACTCGACGCTGAGCTCCTGCCACGCGTTGTTGCCGGGGTTGTCGAGCAGTTCCGAAACCGGCTCGCCGATCGAGACCACGCGGACCGGGTCCGGGTAGGTCTCGCCAAAGACAGCCCGCAGCCCGCTGATCGACTTGGCGACCTGGAGCGGCGCGGGTTCGGCGTAGACGGTGAGGTCCTGCTTGATCTGCGAGCGGACGATCCCCTCGACCTCCGCCAGCTGCGCTGGCGAGACCGGCTGGCTGTGCGTGAAGTCGAAACGCATGCGTTCCGCGGCGACCAGCGAGCCGCGCTGATCGACCACGCCCCCAAGCACCTTGCGGAGCCCGAAGTTGGCGAGATGCGTCGCGGTGTGGTTGCCGGCGGTGCGGGCGCGGCGGCGACGGTCGATGGTGGCGACCACGGTGTCGCCGACGCGGATCTCGCCCTTGGCGACGCGGCCGATGTGCAGGATGAAGCCGCCGAACGACTTGACGGACTCGACGATGAACTCGCCGCCGTTGTGCAGGTCCGTCACGCTCGAGCGAGCTTCCTTGAGCAGCGCGATCTTGCCGATGTCGGCTTCCTGGCCGCCCATTTCCGCGTAGAAGTTGGTGCGGTCCAGCACGATGCCGATCGTCCGCTCGCTGGCCAAGAGCGCGACCTTGGCACGCTCGTCGAAGTTCTCGCCGTTCCAGATGGCGCGGACCCGGGCGCGGACATCGGCCGATTCGAACTTCGCCGCATCGTCGGTTGGCTCGACCTTCATGTGCTGCAGCCGCGCCACTTCCTCAGCCCCCAGCGCGAGCTGCTTCTCGCCCGATTTGGCGCCGGCCGAGCGCGACAGCTCCTCGGCCTTGAGCCGCTCGGCCTCGTACGCCGCCATGTCGACAGCGAGGCCGCGCTCCGCGGCCATCAGCGCGGTCAGGTCGATCGGGAAGCCGTACGTGTCGTACAGCTTGAAGGCATCAGCGCCCGCGATGGTCTTTCCGCCCGCGGCCTGTGTCTCCTCCGCAACCTTCTCGAAGAGCTTGATGCCCCGGTCGAGCGTCCGCCCGAAGCTCTGCTCCTCGTCCATGATCACATTGATGATGTGCTGTGGGTTGGTCCGCAGACCCGGGAACGCCTCACCGAAGCGCTCGATCACGATGGGCGCGAGCATCGCGAAGAAGCCCGGCTTCGCATTCAGCATCTGCCGCCCGTACCGCACCGCCCGCCGCAGGATCCGCCGCAGCACATAGCCGCGACCGACATTGCTCGGCAGCGCGCCATCAGCAATCGCGAAGGTCAGCGTCCGGATGTGGTCCGCGATCACGCGGTACGCCGTGTCGACGTTGTCCTTGTCCTCCGCCCCCAGCCGCCCGCGATACGGCCGTGCCCCCGTCGCGCTCTCGATCGCCGCGAAGATCGGCATGAACACATCGGTGTCGTAGTTGCTCCGCCGGTCCTGCAGCACCGACACCAGCCGCTCCAGGCCCATGCCCGTATCAACGTGCTTGGCCGGGAGCGCCCGCAGCGAGCCGTCGTCCTCGCGGTTGTACTGGATGAAGACGTTGTTCCAGATCTCCAGGACATCCGGGTCGCCGCTGTTGACCAGGTGCGCGGCGTCCCGCCCGCCGATCCGGTCGTAATGGATCTCCGAGCACGGCCCGCACGGGCCCGTCTCACCCATCTCCCAGAAGTTGTCCTTCATATTGCCCGGGAGCACATGGCTTGGCGGCAGAACCTTCAGCCACAGGTCGCGGGCCTCGTGATCCGGCTCCAGCCCCGCCGCGGCGTTGCCCTCGAAATAGGTGGCGTACAGCCGGTCCGGGGCCAGCCCATACACATTCGTCAGCAGGTCCCAGGCCCACTCGATCGCTTCCTTCTTGAAGTAGTCGCCGAAGGACCAGTTGCCGAGCATCTCGAAGAAGGTGTGGTGGTAGGTGTCCTTGCCGACATCCTCGAGGTCGTTGTGCTTGCCGCCGGCGCGGATGCACTTCTGGCTGTTGGCGGCCCGCTTCCAGCGGCCCATGTCGGTGTTCGGGTCGACCTGCCCCAGGAAGATGGGCTTGAACTGGTTCATCCCCGCGTTGGTGAAGAGCAGCGTCGGGTCGTCCAGCGGCACCGCCGGGCTGCTGGGCACGAAGGTGTGCCCCTGCTTCTGGCAGAAGTAGTCGATGAAGGTCTTGCGGACGCGGTCAACGGGCCAGTTCATGGGGCGTGGGTCCTTTATCCCGGGAGGCCGGGAGCGAAGGGTATCCGCGCGGGGCCGCCTCCCGGGCCCGGTCGCGGCATCGCCGGCAGTCGGGCGGCCCGGGCCGTATCGACCCCGTCCGCGTTGGTACCCTACGCGTGATGCGTCGATTCGATGTCTGCGTGATCGGTTCGGGCCCCGCGGGGCAGAAAGCGGCGATCCAGGCGGCCAAGCTTGGTAAGTCTGTCTGCGTGGTCGAGGCCAAGGAGGTCGTCGGCGGCGCGGCGATCAACACCGGCACCATCCCCTCCAAGGCCCTCCGCGAGGCGATCCTGGCGCTGGCCCACAAGCCGCCGGTGGCCCCCCGCACCGCCGAGGTCACCGAGGCCGCCCGCTCCGCCACGATGGCCAACCTCTGGGCCTCCTGCAACGCGGTGATCGCGGCGGAGATCGACATCGTCCGCAAGCACTTCTCGCGGAATGGGATCACCCTGATCACGGGTCGGGCGAGCTTCATCGATGCCCACACGGTCTCGGTCGAGAGCAGTCTCGAGAAGGAGACCATCGCCGCGGACTACTTCGTGATCGCGGTCGGCACCCGCCCAGCGCGCCCCAAGGACATCGAATTCGACGGGATCGATGTCCTGACCTCCGACGAGCTGGTGAACCTCAAGGAACTGCCCTACTCGATGATCGTGGTGGGGGGCGGCGTGATCGGCACCGAGTACGCCTCGATGCTGACCGCGCTGGGCGTCAAGGTCACGCTGATCGAGGGCCGCAACCGCATCCTCGACTTCGTCGATGCCGAGATCACCGAGGCGCTGCAGTACCACCTTCGGCAGGCGGGGCTGACGCTGCGGCTGGGTGAGTCGGTCGTGAAGATCACCCGCGTCCCCGCGCCCGAGGGAGCCCGCTCGCAGAACAAGATGATGGCCGAGGCCATGCTCGAGAGCGGCAAGATCCTCCGCGCCGATTGCCTCCTCTACTGCGTCGGGCGGCAGGGCTCGACAGACGGGCTGAATCTCGAAGCCGCCGGCCTCAAGGCAGACAACCGCGGCCGCATCAAGGTCAACGGCCAGTACCAGACCGATGCGCCGCACATCTACGCCGTCGGCGATGTCATCGGCTTCCCCGCGCTCGCCTCGACCAGCATGGAGCAGGGGCGCCTGGCCTCCTGCCACATGTTCGGCCAGCCCTGCAGCACCGTGCCCGAGCTCCTGCCCTACGGCATCTACTCCGTCCCGGAAATCTCCATGGTCGGCTGGACCGAGGAGAAGCTCACCAGCGAGGGGATCCCCTACGAGTCCGGCGTGGCGCAGTACAAGGAGATCGCCCGCGGCCAGCTCCTGGGCGACGAGATCGGCATGCTCAAGATGCTGATCCACCAGGAAAGCCACGCGATCCTCGGCGTCCATGCCATCGGCACGGGCGCGACCGAACTCATCCACATCGGCCAGTGCGCCATCGCCTTCCAGGCGACGGTTGAGTACTTCGTCGATGCGGTCTTCAACTACCCGACGCTCGCCGAGTGCTACAAGGTGGCAGCGCTGAACGGGCTGAACAAGCTCAAGCACATCTGATCGGGAACAGGCATGGCGAAGCGAGCGGCGGGCAAGACTGGCGGCAAATCCGCGGCGAAGGGCAAACCCGCGAAGGCCGCGGGCGGCCTGCTCGGCGGCGATGACCCGGATGATGCTCCGAGCGCAGCAACAGCGCTCGCCGCGGCGGATAAGCCCGCATCCACCCCCGCGCCCGTTCCCCTCGCCTCGATCGTCGGCCAGGAGCACGCCGTCTCGGTCCTGACCGGCGCGATCAACGCCGGCCGCGTGCACCACGCCTGGATCTTCCACGGCCCCCAGGGCGTCGGGAAACTCACGACCGCCGTCGCCTTCGCCGCGCTCCTCCTCGACCCGACGACGGCGGTCGGCCTCACAGGCGAACTCGCGCCCGACCCCGATTCGCGCGTGCAACACCTCCTCGCCGCGGGCACGCACCCCGACCTGCACGTCATCACCAAAGAACTCGCGCTCTATTCCGAAGACCGCGAGACCCGCAACAAGAAGCTCCGCACCATCCCCAAGCAGGTCATCCGCGACCACCTCCTCGACCCCGCGCACCTCGCCGCATCGATCCGCAACGATGCGGTCGCCAGCAAGGTCTTCATCGTCGATGAGGCCGAGCTGCTCGACGCCTCGCCCTACAACGCGCCGGTGCAGAACTCCATCCTCAAGACGATGGAGGAGCCCCCCGAGCGCACCGTGATCATCCTCGTGACCACCAGCGAGGAGCAGCTCCTCCCGACCATCCGCTCCCGCTGCCAGCGCGTCGCCTTCACGCCCCTCACGCCCGAAGCCATGGGCGCCTGGCTCTCGCGGCACACCTTCGACCTGCTCCGCGATCAACGCGACTGGCTGCTCGATTTCGCGGAGGGCTCCCCCGGCGCATTCCTCCACGCGCTGCAATGGGGCCTCGCCCAGTGGCGCGACACCCTCGCCCCCGGCCTCGACCGCGCTGTCCGCGGCGAGTTCGCCCTCGGCTTGGGCCAGACCATGGCCGACCTGGTCGAGGGCTACGCCAAGGCCTGGGTCGATGCGCACGACAACGCGAGCAAGGAAGCCGCCAACCGCGCCGGCGCCGACTGGATGTTCAGGCTCATCAGCCACCGCCTCCGCGCCGAGATGCGCAGCGCCGCCTCCCGAAACCCCGACCGCGCCGCACGCGCCGCCGACGCCATCGACCGCCTCCGCCAGGCCGAACGCGAGTTCGACGCCAACGTCAACAGCGTGTTCGTGATGGACAAGCTGGCCGCGGAAATCGCAGAAGCGTTTGCGCAATGAGGGACAAAGGGACAGAGGGACAGAGGGACAAAGTGAATAAGACGATGCGCGAGCATCGCTCTCATCAATCCGCTTTTACTGTCTGCGCTCTCGGACGATTCACGCGGGGCACAAAACGTGTCTCACCACATGAACTTCGCGCGGAGTGAACCGCCGCGATCCCTTGATCCCTCTCCCGTTCCCCTCACTCTGTCCCTCTGTCCCTTCGTCCCTCTGTCCCTTCCGCTCAGCCCTGCACGCTGAGCGGCGCACGGGTCCCCGGAGCCGCCGCGGGCGCGGGGCGCGCGGGCGCTGCAGTACCCCGCTCATCCGCGAGTTGCTGAAGCAGCATCGCCCAGGTCTCGCGCTCGTACTCGATCAGACCGATCATCTTGTCGAGCTTCTCCAGGTCCTTCTCGTGGAGCGACTCCACCAGCGACTTGTAGATGAAGCCGTACAGCGCCTTCACGTTGGCGACCAGCTCGGGATCGACCTCTTCGCGAACGCTGGTCATCAGTTCGAAGATGATGTTGCGGCACTGCGACACGCCCAGGTACGCGGCCTCGTGGTCCTTGCGGGCCAGACCGTCGCGCCCTTGATGGGCGAACTTCACCGCCCCGTCCAGGAGCAGCATGCGCAGCTCCTCCGGGCTCGCGGTCATCACGCGGGTCCGCAGGTAGGCGTTGGCCTGGGAGGAGAGGTTGTTGTTCTGCGGGTTGGGCAACATCACCGTTCTTATCGACCTGTCGGGCGGCCCGATTCAGCCGGGTCACGGCGTGCCGGGCGGGTTTTTCGGACCCCCGGGTGAGGTGGTGATCATCGGGGGAGGCTGGCCAGGGCCGCCTGCTGGGTCTGGAGCTTGCCGATCGCCGACTCCATCGCCTGGAACTGCCGCTCGAGCTGGGCCCGCCGCCGCGCCAGCCGGTCGTCGATCTGCCCGATCCGCGACGTCTGCAGGTCGATCTGCTTCTGGATGCCGTCGGTCCGCCCGGTCAAGACACCATTGGTGGTGTTGAGGAATCGCTCCGCGAGCTGCTCGAATTGACCCATGACACCCAGGCTGGTGAAAGCCCGGCCCGCGTTGGGGTTGCGGACCCGGATGCCGTCGTCGAGGTCGATGAACTCATCCTCCTCGGTTTCCTGCGCTGTGAAGAGGGCCTGCACGCTCGCAGGGTCCTCGGCCATCGCCTGGCGGAAACGGTCCTTGTCGAACTCGATCCGGCCGCCCGAACTGACCTTGATGCCGATGTCCACGAGGCGATCGAAGCGGCCGGCGGTGTTCAGGCTCGGCGCGGTGACCTGGGTGAAGAGCTGGGCGCGAAGCTCGCGGGCCGTGCCGTCATTGAGCAGCGGGCCGCCCCTCTTGGCGGCGGTGTCGTACTTGCTCTGGAAGTCGATCCGCTCGATGACCGTATTGAAAGTGCGGACGAACACCTCGACCGCGGCCTCGATCGCTTCCGTGTCATTCGCGACACTGATCGTCACCGGGTCGTTGCTGACGCCCTTGAGGTCGATGCGCACGCCCGTGACGATGCCGTCGAGCGTGTTGCTCGACCCGCCGACGAGAATGCCGCGGGCCGGGTCGGATGAGCCGTAGAACGCCCGGGCGTCGTTGCCCTTGTCGAGCGTCTGCAGGCCCAGATCGCCGCCCTCGGTCGCGAGGATGAAGCGCCCGGCGACGCCCGCCTGCGTCGACGAGAGGCTCAGGCGGAACGGCGTCAGGCCCGAGCCGTCGTTGATGATCGCCGCGTTCACACCGGCCTTGGCCTCGTTGATCTTCTGCATGACCTGCTGGAGCGTGTCCGCCGCGGAGACGTTGATCTCGCGCTCGTAGCTGCCGTTGAGCTTGTTGTCGGCTCCGGTGCCGGTCGCCTCGCCCAGGATATTGAGCCCCTTGGCGACAGCGCCCGAGACATCCTCGATCTTGATCTTCGTCACCCCCGCGGTGCCGCCGTCCGGGATGGTCTCGACGATCTCGATGCCGTCACCGTTGGCGTTGATGCGGGCCTCGATCGCCAGGCCGCGGGAGTTCACCTCGTCGATCAGGTCGCCGATCGTCAGCGTGTCGCTGCCGATGTCGACCGTCTGCGAAGCGCCGGTCGCATCGGTGATGCGGAAGACACCCGTGCCCAGGCCCTTGCCGTTGTTGAGCGAACTGACAGCGGTGGCGCGGCCGATGTACTGCCGCTGCATGTTGCCCGAGTCCTTGGTGTTCGCCGCGACGCCGGTCGGCCCGGTCGAGATGCCCAGCGATGCGGCGGTATCCGCGCCGTTGGTCCCTTCGATGATCAGGTTGCCGCCGCCGCCGGTATTGTCCGTGATACGGAAGCCCGTGCCGCGGCTGTCCAACGCGACCGACACCTTCGGCTGTCCGCCCGGCATCGTGCCCGAAGCGGCCTCGATCTGGCGGAAGACATCCTGCAGCGACCCCGACCGGTTGAGCGTGAGGTTGAACGTCGAACCGTCGCGCAGCGTGAAGTTCAGTTGGCCATCGCCGCCGATGCCGCTGCCCCCATTGATGCCGCCCGCGAGCGTCTCGGTCATGCCCGCGAGAATGCGGCGTCCTTCGATCTCCCCGCCGACAGTGGGGGAGACCAGAAGCCCCAGGTCGCGCGCCGTCGAGTCGCCGTTCTCGGCGACGGTGATCGTCCGGCCGCCGACGCTATCGCGCAGCACGATCCGGCCGTTGGCCGAATCGATCGAAGCAGCGATCGTGCTGAAACCCGCCTCGGTCAGCGCGGAGTTGATGCGGTCGAGCGCCTGGCCGACATTGGCCACCGCGCCGCCCGTCTTCGTCAGCGTCCCGTCGACATCCTCCCAGACATCGCCGACATTGACCTTGACCAGCATCGGCTCGCTGCCGCCGTCGTCGATCGTGAGCGAGAAGCTGAACACGTCCTCGCCGACGGGGTTGTTGATCGAGACCCCGTTGCCGTCGTTGAGCGCGGCGAGCGATGTGTTGTTCGAGAGCCGGTACAACTCGGTCCCGCTGATCTGGCCCGTCGCGGTGCCGGCGAGGCCAAGGCTCGCCGCGGTGTTGTAACCGCCGGCGTTCGCGATCGTGAGCGAGCCGCCCGCGTTGTCCTTGACGACGAACCGCCCGCCCTCGATCGTCGCGGTGACCTGCGCTGTGCCGTTGCTGTTGATCGCCTCGAGCACCTCGTTGACCGTGCCGACCCGGGTGAGGTCGACGTTGGCGACGCGGCCCGCCGAGTCGGTGATGGAGATGCGGCCGCGCTCGATGCCCGCGCCGTCGTTGAGCTGGGCGAGAGACACATCGCGGTCGAGCCGCGCCCTGTCGCTCTCGATCGTCAGCTTGGTGAGGCCCGCGGCCGTGGTGTCGCGGCTCGCGAAGCCGCGCCCGAGCATCTGCTGCGACGACACCAGCCGGTCGACGACGAACTGATACGTGCCCGGCGGCGCATCGATCGACGCGGTCGCCGTGAGCACATCGGTGTTGGAGACCGTCGCCGACTTGGCCTGGAACGTGTTGTTGGTCTGGAATCCCTTCGCCGAGCTGCGCAGGGCGGTCATGCGCGTGTTGATGTCCAGCCACGCCCCCTGCTGCAGCTGGAGCTGCAGGATCCGGCTCTGGGCCTGCTGCTTTGGCCGGGCCTCGAGCGCGAGAAGCTGGTCGATGATCGATGCCGAGTTGATGCCGCTGAAGACACCGACGCCGCTGGTAATGCCGCCCATCGAATCACCGCCTCCCTGCTCGAACGAGAATCACGCGGCCTTGCGCTGCGGCTCCGGCCTCCATGCCGGGACCGCACGATCAACCGGATCACCCGCAATCGGCGCGCCGGTCGCGGCCGGGGCGGCGGGCCAGCCGCGGACCGCTCCCCTCCGTCGGGGGGTGTCCAGGCCGCGGGCACGGATCTGCATCAGATCGCCCGCCCAGCACGCCAAGACCCGCCGGTACATCCGGCGGGCTTCAATCTCGCCGCCCGTCTCGAACAACATGCCGCGATCGGTGTTATCCATGGTGCTACCTCGCGGGCGCACGACATGCCCGCCACACCATCGGAACACCCGATACCCCGACTTCAGACCGACCCCCTCGCGACCGGGAAGTTTGGGGGGATCCCCCTACCGACCGCCCTCCCCGCCCCGCCGGGCGGCGCAATCTGACAATCCCCCGGTGGCCGGGTGCTCCAACAGCCGAAAACATCCCCGGAGATCCCGTGAACCAGATGCAGACGACCCAACCCAACCCCGCCCTCCCGCGTCCGCTCTCGAAGCCCGCCCGGTTGCTCGTCGGCGTGGTCGCTGCCGCGGTCGGCCTCTCGACGCTCGCGATCTTCGGCCTGGGCTTCATGGCCGCGGCCAAGCCGCTGTGGTTCCTGATCGGCTTCGAGATCGTGGTGCTGGTCGCCTCGGTCTTCGGACTCCTGATCGCGGCGGGCCGGTACCAGTCGGCCCCGGCGATCGGTGTCATGTGTACCGCCGGAACGTACTTCACCGGCGCCGTCCTGGGGTGGCTGAGCGTGCGGAGTGTGCCCTTCACGGAGCTGCCGAACCTCGCCGAGTCACAGGGCCGGGTGATGATGCTGTGGATGCTCGGCCGCATCGGCGCCGCCGGGCTCCTCGCGCTGGTCGCCGCGGCGACGGTCCTCCTGCGGAACCCCCGCTCGATGAACCACCTCGTCTGGGCGGGCGCTTCGGGCCTGCCGCTGGCGTTCGTCGGCGCGATGGCGTACATCGGCCGCGGCTGGTTCGGCGAGACGGTGAGCTCGATGCCAGGCTGGCTCGCGGGCTCGATCGGCGCACTGCTCGCCGTGGTGGCGGGCGCGCTCTTCTGCATCGCCGCGCACAACGTGATCCGCGCGTTCGAGATGGGGCGGCCCGAGGCGCGGCGGGGTTGAGTGCCTTGCGCGAGCGGCGCTGATCCACAAGTGTGGCCGCAAAGCCGGCCAAACTTGTGGCACCGGTCAGACCGCCGCGGGGTGCCAGATCGTCTTCATCTCGACGAAGGGCTCGATCCACCAGGGGCTGGTGGCGGCGGTGCTGTCGAATTCGGCATCGGCGTGCGTGACGACGCGCTTGAGGTTCTCTGCGGCCCCAGCGCGGAGGCTCGCCGCGTGCGCGGCGGGCAGGCCCGCGGCGTGGATGGCGTCGATATCGCGATGGCCTGCGATGAAGGACACCAGCTCATCGCGCGTGCCCGTCAGGATGTTGAAGACCCCGCCGGGCACATCGCTGGTGGCGCAGACCTCGCCGAGCACCGCGGCGGGGATGGGGTTGGCCTCGCTCGCGAGCGTGATGACGGTGTTACCGGCGCAGAGCGCGGGGGCGGCGAGCGCGATCAGCCCCAGCAGCGGGTGCTCATCGGGCGGCAGCACCGCGACGACGCCCGTCGCCTCGGGCACCGTGAAGTTGTAAAAGGGGCCGCTGACGGGGTTGTTGCAGCCGAGCACCTGGCCGAACTTGTCGGCCCAGCCGGCGAAACAGACGAGGCGATCGATCGCCGCCTCGACCTCCGCCGCGGCGGCGCGTGATGTCGGCTTCTTGCCGTTGATAGCGACGAGCGACACGGCTTCTTCGAGCTCGCGGCGCTTGCCCTCCATCATCTCCGCCATGCGGTAGAGGATTTGGCCGCGGTTGTACGCGGTGGCATTCGCCCATCCCCCCTGCGCCTTGCGGGCGGCCTCGACGGCCTCGCGGAGGTCCTTGCGCGAGGCGAGACACAGGTGCGCGACGACAGGCGAATCCGCGGCCTTCTTGCCCTTGGGCGCTACGCCCGAGCGGACCGGCCAGCTGCGGCCGCTCTCGGTGCGCGGGAACTTGCCATCGATGAACAGCTTGTAGGTCTTCAACACATCGAGGCGTGCCATCGGGTGATTCCTGTCGTTGTGCCGGCGTGTGCGTTGCGTTGCTCGGTGTGGGCGGGCGGTGGCGAGAGAGTCGTTAGGGTGCGATCGATCGCGGTGTCGCGGAGCGGATCAGTCAAACTTCACATACGCCCGCAACCCCTGCAGCCCGCCCTCGCGGCCGAAGCCGCTCTCCTTGAAGCCACCGAAGGGGCTGGCCGGGTCGAACTTGTTGTAGGTGTTGCACCAGATCACACCGGCCTTGAGCTTGCGGGCGGTGTCGAAGATCTTCGAGCCCTTGTCGGTCCACACACCCGCGGCGAGGCCGTACGGCGTGTTGTTGGCGCGGGTGAGCGCTTCATCGGGCGTACGGAAGCTCATGACGCTCAAGACCGGCCCGAAGATCTCTTCCCGCGCGATCGTGTGGCTCGGCTGCACACCGGTAAAGAAACACGGGCGGCACCAGTAGCCCTTCTCGGGCAGTTTCGAAGTGTTCGCCTCGTGCAACATCGCACCCTCGCGGGGGCCGACCTGCATGTAGTGCCGCACCTTCTCCATCTGCATGCGGCTGTTGAGCGCGCCCACATCGGTGTTCTTGTCCATCGGGTCGCCGACGCGCAGGCTCGCCATGCGGAGGTTGAGCTTCTTGATCACCGTGTCGAGGATCGATTCCTGCACAAACAGCCGCGAGCCGGCGCAGCAGACTTCACCCTGGTTGAAGTAGATCCCCTGGATGATGCCCTCGATCGCCTGATCGAGACTCGCATCTTCAAAGATGATGTGCGGGCTCTTGCCGCCGAGCTCGAGCGTGAGCTTCGTGCCCCGCGGCGCGGCGGCCGCGGCGATCTTCTTGCCCACCTCGGTCGAGCCGGTGAAGGCGAGCTTGTCGATGCCGGGGTGCGCGGCCAGCGCAGCGCCGGTCCGGCCATCACCGGTGATGATGTTGACCACGCCCGGCGGGAGATCGACTTCCTCGAGGATCTCCGCCAGCCGCAGCGCGGTGAGCGGCGTCGTCTCCGCGGGCTTCAAGACCACCGTGTTGCCGCACGCCAGCGCAGGAGCCAATTTCCACGCCGCCATGAGCAGCGGGAAGTTCCAAGGGATGATCTGCCCGCACACGCCGATGGGCCGCGGAGACACACCCGGGAACGCGTACTCGAGCTTGTCCGCCCAGCCCGCGTGGTAGAAGAAGTGCGCGGCGACCAGCGGCAGGTCGACATCGCGCGATTCCTTGATCGGCTTGCCGCTGTCGAGCGTCTCGAGCACCGCCAGCTCGCGTGCCCGCTCCTGGATCCGCCGCGCGATCCGGAACAGGTACTTGGCCCGCTCGCTCGGCTTGAGCCCCGCCCACTTCGGCTGCGCCCGCCGCGCTGACTTCACCGCCGCATCAACATCCGCATCCGAAGCCTGCCCCACCCGCGCGAGCCTCGCCTCCGTCGCCGGGTTGATGGTGTCGAACGACTCCGACGCTTCGACGAACCCGCCGTTGATGAACAGGCCATAGGTCGGCTTGATCTCGACCTTCACAGTCTCCGGCGCGGGGGCATACTCCCACCCACCCGGGGCAGCCTTGGCCGCCGCGGCGGAGTCGCCGGCGGTCCGGGAATCAGGCAAAGAAGCGGTCGCAGCGCCGTTGGTGCTTGGCATACCCGATGGTAGGAAACCGGGACGGAGCGCAGTTCGCCGTGCCACAGGCTCGTGGCTCTGCACGAGCCTGTGGGTTGGGCTGCCAATCCCCATATACGAGAGCTTGGTGCCAATCCCCACAGGCTGGCTGAAAGCAGCCAGCCTGTCGCACGCCGGATCAATTCAACTCACCACCCCTGCCCCACCCGCTCCCGCTCCGGCACCTCCCCCGGCTCGATCCGCTTCGTCGCTTCCGCCGAGGAGTCATGCCCCCGCCGCACGAAATCGTTCACCCCCGCCGCGTGGCTCCAGAGCAGCGCGACCACCTTGGGATCATCGCTCGACTCAACGATCCGCACGCCCTTGTCCGTGTCCGTCACCGTCAGCGTGACCTTCTGATAATTCGCGAAGAGCTCGGCAAAGACCGGGTCCCAGATGCGGACCGAGGCGCCCGTCTTCATCCGCGCGTGCATCGCGTGGGCGTGGTTCTTGATCAGGGCGGTGATCTTCGGGTCATCGCTCTCGGTCACCGCCTCGACGCCGGTCTCTGTGAACACCACATCGCGGCGGATCTTCTCGTGATTGCTCAGCAGTGTCTGCCAGATGTTGCGGTCGTACCCGACCGTGTTGACGCCCGGGTACGGATCGTCAACCGCCGCGGCGGCGACCGGCGGGTTCCCTGTCGTTGCGTCGGCGTTGCTTGGCGAGTCCGGCGCCGGGCTGCTGCCGGCGCACCCGGCGAGCGTGGAGGCGAGAAGAGCGGGGAGCACGAGAGCAGGAAGGCGTCGTGGCCACATGGTGATCTCCTTTCGGTGTCGGATTGTTGTCGAAGCCGCCGACAAAGAAAAACCGCCGCGGCGTGTCGGCCGCGGCGGTCGCGATTGAGTCTCAAGGCCTCGGACAGATCAGCGGCGACGACGCGCCATCATCAGGCCGCCCATGCCCACCAGAGCGAGCGAGCCGGGGGCCGGGACGAAGCTCATGTCGTCCAGCCAGATCGAGCCGTTGTTGGTGGGGCCGTCGCCGCCAAAGGTCTGGATGGCGTAGACCAGACGGGCGAGGTCGGCGCCGGCGGGGGCCATCGCGGTGAGCGAGAACTCCTGGTATCCGGCACCGGGGAGCGGCGCGGCGGTGCCGTTGAGCGTGCGCGACACCTCGGTGTCGGTGCCGGAGTTGCGCCACTCGATGCGGAACTCAACGCCGACATCGAGGATGCTGGTACCCGCGGCGTGCCAGCCGCCGAAGGTGTACATCGTGCCGGCGGTGACGGGGGCGTCCTGGAAGACGCCCGTGAAGCTGTTGTCGTCGCCGAAGATATTCAGCGCGGCGTGGCGGGCGCCAGAGCGCGGGCCGAGCTCGCTGTTGCCCACGCCCGTGTTCGGCGCGCCGGAGGAGAAGCCCTCCCACGAGCCGACGAAGGGGGGGCCGTCGGTCGTGATGTCATCCTCGAAGCCGGGGTTGGCGAGCTGAGCGTGGGCCGATGCGACGAGCGCGAGGCCGACGATGGCGGCGAAGCTACGAACCATGGTGTCTCTCTCCTGTTGAAGGGTCCTGGCGGGGGAAACGCCCGCGGGTTCACATTAACAGGGCGTGCGGAGCGTGCGAAGCACAATCTGATCGGTTTTTGTTCCAGCTCTTTGTGGAACGGTGCGGTAATGTGCGCCCGGAGGGGCCAGAAACGACAACCGCCGCGGCTGGGCCGCGGCGGTGGGGTCGGTTCAAGCGGAGAGGGGGGGATTCGAACCCCCGATACGGTTACCCGTATACAGCATTTCCAGTGCTGCTCCTTCAGCCTCTCGGACACCTCTCCGTTGGTGTGTGCTGAGGGCGGGGAGTGTAGGGCGGGAGGCACAGAGGCACAAAGGCACAGAGGCACAAAGTGGGGGGAGGTCAGGCCCGGGGCTGTTCGCGGCGGGCGAGGAGTCTGGGGCCGGGGTTGAGGTTGAGGACCACCGCGGCGATGACGTAGCCGGCGGCGGCGCCGACCACGACGTCGGTGGGGTAGTGGGCACCGAAGAGGACCCGGGCGGTGCCGACGATCGCGACCATCACGATCGTGAAGACTCGGAGTTGGGGGTACATCCGGTAGAGGAAGAGGGAGAGCACCGCCGCGGCGGCGGTGTGGCTGCTGGGCATGGACCAGAGGTCCGATGAGATGTCGCCCCAGATCTCCCAGGCGTGGCGGTGGACGATCTCGCCGCCGCGTTCGAGCGGGTGCGTGCCCCAGGGCCAGAGGAAGGTGTACGGCGCATCCAGCCGCGGGCGGGGGCGGCCGATTGTCATCTTGAGGATGTTGACGAAGAGCGACATCGCCAGGATCGCGGCGACGAGGTTGATCACTGCGCCCCACTTGAACACCGGCGAGCGGCGGTCGAGCAGCAGCATCAGCACGCAGGTGATCACGATCGAGGAGAACGCGCCGTATTGCTGGAGGACATTGAGTTCGCGCTTGATGTCGCCGCCCTCGGGCATCATCCGCGAGAGCTTGATCAGGGCTGGGTCGAACCAGATCAGCAGGAGCACGCCGGTGACCGCGAACAGCAGCGGCGCGGCCCAAATGCGGCGGGCGGGGACCAGCGACCAGCGGTAGGGGAAGAGCGCGCCATGCACCCAGCGGGCGGGGGCCGGGAGGCCCCGGTTATAGTCGCGGGCGATGCGGAAGCTCGATGGTGACATCATGGAGGGGGAGGAAGCGGGCGAGCGCGGGCTTGATCCGGGGCGTGGTGTGCGTGGCGGGGGGCGTAGTGGCGGTCGTGGTGGCGCGTGGGCGGACCGGTTCGGGTGGGTGTCGCTGCTGACGATCTGCCTCGCAGTGTATCTGCCGGGGCTGTTGTCGATCCCGGCGGTCGATCGGGACGAAGCGCGGTTCGCGCAGGCGAGCCGGCAGATGTTCGAATCGGCCGTTGCGGGCGAGTGGCGGGGGTTGGTGGTGCCGCGGGTGCAGGAGCGGGAGCGGCTGAACAAGCCGCCGCTGATCTATTGGTTGCAGGCGGGGTCCGCGGCGGTCTTCACCGGGGGGCGGCCGGAGCGCGATTCCATATGGATGTACCGCGTGCCGTCGGTCATCGCGGGTGTGGTGGCGGTCATGGGGACGTACTGGGTCGGGCGGATGGTGTACCGCGGCGAGGGGGGCCGGCGGGTGGCGTGGCTGGCGGGGGCGCTGCTGGCGGTGTGCCCGGTGGTGGCGTGGGAAACGCACCAGGCGCGGTCGGACATGGTGCTGCTGGCATGGACCGTCGGGGCGATGGGGTTTTTGTGGCGGGTGTGGGAGGGGCGCGAGCGGACACAGTGGAGGAGCGTGCTGGGGCTGTGGGTGTGTGTGGCCGGGGGGGTGATGACCAAGGGGCCGATCACGCCGGGTGTGGTGGTGCTCGCCGCGCTCGCGATGAGTGCGCTGCAGCGGGAATGGAAGTGGCTGGTGCGGTTGCGGTGGGAGGTCGGGCTGCTGGTGGTCGCCGCGGCGGTGGCGCCGTGGGTGTGGGCGGTGGGTGAGGCGGTCGGGTGGGATCGGTATGTCTCGATCGTGCGCGATGAGGTGTTGGGGCGGAGCGTCTCGGCAAAGGAAGGGCACTGGGGCCCGCCGGGGTATCACACGCTCTTGATGCTGCTGCTCTTCTGGCCGGGGAGTCTGCTTGTTGGTTTGAGTCTGGTGCGGGCGTGGAAGCTGGGCGTGCGCGCTGGTGGCTGGAGAGGTGGCCGCTGGGGCGGGCGGGACGCCGAACTGTTCCTGATGTCGTGGATTGTGCCGGGGTGGATCGTGATGGAGGCGGTGAGCACCAAGCTGCCGCACTACACGATGCCGCTGTACCCCGCGCTGGCGATCGTGACCGCGCGGGGTGTGTACGCGGCGGCGGGGGGCGCATTGTCGGGTCTGCGGACGTGGTTCACGCGTGTGGCGGCGTGGGTGTGGGGCGGGGCGACGGCGGCGGTGGTGATCGGGGCGGGCGCTGCGGTGGTGTATGTGGGGCGGGTGTCGATGGGTGTGCTGATCGCGTTTGTCGGCGCGGTGGTGGCGGCACGGGCGATGCGGGGTGTGCAGCGCGGCCGGTGGCTGATGGCGCAGGATTTCGGGATCCTCGCGGCGATGTTGTTCGGGTTCGCGGTAATGGGAATTGTGCTGCCGCGGCTGCCGGTGTGGACGAGTGTGGCGGTGGCGGAGGTGGTGCGCGAGGTTGATGGAGAGGGCGCGCGGCCGCTGGGGATGATGGGGTACGAAGAAGACAGTCTGGTCTTCGAGACGCGGGGGCGGGCGGAGCGGATCGTGCGGGACGGGCTCACGGCGTGGGTGGTTGAGCATCCGGATGGGATGGTGCTGCTGCGGCGCGGGGTGGAGGTGCCGGCGGTTGACGGTGTTCGCTCGGAATCGCTCGGCGAGTTCCGCGGGTTCAACTACTCGAAGGGGAAGGTTGAGGAGCTGGTGTTGTGGGGGTTGGGCAGCGACGATGAGCCGGCGCAGGAGACCGACGGTGAGTGACACGCAGGAAGCGCTGGCGGGGATTCTTCTTATAGATAAGGAGAGCGGGTACACATCGATGGATGTGTGCGCGATCGTGCGGACGCGGCTGCGGCGGGGCGGGGCGCCCAAGCGCGTGAAGGTGGGGCACGCGGGGACGCTGGACCCGATGGCGACGGGGCTGCTGGTGGTCTTGTGCGGGAAGGCGACGCCGCTGTGCAATGTCATGATGGGCGGGCGGAAGCGGTACATCGCGAAGGTCGATTTCGCGCACCGCTCGGACACGGACGATAAAGAGGGCGAGATTGAGGCGGTTGAGCATGTTCCCGCGGTGGAGCGGGCGCGGTTCGAGGAATTGCTGAAGGGGTTTACCGGGAAGATCCAGCAGGTCCCGCCGCGGTACTCGGCGGTGTCGGTGGGTGGGCGGCGGGCGTATCAGATGGCGCGGGAGGGGGAGTCGGTGGAATTGGCGCCGCGCGAGGTGGAGGTGATGGCGCTCGCGGTGACGGAGTGGGACTGGCCGCGGGTAGTGCTGGATATCGAGTGCGGGAAGGGGACGTACATCCGGAGTCTGGCGCGGGACATTGGTGCTGCGCTCGGCGCTGGGGGGATGCTGACAGCGCTGCGGCGGACGGAGTCGAGCGGGTTTCGTGTGGAGGATGCGCGGAGAATCGGGGAGGTGGCGGAGGTGTTGGGGCGCGGGGATTTGATGGGGGTGCCGGAGGGGCTGTTAAAGCGGAAAGCGTAAAGCGTAAAGCGGACAGTGGACATTGGAAAAGCTTACAGCTGACAGCTTACAGCATACATGTTGGTGGTTGGGAAGTTCGAGTGTTGGAGGTGGGGCGGCCGGTTCGGTAGGGTGTGGAGATGGGTGCAGGGTGGGCATGGCGGCCGCGGGGTTTCTGGCTGGGGCTGGTCGCCGCGGCGGTGGGTGTGGTGCTGGTTGGGGCGTGGGTGGGGACGCTTCGGCGCAACGCGTGGCGGGCGGGTGCGCCGGGGTATGTGGCGGTGCATGGCGGGAGTGTGTATCTGCTGTCGCCGCTGTGGCGGCCGGGGCGCGGTGGTGTGCGCGCGTGGGAGAGTGATGGCTGGATGTATGATGTGTACGTGATTCCGCCGGTGCGGTGGCGGGTGGACTATCGGGTCATGGGCACGGCGTACGGCGGGACCCCGCAGTACATCGCCAAGGTGTACGCGGTGACGGTGCCGATCTGGTGGCTGGCGGTTCCGCCACTGGTGATCGCGTGGCGGCTCTTGCGGCGCGGCGAGAACTGGCGCCGGCCGGGGTTCTGCAGGGCGTGCGGGTACGACGTGCGCGGCGGGGGTGGTGTGTGTCCGGAGTGTGGGGCCGCGGTGGGTGGTGGCGATTGATGGTGACGTGAGTTGGTCAGAGGCGCGGCGGCCGCAGCGCCAGCTCCTCAAGTGTCGCCGCTGGGGCGGCGAAACTTGAGGCACGGGTCACTTCTCGAGGCTGGCTTCCCAGCCGTCGTACTGGCCGCGGCCGAGGACGGCGATGGTGCACATCAGTTTGGTTGTCTCGGCGACATTCTCTGGAGTGGGGGCGGCGCGGGTTTCGGCGATGCAGGAGTACTCGCGCGGGCCGAAGATGCGTCTGAGGAGCGGCTGGGCGCGAGAGAGACGGACGGTCACGGGGTCGTAGCCCTTCTCGCGGAGGTCCTGGGCGACGGCCTCGGCGATCTCGCGGTCTCTGAAGTAGAGGTAGTGGAGGATGTGGGCGGGCTTGGTGAGGTCGGCCCCGGCGTTGCGCAGGGCATCGAGGAGCTGGCGGTTGCCATCGCTCTGTTCTTCGAGGAGTGCTTTGAGGCGGGCGAGGTCCATGGGCGGGTCCCCGGAGGGGGTTGTGGTGGCGTGTTGTTGGAGAGCGTACAGCGCGGCGTCGATCCACGATTACCTAACCCGGCCGCGTTGCGGCGGCCGGGTTGATGCGGAGGGTCTCTCGGATTGCATCGATCGCGGTGGCGGTGCGCGAGGCGTAGTCGCCGCGGATGATGAAGTACTTGTGACCAAGGCGGTCGAGTTCGGATCGGCAGAGGTTGAAGAAGGCCTCCCGCTGGGGCTGGTCCGGGAAGTATCGCTGCGTGTCGTCGACCCAGGGGACATCGACGTCGAGTAGGAGTGTGAGGTCGTACCGGCGTTGGGCGGCGTGCGCGATCCAGGGCGGGCACGCGCCGAAGAGCACCTCGCTCCAGACCTTGGTGAGCAGCAGCGTGGTATCGCAAAGGAGAACGCGGTTGGCTCGACGGGCCATTGTTTCCTCGAGCGCGAGCTGGGACCGCGCGATCAATTCGATGTCGGGCGGATCGCAGCGGCCCTGCTTGAGATCCAGGAGTGGGCGGGCATGCTCCCACGCGTATGTCGTGTTGAATGCGGAAGCGAGATTGCGCGCGAGCGTTGACTTGCCCGTTGATTCCGGGCCGAGGATCGCGATGCGCTTGACGAAGTGCGGGCGAACGCACTCGGGGATGAACGCCCAGTTCGCGAGCGGATCGGTGCGGATCGCGGTGCCGGAGGTGGAGCAGAGTTCGCGCTGCAGGTCGAACGGGATGAACGTCGCATCGAGCTCCGCGGCGAGGCGTTCGCCGTACGGCTCTGAAGCAAAGACGAAGTCAATCGGGTCGGGGACATGCCTTCGGATCGCGGCTCGCCAGATGGGCCAGAAGTCGGCGCTGTCCTTGGGTTCCTGCGGGAGCGCCTCGGCGCAGTGCACGACGTTGCATCCGGTGGCGAGCTCGCGCACCCAGGCGAGCCGGAGCGGGCCCGGGATCGGTTCGCTCTCGATCGAGCAGACCATCACACTCAACTCGGGGCAGAAGCCGCGGGCGAACTCGATGAGGAGCTGGTGCCCTCGGTGGGGAGGGAGGAACTTCCCGAGGAGGAAACCGCGGCCGCGTTTCGTGATTTCTTCCATTCAAGATACCCCGCGATGGCGAGCCCCAGAAAGAGCGCGTAGAGGCCGCTCGTGATGTACAGCTCCTTGGCCGCGAAGACCGCGATCGCGACCGTGTCGACCGTGATCCAGGCGATCCAGGACTCGAGCTTCTTGCGGGCCATGAGCCATTGGGCGACCAGGCTCAGGCTCGCGATGAACGCATCCGGGTACGGGAGCGCTGCATCAGTGAGATTGTCGAGCATGGCGCCGAGCGCCGCGGTTCCGATGAGCGCGACGGCGAGCCAGGCCGCACGGGCTCTTCCGGACAGTGTCGTTACCGGAAGCGGGTTCTCGCGATTCCCGCCGCGGCACCAGTGGACCCATCCGTAGATGGAGAGGACGACGTAGATGACCTGCAGGCCGGTGTCGGCGTAGAGCTTTGCATCGGCGAAAATATAGATGTACAGGATGACCATCACGAGGCCCGTGGGCCAGCACCAGATGTTCTGGCGGATGGTGAGCACCACGCAGAGAACGCCGAACACGGCGGCAATGGCTTCGATTGCGGTCATGGCGAGAAAGTGGTGCTTGTGGAGATGGTGAGGAGCATGGGGAGCGGGATCGTTTGCGCGATAGGGAATCAGCGCGGCTGGGGGCCGAGGCGGAGGCGGATGAGGAGGTCGTTGAGGGCGGGGAGTGCGGTGGAGGAGTCGGGGAGTGTGGAGTTGGCCATCTCCGTTTCGAGGAGGGCGCGGAGGCGGGTGTATTCGGATTCGTGGACGGCGACGTCGGCGCCGGTGAGCGTTTCCTTCTCGGCGCCGGAGGTCTTGCGTTCGATGAGCTCGTCGATGTAGGGGAGACGGAAGGCGGCGTTGAGGCTGGGGAGGTTGGCATCGAGCTCGCCGGTGCGCATCAGGTGGATGCCGGTGAGCAGAACGCGGTAGACGTAGAGCAGCGGCTTCACACGCGGCGGGGTTTCCTTCTCGAAGAGGCGCCACTGCGTCTGCGCGAAGCCGAGGTAGTGGTGGCCGTGGAAGCGGGTGATGCAGGCGGGGGCGAGGGCGCGGAGTTCTTCGTGCTCGGGCGTCGTGAGCACGATGTGCGGCGAGAGGAGCTGCTCGAGCACATAGCCGTTCTTGCGGAGGAGGAGGCGGAAGAACTTGGCGGCATCGTGTGTGACCAGGTCGATCTCGACGCCCTGCTCGATCCCCTCGGACTCGATGGTGTCGCGGGTCTCGCGGAGCCCCAGGGCTTCCGCCGCGGGAAGGATGTGCACGCCGCGGAGGTCGTAGTCGGAATCGGCGGAGGCGAAGCCGTAGAGGTGCGCTCCGGAGATGGTGGCGAAGAGAAGCGGGTAGGGGTGGCGCTGCGCGATCTGGCGGCAGAGGTCGAGGTTGACGGTGTGGGTGGGCATGTGTGATTCAGGCGCCGGTGCGATGGGACATGGCGCGGCGGGCGCGGATGAGGATGTTGTTGGCGGCTTCGTAATCGGGCCGGTCGGGGAGGGTGGTCGTGGCGAAGGCGTCATCGAAGGCGCGATGGAGCTCGATGCGCCAGGCGTCAACCGCGTCCCACGGTTCGAGGCCGTCGCGGATGGCGAGGAGGCGCGGTGTGTGCTCGGCCTCAACGCGGACCGGGAGCTCGCCGGTGCGCAGGACGGCGATGCCCGAGAGGAGCAGGCGGATCAGGTGCATCGCGTGCTTCCACTTGATCCCGCCTTTGTTCGTCAGGTCGGCGCCGAGTTTCTTGAACTGGCTCATCGCGTAGCCGTTGAAGGTCTGGTAGACGAGGCGGGAGAGGAAGATGCCGCGGCGGTCGAGGATCTCGCGGGCGATGGGGTCGGCGTGTTCGGTGAGCGGCGTGAAGAGGCACTCGAGGACGTTCGGGTTGGCCTTGAGCGCGAGCTTGAGGAACTTCTCGAGCTCCCAATAGGTCTCCTGCGTTGCATCGTTCTCTAGCTGCTCGGGGACGCCGTAGATCGACCAGTGCATATCGGCGGGCGGGAGGTAGACGCCGCGGCGGTCGGTGTCGGAGGCATCGTGGTCGAGGCCGTAGGCGCGGGAGCCGATGATGCAGCGGAGGATGACGTGGTCGAAGAGGTTGTAGCGCGTGAGGGGGTCGGCGTGTTGATAGCCGGCCGCGGCGTAGTGGGAGAGGACTTCGAGCTCGCGGCGTTTGAGCGCGGCTTCATCGCCGCCGGGGAAGCGGATGCGGTAGGAGTGCTCGGCGTCGGCGGGGGCCTTGATGATGATGGCCGCGCTGCCGCGGGCGTGGAGGATGCGGCCATCGCCGCCGCGGACTTCGTTGAGAACAACGACGGCGGTGCCGACGGGGAGGATGGGCGGGAGATCGGACATGGTGGCGTGTGGATCGAACCGGGGCCCGCGCGGGTCTCGTGCGGGTCACGTGCTCAGATCGGTCTCGTCCCAGGAGTCATTGGGGTTGATGGACCAGGTGAGGGCGTGACGGCGTTCGTGGATGACGCCGCCGTTGGCGATGGGGTCGAAGCCGGCGGGGATGGTGGTGTAGCGTTTGGGGTGCTGGCGGCCGTTCTGCATGTACTCGACCTGCGCGGATCGGACGGCATTGTGGCAGCAGTAGAAGAGGTCTTCGAGCGCGGCGACCTCGGCGTAGGGGCGCGGGGCGAGCGAGGCGCGCCACGCGGCGTAGTCGCCGCCGGGCTTGGGGGCGGTGACGACGGGGAGGATGGCGGGGGGTTCGAGCATCTGGCCGTCAAAGGGCGGGGCAGTGGGCGCGGCCGAAGTAGATG